>JAPXNL010000010.1:0-29014 GCA_033808535.1 Clostridia bacterium
GACAGGTATAAGTAAAAGTATATACAGTCTGATTCCACTTGTCTTTAACTGTATAGGTTTTTGTTCTGCTGCCGCCTGAGTAGTATCTGAAATCATACTGTGTATAGCTGGTTTTTGTTGCGTTAGGATAGAATATATATCTGGCTGTGGAAGTAGTTTCATCAAAATATAATATATCATCCGGATTTGCCGGATCCCAGTAATAATTATTTATACCTCCACACTCACTTGCATCAATCATTGTATATTTGTAATATGAGTCCAGTTTTTTGTGTTGCTGTGCATACGTATTGTATGTGTCAATATAAGACGTATACATGGTCGGTTTTTTTACAGACCATGCGTTGGTAAATCCGTCTGATATCTTGATAATGACATTGGCGGAGCCGGGATTCATTGCAACGAGATCATCAAACTGCCAATGTGCCACCCTGAAACCGTCACCCAGATTTGTTCCCCCAGAGGGTTTCCGGGTAAACAGATTATTGATATATGTTCTGACATTGCTTGACGTAGCCTTGACAGGCGCTATCGCCACTTTACCGTAAGTAGAGAACTCCACAAAGCTTACATATACGGAATCGTACTGGAACGAATTTATAAACGTCTGAACATTATTTGCCAGCGCTTGAATGCGTCTTGTCGCTGTGCCTTCGGATTGGATGTATTCATACATGCTTCCCGACAAATCGAGCACAAACAAAATATTCAGCATGGGGGCGCTGTCTACCTTGAAGCCGTCTTCATGGAAAGCAATCGCGGTTGCCGGATCATATTTTGAACCCTGATAAACCGCTTGCAGCATGTTAATGCCGTTGAGCATGGTTTCAAGCTCGATATTGTTTCCCTCACCTATGATTTTTCCGTCTTTATCGACATAAGTAATCTTAAGGGAATACTGTATGGAACCTGAAATAATATCACCGCTGTCAGGGTCATTTGTTGTATCAAATATCAGCTCATATTTTGTTTCATAGCCTAATCTCTCATCGAACAACTCATAGTCGATTATCGTTAAAAGAAAATAACCGTCATCAACGTTGCCCGTATAAACATATTGATCATACGGTTCCTTATATAATGCATTTATCTCATCGTCTTCGTCTAATTCTTCAGGCAGCTTCAACAAGTTGTATTTTGCCAAAACTTCCGGGGTGACATAATCTTCGTCGGTATCTTTTTGTGAGCCCAGGTATTTTATATACACAAGCGCTCTGGTAAATGTGCCTTCGCCATATTTACCCGCAGTTTCATCACCGTTTCGCTGTTTTATAAGCTTATGCGGGATATAGACACCGTCCATGATCCCCAGATAGCTCCAGCTTTCCGTCAGGTTTCCAAGTTTGAAACTCGAATACGGAATGGTGAACAGAGCGTTTGTGTATTTAATCGCGTTGTTAATTCTTTCGGCAGTATATCGCGTCTGTGTTTCCTGGTTTATAAAATAGTCCGCCAGCGCATTTATTGAATCGGACGCAAGGAACAGGCGTGCGCTGACGGCAAGCACCACCACAGACAAAACCATTACCACCAGAAGCTCAACAAGCGTGAAGCCGTTGCGCCGCTTCTTAAATTTTCTGATTTTTATTGTATTATTCATATTCAACACCTGTACCGTATGTATCTGTAGGAAAACTTACGCTGCCGTTCTGTCTTCGTTTATGATGTTGAAAGTGCGGATATTTGTATTTTGTACCAGTATTCTCAACTCGTAATATAATTCATATGTCGGATTTTCTTCCGGTTTGAATTTTACGCTTACTCTGTAATCGGGTATTTTTGTAGTTATATATACAACTGCCCAATAAATCTTTTCTGTTTCGGTTGATAACTCGCTGTCTTCTTCAAAAATAAGCTTTACTTTGCTTTCACCTAAATCGTCAAAAGATATGCTGTCAGTTATAGGTTCTTTGTCATCCAGATACTGGTCGCAGTATTTGTTTATCAGCGGAACACCGCCGCCTTCTTCGGGTTTTTTCAGCAGTGATGCTATAACGATATCAGATGTCTCCAGTGTCAGATAATAGGCGCGTGCATTCAGCTGCTGGGTAATCACTCCGTTGTAGTTCTGATTTGACAGTGCAAGCAGCGACGATATTATAACCATAATGGAAGCAAACAGAAACAATACAAAAACCAATATGCTTCCGTCATTGTTTTTCAGTATATTTTTCAGCAAGTTCAGCACCGCCCGTAAATTTTATCAGCGAAGAAAAGATTACAATCGGTTTGCAACGCAAATCGATTACTTGCTTTTCGTGAATGTTTTAACTTCAGTTTTATACGTTGATGTAAGCGTAAATCCGTTTTCACTTGTCTCAAGCACATATGTTGCGCCACTCGGCTGGTCGTCGAAAAACGTGCTTGTGCTTCCGGAGACTGAATATTCGCCTTCTTCAACGAGGATATATTTTCCGTCAATCAGGGCTTGACCGTTTGGCGGAAATGCGCCGTTGTGCGCCGATATGTACATATTTATGCCAGAAACAATTATATTGTGATTTGTTTCGAATATTTTCTTGTTAGAGCTTTCGGTTATACCATAATATGTGGGCACTGCAATCGCAGTAATGATTCCGAGTATTACCACAACCACGACAAGTTCAACAAGCGTGAACCCCTTGCGGTTGCCTGAAATCTTAAAATTTTTCTTTATTTTCATATGGGCTGTCACCCTGTTCTCCAAATATTAAGCAATTATAAAAATAATTGCAATTTTCATTTTAACATGCGTACTGCAGACTGTCAATCATACACAAAGTCTCAGTGTAGGATTGCTAATAAGACGATACCCCGTCAAGATAAACTGTTATCGTAAGCCTGCCGGGGTCGGCGCTATATCTGACAGACGAATAACCGGAACAGCCTGCCTTGTTCAGCACATCAAATATCCTGCTATTTGTGAACAGCTGCGAGTATGCCTTTTCAAAAAGCTCGCGTGACGCAAATTTTATCGCAGTCGCACTTCCGCCCTCCATTTTAAGCGAAGCTCCGAACAGCGAGGCAAGCTCGTTTTCGTCACAGCTTTTCGCCACAAGCCCGTTTCTGACGAAATAGTTTAGCTTCGTCGCACTGCAGAGCGGCAAACCGGAGGAAATATCTATCGAATGGTCATGCAGCAGCTCGCTTGTGGTAATGCAGAAAAAGTCATATGTAAGCGCGCCTGTTCCCTCTCGGCGCGTGTTTGCCCAGGTGGTGTCCAAATAATAGTAATCGCCGTCGAGCTTTGCCATGTTCCAGGAATGGCCGCCGCCCTCTGACCGGCCGGTTACATATATGCATTCAATGCCGAGCTTACCAAGCAGCAGTTGTGTTGCCTTTGAAAACCCCGAGCAAACCGCCAGCTTGTCCAAAAAGTAGCCATCTATAGAACAGCTGCGGTCCGTGGAGCTGTCGACGCGACCTACGCTGAGCCTGCGTGAGGTCTCCGTGTCATACTCTGCATAGGTAGAAACAAACCTGTATACCGCAAGCGCTTTGTCGTAATCCGAAGCGCCGGCGGGAATACCGGCCAGAAAGTCGTCTACAATTTCATTTATCTTTGCCTCAGTCTCGGCAAACTGCTGTTTTGTATATCTGTATTTCGGGGAGTAAGAAGTATATTTACGCACGCCGCCTATTACATAGCCGCTTGCCGTCCAGTCACCGGTGACCCAGAAGCATTCCGGATAATCGGCGCAGAATTTGACAAAAACTTTCTTAAACGTGTTGTAATCGCAGCCGTCTGCCGACACAGACCTGAAATTGAACACTGCATCCTTTATAGTCCTGTAAACTGCACGCTCGCGTTCGGTTAATCCTGCGTAACCGTAGCGCAGCTCATATTCGGCTGTATACGGGGAATCAGACAGTACTCCTGACGACGCGGATATATCTGAACGGAACTCACATTGCAATATCTCTTCGACGTTCGGGTTTCCGGCAATGGCGAGCACCACGATTACAGCTGCAAGAGCTGTCGCGAATGTGCACATTGAAAGCGCAACGATCGCCCGGCATTTCATTTTATATGCACCCCCCGAATTCAGTGGAAAATTTTCCTTATTTTGTATGACGAATTATATCACATTGTCATAGCAATGTCAATCAGAATTATTATTAAAATAAGTAGTTATATACATAATTTACTAATTATACATCAAAAACACAATATATAAAACCGGGTCAAAAAGCCGCCGTTTTCGTACGGCGGCTTTTCGCATTTTACAAGTTTTATTCTTTTTCAGCCTCGAGTTTTGCTTCTGCAATTACCTTCTGGGCTACTGCTGCGGGGCATTCCTCGTAGCGCACGAAGCGGAACGTGAACCAGCCCTTGCCCTGCGTCATAGCACGAAGTACAATCGTGTAATCGAGCATTTCGGCTCTCGGCACCTCGGCTTCAACCATCTGATAGCCCTTCTTGCCTTCATATGCCGTCATGCCAAGCACTCTGCCGCGGCGCTTGTTAAGGTCGCCGATCACGTCGCCGACAAGCGAATCGGGCACATATACCTTCAGCTCGCCGACCGGTTCGAGAATCACGGGGTTTGCGCGCGGAAGTCCGTCTTTATAGGCAAGGTTTGCAGCAAGCTTAAATGCCATTTCGGAGCTGTCGACATCATGATAGCTGCCGTCGTAAAGGTTTGCGGCAAGGTGCACGACCGGGAATCCGGCGAGAACACCTTTCTGCATCGCTTCCAGAAGTCCTTTTTCAACCGCCGGGAAGAATCCTTTCGGCACCACGCCGCCGACGACCGACTCCGTGAACGTAAGCCCCTCTGCCTCGCCGGGACTGAATGTAATGCGAACGTGTCCGTACTGACCGTGGCCGCCGGTCTGTTTCTTGTGTTTTCCTTCTGCCTGAACCGTCTTTTTAATCGTTTCGCGATATGCGATCTTCGGCTTGTTGAGATCTACAGCCACATTGTAGCGCGATTTGAGCTTCGAAGTGAACACATCGAGGTGAATATCGCCCAGACCGGATACCAGAAGCTGCTTTGTTTCCACGCTGTTTTCAAACTTGATCGTGTAGTCCTCTTCCAGCAGTCTTGTAATACCGGTGGAGATTTTGTCCTCGTCGCCCTTCGCCTTCGGAGTAACCGCCATAGTGAGGAACGGCTCCGGATAAACGATCTTGGCGTACATCTCGTCGGAAGACGAAGCGGTCAGCGTGTCGTTTGTGTTGGTGTTAACCAGCTTTGCGGTAACGCCGATGTCGCCGCAGCAGAGCGAGTCGACCTCGGTCTGCTTTTTGCCGCGTATCGTGTAAATGTGGCCGAATTTCTCGTTTGAGCCGGAGGTTACGTTGCGCAGCGTCAGATCGTTGGACAGTGTGCCGCTCATGACCTTGAAGAACGACATCTTGCCGACAAACGGGTCGGCGATTGTTTTGAATACGAATACGGAGGCCGGACCGTTTTCATCGATTTTTACCGTGCTGACCTCGTCGCCTTTTACAACCTTCTCGGTGCCGCGGTCTGCATATGACGGGAATGTGCCTGCAATTATCTGCAGAAGCTGTTCGACGCACCATACGTTGACTGCCGAACCGCAGATAACCGGAGCTGCCGAACCCGCATGGAAGCCCAGCTTGAGAGCGTCCATGATCTCCTGATCGGAAATCTCTTCTTCGGCAAAGAACTTTTCCATCAGCTCGTCGCTGTTCTCGGCAACCGTTTCAACCAGTATGCCGCGCATCTCTGCCGCCATGTCCGCAAACTCGGCCGGAATATCGCTCTCGGTATATTTGCCGTTTTTATCAAAAGTATATGCCTTGCCGCTTGCCAGATTTATAAATCCCTTTGTGGCGCGGTTTTCGGTCATCGGAACGATGAGGGGGCAAACCGATATACCGAACGTGTCTCTCATCTCCGACAGCACTTTGGAGAAATTGGCGTCCGGGTCGTCGGATTTGTTGACGAAAAACGCCTTCGGGATACCGGCATCCGTGGCATAATCCCATGCCAGCTCAGTTCCGACCTCGACGCCCGATTTGGCATCGACGGTTATAATCGCGCTGTCGGAAACTCTGACTGCCTGATAAACTTCGCCTACAAAATCAAGATAACCGGGTGTATCGATAAAGTTGATCTTTATATTTTTCCACATCACCGGCGCTATTGTAGCATAAAGCGAAAAACCGCGCTTTATTTCCTCGGGGTCGCAGTCGCTGACAGTGGTGCCGTCCGCGGGCTTGCCCATGCGGTCAATAGCTTTGGTAACAAAAAGTGAGGCTTCCACCAGTGAGGTTTTGCCCGAACCGCTGTGTCCGAGCAGGCAAACGTTTCTGATCTTGTCAGTCGTGATTTTGTCCATTTTTGTCTTTAAATCTCCTTATTTCTGCCTGTAATATCCTATACCGCCATTTTCAGTTGAGCCAATGCAAGACGAAAATTCCGGTCATGCTTAAATGCGCTAATAGAGTTATTGTATAACATTTTTTAGTTATTTTCAAGGGAAATTTGAAATATTAACAATTGTCACACGTCAAAAAATGATTGCCGTTTTTGTGGATTTGCTACAAATATTTTGTGCCAAAATGCAAAATTTCAACAGTGCAACGCGGGAAAAAGCAAAATTCTTAATATAATCCGCGGCGCGCAGCATTCAGATCGTCGCGCATTGCGATGACCGCAGCGCGTGTACGGTCGGCAAAATCGCGCCCGTCGCCGCCGCTTTTCCACGCGCACATCAGCCCGCGCGATGAGTTTACGATAACGCCGCCGCCGGAGCTGTCATAAGCCAGGTCAATATCCTCCGCCCTGCCGCCCTGCGCGCCGTAACCGGGCACAAGGAAGAAAGTATCGGGCAGTGCACGCCGCAGCTCGCAAAGTTCGGCCGGATATGTCGCGCCTGCCACTATCCCGCAGCGCCCCGTGCGGTTCCATTCCGCCGCGAGCTTCGCGACGCGCATATAAAGCGGCTCGCCGCCGCAATCCGCATCCTGAAGCTCGCCCGATGAGGGGTTCGATGTCTTTACCAGCACAAACACCGCGCGGTCATATTTTTCCGCCGCTTTGATAAACGGCAGCACGCCGTCGCTTCCGAGATACGGGTTGACTGTCACGCAGTCGGCGCCTGCGGAATATTCGCCGAAAAACGCCTCCGCATATGCCTCCGCCGTGGAGCCGATGTCGCCGCGCTTGACGTCTAAAATCACATACAGTCCCGCGGATTTTGCATAGCGTATGGTCCTGTCCAATGCCTGCAGACCCTCAAGGCCGTACATCTCGTAGAAGGCCGACTGCGGCTTGACAGCCGGAATCAGGTCTGCCGCAGCGTCTATAAGCCCGCGGTTGAACTCGAACAGCGCCTCGCCGATGCTGCGCCCTTTACGGATATAAGGCGGTATATACTCCAGCTTCGGGTCAAGCCCCATTACGCTCGGATTGTTTTTTTTGCGGATCAGCTCCGCAAGCAGAGGAAACGACATTGAAGCCTCCTTGATATTTCGGGTTGTTTATTCTCATTACGGCAAAAATACGCGCTCGACCGAACCGTACAGCGAAAGTCCCATGAACGGAGTGTTGAAAGATTTGCTTTTAAGCATGCTCCGGCTGATCACTATCTCGCGGTTGGGGTTGACTATTGTGACGCCGCTCTTTGAACCGGGTTTTATTTCTGCGGTGCGGCCGAGTATCCTTGCCGGTCCCGTGCAAAACAGTTCTGCCAGCCTGTATATGTCAATATAGCCGGGCATGACAAGGTATGTCACAGCCGCGGCAAACGCCGTCTGAAGCCCTGTGATGCCGTTTTTGACCTCCGCAAGCGGCCCGGTTTTCTGCTTTTCCGTGTGCGGCGCGTGGTCGGTCGAAATAAAGTCTACCGTTCCGTCTGCTATGGCTTCTATCACCGCCCTGACATCGGCACGCGAGCGCAGCGGCGGATTCATTTTGGCGTTTCCGCCGTAGAACATCACATCCTCGTCGCAGAACGAGAAGTAGTGCGGGCAGGTTTCGCAGGTGACATTGACGCCGCGGGCTTTTGCCTCGCGTATCAGTCGCATCCCGCCTGCTGTGCTGACGTGAGCTATATGCAGCCGGCAGCCTGTCTCCTCGGCTAAAATCAGATCGCGCGCTATCATCACTTCTTCGGCGGAATTCGGTATGCCCTTCACGCCAAGCGCCGCCGCAGTTCGTCCTTCGTTCATCACGCCGCCCGCCGACAGCGACAGCTCCTCGCAGTGCGAGATTAAAATATATCCGCCCGCAGCACATCGCTTCATCGCCTCGCGCATCACACCGGCGTCGGACACCGGCATGCCGTCGTCGGTAAAAGCGACGGCTCCCGCTTCGTGCAGCGCGTCAAAATCGCACAACGACTGCCCCTGCTGCCCGACTGTTATCGCGGCCGCCGGCAAAACCTCGCACAGTCCCCACAGGCGCACCTTGTCAAACACCCCGCGCAGGCGCGCAACGCTGTCGACCGGCGGCTTTGTGTTTGGCATGGCGACAACAGTGCCGTACCCGCCCGCAACAGCGGCTGCCGTACCCGTGTAGATTGTCTCCTTTTCCTCCTCGCCCGGCTCGCGAAGATGGCAGTGCATATCGATAAACGCCGGCAATGCCAGCGCGCCGCGCGCATCGTACACCTCGCAGTCGTCTGGGAGCGAAGCCTGCGAGCCTGTGCCGTACCAGACCGCCTCTATCCCGCCCGGCCTGCCGCCCTCGCGCTGGCGCATAAGTATGGAGCCAAACCCGGTAGCTTTCGCTTCCGCGTCAATTATGTTGGCGTTTTTAATCAGCGTATTTTTACCCGGCATTTTATGTCTCCGTCGCCTGAAATCATACTAATCCCGCCCGGTCGCGCTTAACCGCTTCGGTCACATTACAAGATCAATTCGCAGCTGTGCGGCGCCGCTGCGCAGTTTTTCGGCTGTCTCAGACGTCAGGACCGCACTCTCCATCTCGCCGGGCGTTACGATTCTGCGCTTTAATATGCGCAGCGTTTCATCTCCGGCTGATATTACCACCTTCACATCGCGGAAGGTCGCAGTCGATCTGTAGAACAGCCGCAGCTCGCCCACAGGCGCGCCTTCGGAGACGACAATGCGCTGCGGAACTATATACCGCACGCCCTCGCCCGGCACAGTCGGCAATGTCCTAACGCCGTCACCGTACCCGGCGCTGCCCAAAGCATACCTTGCCGCCGACGCTCCCGCCGCGAATGCCTCGCGCGTTACATAGTCCACAAGGTCGTGCACCTGAAGCACATTCCCGCACGCAAACACGCCCGGCACGCTCGTCTGAAGATACTGGTCGACGACCGGCCCGCCGGTTACTGCGTCGAGTTCCACACCCGCCTCGCGCGAAAGCTCGTTTTCGGGTATAAGTCCGACCGAAAGCAGCAATGTGTCGCACTCGACATATTCTTCCGTACCGGGTATGGGCCTGCGGTTTTCGTCGACACGCGAAACGACGACGCCCTCGACGCGTTCACGGCCGCGGATTTCGGTCACGGTGTGCGAAAGGTACAGCGGTATTCCGAAATCGTCCAGACACTGCGCTATGTTGCGCGCCAGTCCGCTGGAATACGGCATTATCTCGCAGACGCGCAGCACTTTCGCGCCTTCCAGCGTCAGCCGGCGCGCCATTATAAGTCCTATATCGCCCGAGCCGAGTATGACAACGCGTTTGCCCGGCATGATTCCGTTTATATTCACATACCGCTGCGCCGTTCCGGCGGTAAACACGCCCTGCGGCCTTGTGCCGGGTATGCCCAGCGCGCCGCGCGTGCGCTCGCGGCAGCCCATTGCGAGCACGACCGCACCCGCCTGCGCCGTGACGTATCCGGTTTCGGGCGAAACAAACGTCACAAGGCGGTCTGCCGACACGCCGAGCGCCATCGCGCCCGTAAGGTATTCGATACCAGCCTCTTTAACCATTTTGATAAAGCGCCCCGAATACTCAGGCCCCGTAAGCTCCTCGCCGAAAAAGTGAAGGCCGAACCCGGCGTGTATGCACTGGTTAAGTATGCCGCCAAGCTCGCGGTCACGCTCAAGGATAAGTATCTCGCCCGGCTCGATTCCCGTTTTCCGCGCTTCAAGCGCCGCGGCAAGCCCCGCCGGTCCGCCGCCGATAACTATAACTTTCTTGTTTATCACAGGTGCGCCTGCCACCCTATTCACCGTCCGTTCTCTTTTCGCGCGGCGAGATCTCCGAGCCGCAGCCTTTTTTTGTCACTTCTCCGAGCGGTATGCCCAGCTCCTCCGCAAGCAGCTCCACCACGCGCGGGGAGCAGAATCCGCCCTGGCAGCGTCCCATTCCGGCGCGCACCCGACGCTTGACCATGTCAAGGCTGCGCGCGCCGATCGGGCGGCGGATCGCGTCGAGTATCTCGCCCTCCGTTATCGTCTCGCAGCGGCATACAATGCGGCCGAAGGAGGGATTGCGCGCAATCAGCGCGTTCTTTTCGCCGGCATCGAGTTCCTTGAACCGGATTTTTTCCGGGCGCGACATGTCGGCCTCCGGGTTTTCCACCAGCTCCAGTCCCATCTCTCCAAGCAGCCCGACGGCTGCGCGGGACAATGCAGGCGATGATGCCAGACCCGGCGATTCAATGCCCGCAAGGTGCAGCAGTCCCGGCACGCGCTCCGAGGGTCTGACGTAGAAATCGCCTGTCGTCGGCGTGGCGCGCACGCCGGAAAACTGAGTTATCGCGTCGCGCGGCGAGATCGCGGGCACAAGCCTGCGTCCGCCTTCATATACCTCCTCAAGCCCCTCGCCAGTGGTTGAGGTGTCGTCGCCCGTCTCGACTTGCCGTGCATTCGGCCCGACGATCACATTGCCGTGAACTGTCGGCGACACAAGTATTCCCTTTCCGCGCTCCGTCGGGCAGGCAAACAGCACGCGTCCGACCCTCGGCCCCCTGCTCTTGTCGAGCAGTGCGTATTCGCCCCGGCGCGGGATAATCTCCACCGGAAAATCTTCCTCGCCCGCAAGACGGGCTATCTTAGCGGCGTTGACACCGGCGGCGTTTACTATATACCGCGCCGATATTTCGCTCCCGCGCGAATATGCGGTCAGATAACCGTCGCGTTGTTTTATGCTGTCAACGGTAAAGTTAAAGTAAAAATCACAGCCGTTTCGCGCTGCCGACTCGCCGGCGGCTATGCACAGCTCGAACGGACAGACAATACCGGCTGTCGGCGCCCACAGCGCGGCGCAGACCTTTTCCGACAACGTCGGCTCAAGCTCGCGCGCACGCTCGCCCGACACTATCGCAAGCCCCGGAACGCCGTTTTTCTCCCCGCGCTCGAGCAGCTCCTCGAGTGCGCCGACCTCTTCCTCCGAGAATGCGCAGACCAGCGACCCGCAGTTATTGTACGGCACGTCGAGCAGACGCGCAAGGGCCGGCATCTCAGCGCAGCCTGCGACGTTGTATTTTGCTTTCAGCGTGCCGGGCACGGCGTCATAGCCTGCATGTACAATCGCCGAGTTTGCTTTTGTCGCGCCCATAGCCACGTCGTCCGCCGCCTCCGCGAGCGCGATGCGCAGCCTGTAGCCCGACAGTCTGTACGCCGTCATACAGCCTGTTATGCCGCCGCCTATGACCAGAACGTCGTATATCATCAGCTAAAATTACCTCTTTTACAGAGTGTGTGTCATTCTGCATAAGTATACCACATAATGTGTGCCGTTACAACATTATTTTTAAGAGGAATACGATTTATAAAAAATTTAGAAAGCGCTAAATTATAGTTGTAATTTTTTGTGCTCTATGTTATAATAAGTCGATATATTCACGATACTGAAAGGCGGAGCCACCGGATGGATTCGGAAAATGCCATTTTAAAGCAGGAAGATATGGAACGCGTCTACGACCTGACAGAAGCGCTTGCAAGCGAAGTTGAAAAGGTCGTCGTCGGTAAACACAGCGAGGTCGTGCTGCTCATCACCGCGCTGCTTGCCGGCGGGCATGTGCTTATCGAGGACGTGCCGGGCGTGGGTAAAACCACCCTTGCAGCAGCACTGGCGCGCGCGGCAGGTTTGCAGTTCCGCCGCGCCCAATTCACTCCCGACGTCATGGCATCTGACATAACCGGTTTCAACATTTACAATCGCCGGACCGAGCGCTTCGAGTTCAGGGAAGGTCTTGTTATGACCAATATCCTGCTCGCTGACGAAATCAACCGCGCTTCGCCGAAAACGCAGTCCAGCCTGCTTGAGGCTATGGAGGAAGCGCGCGTCACCGTCGACGGCGTCACCTATGACGTACCCGACCCGTTTATGGTTATAGCCACGCAGAACCCGGCGGGGTTCGTCGGCACCTACCCCCTGCCCGAGGCGCAGATCGACCGCTTCAGCCTGAAAATCTCGATGGGCTATCCCACGCTTGAAGAGGAGATCGCCATCATCGACAGCAGGCGCACCGAGAATCCCATCGATTCTGTTAAGCCCGTAACCAGCGTTAAAGCCGTGCAGACGCTGCGCACGATTGTTTCAAACGTACACATCGACCCGGAGGTCAGCAAATACATCGTTCTGCTCGTCTCCGCGACCCGTCGCCACGAAAAGCTGGCGTTGGGCGCCAGCCCGCGCGCGTCATTGGCGCTGATGCGTATCTCGCAGGCATATGCCTTCATGCATCGCCGCGATTATGTGCTGCCGGAGGACGTCGCTGCCGTGTTCCGCAGCACCATAGCGCACCGCTTAATGCTTAAGCAGGAGGCAAAGCTCGAACGGCTCACCGCCGACGACATACTTGTCGAGATTCTGCGCACCGACGCGCCGTACAAAGGCAAGCGATGAAAGAGAGCTCTTTTGCGCCTCCGAAGCGGAGGCTGAAGTTCGCCGTTTGCCCGAACTTCTTTTTATACTTGCTGCTGCTTGTCTCGGCACTGCTGTTTACGCAGGCGCTTCGTTCACCGGTTTCAGCGGTATTATATGTTTTTTTCCTGCTGTTGCCATTTTTCACGCTGGCGTATCTGCTTTTGGCGTCGGCAAGCGTGAAAGTGTATGTCGAACGCGGTTCGGCAGAGACACCCAAGCGCACGCCGGTCAGATTCGGCCTGACGGTGGCAAACGATTCTGTTGTCCCTGTCCCGTTTGCAGAAATAGACATTATGCTTCCGTCGGAGCGCGCGGTGCGCTGCATCGGGCGCAGGGTCAGGATATCGCTGGCGCCGTTCGGCTACTACGATTTGTCGGAAACCGTGGCGTTCCCCTATCGCGGCGAATATGAAATCGGAGTGTCGGACATTTATGTGTACGACCTGTTCCGCATGTTCCGCCTGCGAGTCACTGCCGACACGTTTACCACGGTGTTCGTAATGCCGCGACGGCTGACGCTTGACCGCGGCAGCTCGCACGCCGCGTCCGACGTCAACACAAGCTCAGTTAAAAATATCAGCGGCATTGACCGGGCGGAGCTTTCCGACATCCGCGAATACCGCAACGGCGACCACATGAAAAGCATTCACTGGAACCTGTCGTCAAAGACGCAGGATCTGGTTGTCAAGGAATACGCAATGAATTCGGGAAACCGGGTTTACATTTTTGCCGACACGGCGCGATACGGCGACCCGGGCGACAACTCCTATGAGGACGATATCGCCGAATTTGTGGCTGACGGCGTCATAGAGTTTGCACTCGCAGCCGCTCACAGCGAGCTTGACGCCGGCAACGACGTGACAATGGTCTGGTACGACAACCGCTGCAGCGGCGACATTCAGACCGCGGATCTGCAGTCCACAAAGGACCTCGACCGCATGTTCCCCGTTTTCGCCACCGCGGAACTTTGCCCCGGCGATTCGGATCACGACTTCACAAAGCTGGCAACGTTTGTGACAGAGACTCAGGGCGTCACGGTTTTGTTCGTTTCGGCGCGCATGGACGCGTCGCTGGTTAGGGGAATCTCCGTTGCCGCCGGTGCGTTCGGCGGACTGACCGAGCGCGGCGCGGTTGGATATATATATTACGACCCCTCCTCGCATATACTGCCTGCAAAGCGAGAATCACACCGCGAAAACGCGGAACTTTGCAAGCGGCAGCTTGCCGAGTCGGGCATATCAATCATCATGCCGGACGCTTCGTTTTTCTGAACTAACTGGCTATACAATTTACGATACGCAATTTTCGGTTTAGTGTTAACTTTACACAACATACGGATATAAAATGGATGAAGCGGTAAAAATAAAAAAACGCAGCAAAACAGCGCGGAAGGAGCGCCGTGAAAAACGGCCCGCCGTGCGCAAATACCTTTACCTTCCCGAGATGCAGCGCACCCGGCCGGGTGCCGCCGTTTTCGGTTTTGCCTGCCGCCTGATTTCTGCATGGATAGCGGTTTGGGGGCTTCTGCTGTTTTTAAACGAAGCCTTTTTGTTCGGCGCGGACGCGGGATATCTCGCGCTCGCGTCGCTGGTCCCCACGGCTTTGCTTGGGATCGCCCTGTACAACCGCATCGGCACGCTGATCGCACTCGGGGGAGCTTCACTGTCGGCCGCATTATTTGTTATCCTGACGAGCCGCCCGCTCGAATACGCCTATGCGTCGATTCTGACGCTTTACAACAGCATAGGCGTCAGACTGACCTCGCTCGGTTACCGTTCGCCGATTCAGGTTGAAATTAACACCGCATCCCTGCCCGTGACTACCACGAACACGGATCTGTGCAGCACAGGGCTTGCGTTTATCGGCATCCTGCTCGCGCTTATCTTCACTTTGTCCGCCGCAAAGCGCGTGCACATGCTGCCGGTCACGGTGACAGGCGGCGCAATATGCGTTGTGGTATTCACATACAACCTCGTCGGCAGGAGCTGGGGGCTGACGCTCATGCTCACGGCTTTCTGCGGGCTGATCGTGATGAGCGCATACGAGAGCTTCCTGCGCGAGGCACCGGAGAAGACCGGTAAAAAAGCCAAAAAGGCACGCGGCGGCGCGCCTATGCCGGCACCGACAGATGGCGAAGCGCCCGACTCTGGCGAAGCAGCGCTAAAAGAAGCCGCAGCAGTTCGTCCTCGCGGGCTCTCGGGCCGGGCAAAAGGCTCCGCGCTCGGCGGATTCGCAGGGCTGGCTGCTATGGCACTTGCATTCCTTGTACTGCTATTGCCCACGCTGTCGATACGTAAAAAGTGGGAAGAAATCGAGTCCATAAACTCCAAAATGGAGATAGCCCGGCAGATTCTTTCCTCCGTTATAATCGGCGACGCTCCAGACTTTTCGGATCTGGGCTATCTGGGCAAGATGGACCTGCTCACCTCGCGCAGCACGACCGCAAGCGACCGTGTCTTTACCGGCGCGAAGGTCATGGAGGTGCGCACCAACTTCAACCTGCCGCTTTATGTGCGCAGCTTTGTTTCAAACAGATTCGAAAAAGACAAGTGGCATGTGCCGCAGAAACATGACATCTCATATTTCTATAAGACGTTTGGCGACAATTTTACAGGAGAGCAGATTGGAAAGAACTTTTATGATACGGTAAGCCGCAAGCTGACCGGGCTGAACAACTACGCCAACTACGTCAGCCGGTTTGAATTCGGTTATGTCACCACTCCCGTCGATATCAAGCTGCTCTCATCGTCTGGCAACCTGCTGTTTATACCCTCGCGATACGACCCGAATGTCGGGTTGCTTTCGTTCGGCGGCTCGCAGGAAAACTCATACGACGAGGAATACGCCGGATATTCCGACGGCATTGTGACCACCTCGTGGTTCAACTTCAATAAATCCTATCGCGCGCTGACATACATTCAGACCTACCGGCACGAGGACGCGTTTGCCAATCTTGAGATACTCCGCCACTACTATAATATCTGCCGCCGGTACATTGAAATGTCTATGGAGCAGCCCGGCGTATATTTCGGCGAGCAGGTCAAAGAGGAAATTGCTTCGCTCGGTCTTAACGACTACATCGCCGACAATGCCTACGAGCGCTGGTATGAGCTTGATGAGGACGGCCGGGCTGAATTTTACAGCCGTTTTGTCGCATCCGACAACTACGGAAGATATGTTTACGACAATTATGCGACAGTACCCGAGTCCGACGGAAGCAAGCTTTTTGAGCTTGCCCTTACAGCACTAACCGCCAAGTACCCGGTGATTGAGCACGGCTTCGAAACGCTGACCGGAAGCTATACAAATATTGACGGCAGACCGTATATCGATACAAACGGCCAGTTTATCTCGGTAAACTCTATAGGTGTTCTTTCAAGCATTCCGGTTTACGACAAGGTCATGGCGGTAATAGATTATCTGAAAGACAATTACACCTACACCCTTAATCCCAGAGAGCCGGCCAATAAAAAACTTAACTCGGTTGATGCATTTTTGCTTGATACCAAAGAGGGATACTGCGTCCAGTTTGCCACAGCCGCCGCATTGATGCTGCGCACGCTCGGAGTGCCGACACGCTACTGCGAGGGCTATATCGCGTCGGAATTCAAGCTTGACAAGTCCACTGCCGGCGAAGGGCGCTATCTCTGCACCGTGCGCGACTTCAATGCCCATGCATGGATTGAAGTTTATGTCGACGACATCGGCTGGCTGACATTTGAAACGACGCCCGAATATTATTCCGGCATGTACGAACACTATTCCCTGTCCGGCAGCTACACCCCGGACAGCTATGAAACGCCGGAATATACCCCACCGGAAGAACCTGAAATTGATACGGAAGACGAAACCGGCACATTCAACATTGCCGAGCTTGCTCTGGCAATTGTAATCGGGCTTGCCGCCGTCGTCACACTCGGAGCAGTCGCATACTTTATCTACAGATTCGTCGTCGCATCGCGCAATGCCCGCTACAGGCGCGAGCAGACTATAAGCAATGCATTGCGCAGCAGGCAGGAGGGCGCCGAGCGACGCGCAACGGCTGTCGCCGTCATCGATTATATTACGTCTGCGCTTGCCGCCGCAGGATTGCGTCCCCGGACCGGCGAGCTGCCCTCCGAATACCGCGACCGCTGCGGGCGCGTGCTGCGAGGAGAGGAGCCGGCTGAACCCGACACGAAAGCCTTTGATGTCGAAAATTCAAGACTCAGACTCCCCGCACCCTTGAGCAAATTCGCATCAGTTTTCAGCAAAAAACGCAGGAAAACCAATGTTAAAGAGCGCAAAAAGCGGCGCGGCGGCTCGCTCGGCATTGCCGACGAGTTCACCGGCGCAAAGGGCAGCGCTGCACCCGCTTATGCCGATTTCGCAGCGTATGATTATGCGCAGGTGTTCGATTCGATCCAGCGTGAGGAGTTCGGTCCGGGCATGACCGAGGAAGAACTGAGCAACTGCGCGGAGTTTCTGGTGGCGCTGTCCCGTAAAGTCTCCGGCGAGCTGAACCCGTTCAAGCGGTTCTGGCTCCGCCACATCAGGCACACGATATGAGCGAAAGCGATCTGACAACCCTGCCGGGCGGCGCGCTTGCATATCTCGGCGACGCCGTGTTTGAAGTCACCGTGCGGCGCGCGCTGCTCGGCCGCGGGATTACGTCGCCGGGCGCACTCAACCGCGAGGCTTTGCACTATGTAACCGCTGTGGCGCAGAGCCGCGCCGTGGAAAAAATCCTGCCGTTGCTCTCTCCTGACGAAGCTGACGTTTTCAGGCGCGGGCGAAATGCCGGCGACCTTACCCCGCCGCGTTCGGCCACGCACGGCGAGTACCGGCGCGCGACCGGGCTCGAGGCGCTGTTCGGCTACCTCTACATCAAGGGCGACACGGCGCGTATAGAAGAATTATTCGAAGCGGGATTTGGGTTAAATAATTATCAGACAACAGGGAAAGAATAATGTCGATATATAATGTTAAAAGGCAAAACGGCGACAAAGTAAAGGTGCTCACGGTGTTCGGCACGCGCCCTGAAGCGGTTAAAATGTGCCCGCTTGCGCGCCTGCTCGCCGCCGATCCGCGGTTTGAGCCGAAGGTGCTTGTCACCGCACAGCACCGCGAGCTGCTCGATTCAGTGCTTGATATATTCAGCGTCACGCCCGACTATGACCTCAACCTCATGCGGACAGGCCAGACGCTCGCGCAGATAACCTCCGGCGTCACGGAGGGCGTGTTCGATATTCTGGGAGAATACACTCCCGACATCGTGCTTGTGCACGGCGACACGACTACCAGCTTCGCCGCTGCGCTCGCGGCTTTCTATCGTAAAATAACTGTCGGACATGTCGAGGCCGGACTGCGCACATGGGACAGGTATTCGCCTTTTCCGGAGGAGATCAACCGCACGCTGACCGGACGGCTGGCAACGCTGCATTTTGCGCCGACCGAAGACAGCCGCGCCAATCTCGCTCGCGAGGGTATAACCGAAAACGTGTATGTGACCGGCAACACCGTGCTCGATGCGTTCAAGTACACAGTCTCTGACGGCTACAAATTCAAAAGCGAGGCGCTCAGGAACCTGCCCGCGCCCGAAAGCGGAGAAAAACTTGTCGTGATGACCGCACACCGCAGGGAAAACCTTGACGGTGGAATTGCATCCATATGCCGGGCAGTCAAAAGGCTTGCAGATGCCCACCCCGAGCTGCGCTTTGTCTATCCGATGCATCCCAACCCCGCGGTAAGAAGTGCCGTATTGCCTGTTTTATCTGATGTCGGGAATGTCACGCTCTGCGAACCTGTTGACGTGACCGACATGCACAATCTGCTTGCCCGCGCATGGCTTTGCCTGACCGATTCGGGCGGACTGCAGGAGGAGGCGCCGTCGTTCGGGCTGCCTGTACTGCTGATGCGCAGCGAGACCGAGCGCCCGGAGGCGGTACGCGCAGGTACCGTCGAGGTGGTCGGCACAGGTGAATTTAATATTGTCGCGGCTGTGGAGCGGCTTTTGTACAACCCCGCGTGCTATGAGTTTATGAGCAATGCAAAAAACCCATACGGCGACGGAAAAGCCTCGGAGAGAATCGCCGATATTATTTACAGTTACTTTACGGAGGACAGCGATATATGAAGAAATTTATTGATGAATTCAAAAATTTCGCGTTCAAGGGCAACGTTATCGATATGGCGGTCGGTATCGTTATCGGCGGCGCCTTTTCGGCTATCGCAACCGCGTTGGTTAATTATATCATCATGCCATTGATTTCGTTTGGCACCGCGGGCATCGATTTTACCGACATGAAGATTGTGCTGCGCCCCGCACAGGACGGAGTCGCCGAATGCGCGATCGGCTATGGCCAGCTTATCCAAAGCATCATCTATTTCCTGCTTGTTTCCCTATCGCTTTTCATTGTCCTCAAGATAATTTTCAACCTTAAAAACAAAATTAACGCAGCTGCAAACACGATGAAGAAGCCGCTTGCCAATGCTGCGACACAAACGCCGGGCAGCGCCGCAAACAATGCAGCCGCAAATAATGCCAACAACGCCGCCGGCACCGCCGTCGACAAAGTTGTGGCGGATACCGCCGCAAAAGCGACGGCAATTGAAACGCGCGAGGCGAATATTGAAATGCTGCTGGGCGAAATCCGCGACCTGCTGAAAAAACAGCAGCAGGGCAACAATCAGCAGCAACAGCAGCAGCAGTGATATGCCGGGCAATTAACTGCGGGCGATTAACCGGTGGCCAATTTCCGGAGAAGGCTTTATCGGCATTACTGAAAGGCATCAACTGACAGAAGATCAAATTGACTTTTCCCCCAACTCAACCAACAAAATATTCCATATAAATCTATCTAACGGGAGCGAAAAAATATGTACTACCTTGGAATTGATCTTGGCGGAACCAACATTGCTGCCGGCGTTGTCGACGAGGACAACAATATAGTTGTAAAGGGCAGCGTACCCACAAATGCGCAGCGTCCGCCGGAGGAAATCGTCGCCGACATGGCGAAGCTTTGTCTTGACCTGCTGGCTGAGGCAAATATACCTGTATCTGAAGTTGCATATGCGGGTATCGCCGCGCCGGGCAGCGTTGATCCTGAAACCGGACGCGTTGTATACGCCAACAACCTTCCCTTCCTTGACTTCCCCATCGCAGACCTGCTGCGCAAGGATCTGCATGTGGAAAAGGTTTATCTTGAAAACGACGCGAACGCCGCTGCATACGGCGAAGCGATCGCCGGCGCAGCCCGCGGCACGAGATACGCGGTGATGATCACGCTTGGCACAGGGCTTGGCGGCGGCATCGTCATCAACGGAAAGGTTTATTCCGGCTTCAACTACGCGGGTGCCGAGCTCGGCCACATGGTTATCGAATACAACGGCAAGAGCTGCACCTGCGGACGCAAAGGCTGCTGGGAATCCTACAGCTCTGCGACCGGCCTTATCCGCATGACAAAAGAGAAAATGGCCGAAACGCGCGACACCATTATGTGGGATATGACAGAAGGTTCGCTTGACAATGTCAGCGGAAAGACCGCGTTCGCCGCGATGAAGCAGGGCGATAAAGCTGCCTCTGAGGTCGTCGATCTTTACATCTCTTATCTTGCCTGCGGTATCACAAACATAATCAACATATTCCAGCCCGAGGTGCTCTGCATCGGCGGCGGTGTCTGCCGCGAAGGCGACTATCTTATCAAGCCGCTGCTTGAAAAGGTTGGCCGCGAACAGTATACCCGCAACGCCGAAAAGCAGACCGAAATCAAGATAGCGGAGCTGGGCAACGACGCCGGTATAATCGGCGCCGCCGCACTCGGCAAACAGCAGTTAATAACATAACATAAGCGCAGGCGGACAACTCCGGTCCGCCTGCAACCATATATAGAGGTGATTTAATAATGATTGCCGTTAACACCTGCGTCGTACTCACCAATCTCCGTGCAAGGCCTGACAGACAGCCGGCGAAACCTGCACGGATATATATAAAAGCATAATTTCGCCGCAACCGTCTGTCAGATTTTGCACTCTTAATTTTCTCATCAAAATTAAGGGAGCGGAGCATATGGCAGACAAACTTAAATCATACAAAAAAGAATACAGTTATTCATACGTTTTCGGGGCATCGCCCACAATAGAGCTGCTGCTGACAAAAAGCTGCGCTGCGGAGTGTGTTTATATCCGCACTTCCTATCGCGACATCGACGGGCTGACGGATCTGTGCCGGAAGCTCGGAATACCTGCGGTCACCTCGGACAAAGCGTTCAATGTTGTCGGCTGCAAGGATAGCTGCTTTGTGTTCGGTGTGTTTAAAAAATTCGATGAGCCACTGCACGGTGACAAGCCGCATATCGTGCTTGTCAACCCGTCCGACATGGGCAACCTCGGAACTATTATCCGCACTGCAGCAGGACTGGGAATCGCCGATATTGCGATTATTGAGCCTGCCGCGGACATATGGAACCTCAAAACCGTGCGCGCAAGCATGGGGGCGATTTTCCGCGTCAGGCATCAGCGTTTCGCGTCTTTTGACGATTATATGGCGAAATTCCCGTCCAATGAGCGCTACGCCTTTATGTGCGACGGCGCGCTTTCGCCCGAGGAGATTACGGGAAACCTGACTGTTTCACTTATATTCGGCAATGAATCAAGCGGGCTTGACAGCAGCTACAGAGAGTTTTGCCATAGCGTGCGCATTCCGTTCTGCGACAAGGTCGATTCGTTCAACCTCTCCTCTGCTGTCGCGATCGGAGCGTACATATACGCGCGAAGCGTCAAACTGATACGCGCGAAGCGTCAAACTGATATAAAAAATCCGCCGCGAAACCTGCGGCGGATTTTTTATTTATGTTCAGTCCGGTGTCACTTATGTTCAGTCGGGCGTCACGCGCGAGTCACGGCTGTGCCAGATGATTTTACGCGGGCACTTTACGACGCACTTGCCGCAGGATACGCACTTTTCATAGTGTATTTCCGCGACGTTGTTGTTTACATGAATCGCGTCATGTTCGCATACTTTCTCGCATATCCGGCAGGCTATGCAGCCCACGTCGCAATATGAACGCGTTGTCTTGCCGTCGTCTGTCGACAGGCAGCCGACCCAATGGTCGCTTTTAAACGGTATGAGCTTTATTATATGTTTCGGACAGGCGGATACGCACACGCCGCAGCCTGTGCAGCTGTTGTAGTCCACGACTGCAACCCCGTCCTCGATTCTTATAGCGTCAAACTTGCAGGCTGCGACGCAGGTTCCGTGGCCTATGCAGCCGTTTGGACACAGCTTGTCGCCTCCCGCGAGCTTCACGGCGATATTGCAATCTGCCGGTCCGTCGTATTTGTATTTCAGCTTAGCCTTGCTGTGCGTGCCACTGCACATTACCTGCGCGCGTATGCGCACAGGTGCGACGACGGGAACACCCATTATCTCAGCTAATGCTTTTGCCGTTTCATCTCCGCCTGCGGTGCAGGCGGAAACAGGCGCGTCGCCGCGGGCTATTGCTTCGGCAAGCGCAGCGCAGCCGGTATAACCGCAGCCACCGCAGTTTGCGCCTGGCAGCGCTTCGGTTATCTTCTCCACGCGGGGATCAACTTTAACCGCGAAAAACTTCGATGCCACGGCGAGCATTACGCCGAACACCACGCCCAGAGCTGTAAACCATACAAGCGCCCAGACTATTCCCGAATAATCCATATATATGTTACCTTTATACTTTATGTTTAACTTTTCATCCCGGTTTATATTCCGAGACTGGCGCCGGAAAAGCCCGAAAATGCCATTGCTATCAGACCGGCGGTCACAAGCGCGATAGGTATGCCCTCAAATGAGCGCGGCGGGTTTGCAAACGCCACGCGCGCGCGCACGCCGGCGAAAATAAGGATTGCAAGCGTGAATCCGACGGCTGCGGAAAAGCCGAAGGCGACCGACTGAATGAAGTTATAGCCGTTTTCAACGTTTAACAGCGCAGAGCCGAGCACCGCGCAGTTTGTGGTGATAAGCGGCAGGTATATGCCAAGCGCACCGTAAAGCGCGGGCACATATTTGCGCAGGAACATCTCGATAAGCTGCACAAGCGCGGCTATGACAAGGATGAAAGCTATTGTCTTCAAATACTCGAGTTCGAACTGCACAAGTATCAGCTTATACACAAGGTTGGTCACCGCGCTTGCCATGGTCATGACAAATATGACCGCAAAACCCATGCCCAGCGCGGTGTCAGGTTTCTCCGACACGCCCAGAAACGGGCAAATACCGAGAAATCGCGAGAATATGAAGTTCTCCACCAAAACGGCGGCGAACATTATAAGAAGTATATCAGTCATCAGCCGTTATCCTCCCCGCTGCCAGCCGTATCGCCGGCATTCTCCCCGGTGTCAGCTTTTTCGCCGTCGGCATTCTCCGCGGCTTCCGAGACAAATTCAAGGTCGCTTGCATGCGGAGCAGGACCGCCGCCTACTTTCGCGTCCTCCGCAATCTCGTCCGCCAGTGTTTTGTCGGCGAGCTTCTTTTTGCGACGCTCCGCAATGGACAGCAGCTTATTCACCCCGGCGATTATACATCCCATCGTTATAAACGCGCCGGGCGGCATGATAAACATCGTTACCGGCGGAACAGCTCCGCCAAACAGAGGATATCCGAGCAGTGTTCCCGCTCCGATAACCTCGCGGACGGTACTGATCAGCGTGAGCGCCAGCGTAAATCCCAGCCCCATCGCAATGCCGTCGACTATCGAAGGCAGCACCTGATTTTTAGAGGCAAACGCCTCCGCGCGCGCAAGGATAATGCAGTTGACGACAATCAGCGGAATGAAAACGCCGAGTGACGCATCGAGCTCCGGAAGATATGCCTTTATAAGCAGTTCAACCGCGCTGACAAAGCCTGATATTATAACTATGTACGCGGCTATTCTGACCTGCGGAGGTATCAGCTTGCGCAGCATCGAAATGAACATATTGGAGAAAACAAGCACCGCGGTGGCGGCAATCCCCATGCCCACAGCGTTTGCAAGCGATGTGGTAGTTGCAAGTGTCGGGCATGTGCCGAGCAACTGCACGAGCGTAGGGTTGTTGTCAATCAGTCCCCCGCGCATCTGTCCGACAAGCGTCGCAAGTGAATATTTGCCCGGTTTATTGTTTGCGCCCGTCATCAAGCCGCACCTCCTTCCGTTGCTGTTGTAGTTTCTTCAGCCTGTGTTTCCGCCGCACCGGTCGTTTCAGCCGTATCGGTTCCGGCTGTCGCGCCGGCGGTTGCGTCAGTTTCGTCTGTCGCGCCGGCGGTTGCGTCAGACGTCTCACCGCTGTCTGTATATGCAGGCGCCGGCAGCTGCGAAACCAGCTCTGCAGCCGCTTTTACGCCCGCGAAAACCGCATTCGACGATATTGTCGCACCGGCCACGGCATCGATGTTGCCGCCCAGTGTTATGTCGGCGGTTTTATCTGTGAACTGTGAAAGGAATGAATCTTCACCTGTGCGCGTGCCGAGTCCCGGAGTTTCGCTCATGCCCAGCACTTTCACACCCGCAATGGTTTCGTTAACTCTGACTCCTACCGCAAGCGAAATTTGTCCGCCGAATCCTTTAGTTGAAGTAAAAATACAATATCCTATCGTCATACCGCCTTTGTTTACCGCCGTAATACCGGTGACCGGCAGCGGGAACTCACCTTCAAGCGGTTCGGACGAGTCAAAATCAGTAAATATGGCTTGTATGGCCGCTTCCGCAACTTTGCGGTTGTTATCGGCAATCTTTTTTGACGTAATATTGTTTACGAAAGCAAGCAGCAGCGCTATGCAGGCGCAAATCGCTGTCAGCGTGCCTGCAACGCGCAGATAATACAGCACTCCCGAACTTGTATCAAGCTTTGCCTTTTCGCGGTGTTTCCTCTCCTTCGCGGCTTCTGCATGCTCGTACGCTGTGCCGGCTGCGTGCTCGTCCAACGTTGCATCTTGCTCTGCATCCGCGTCTTTTTCGAGGTCGGTCTCAATATCAGCCACGTTTTGCTCCGACTCTGTAAAAAGCGTTTCCTCTCCGGGTGTAAGACTTTCGGCAAACTCGGCAGGGTTTATATCCTGCGAATCGTCTGCCTTATCCTGCGTAATTGCGCTTTCGTCCGTTTCGGACTGAGCCTGATCGGTGTGGAGTGGTGCCGCGTTTTCGCCTGCACTGCTTTGTTCGCCCTGCGCCTGCGATGAGTTTTCGCCTTCGTTGGTTTGCTCGTTCTGCGGCTGAGCATCCTTTTCCGCTTCGGGTGGAATAATGTTCTTATCGTCCGTCATTTTGCCGCTTCTCCTCCCTCCGCCGGTTTTTTAAGTTTCTCAGGTGCTGCGGGTTTTGTCCAGCCGAAATATTTAGGCTTTGTGTACCTGTCGATATACCATACAAAAAGGTTCATTATGAGTATCGCAAACGAAACTCCTTCGGGATAACCGCCGAAATATCGGATAAAAACCGTTATCGCGCCGCAGCCGATCCCGTATATGATGCGTCCAACCGGCGTGACCGGCGACGTGACATAATCTGTTGCCATAAATATCGCGCCGAGCATCAGGCCTCCGGACAGTATATGGCGCAGTGCATATGCAAGCGCGACCTGGTCGGACACAAGCGTCAGTTTGGGGAACAACATGGTGAGTATAAACACTGTGGCTATGTACGCCACGGGTATGCGCCATGATATCACGCGGCGCACCAGCAGGTACAGGCCGCCGGCAATAAGCAGCAGCGCGGAAACCTCGCCGATTGCGCCGGCGTGGTCGCCAATCAGCAATGTAAACACGCTTTGGTCGGGCATAACACCGCTTTTAAGCGCGCCGAGCGGAGTGGCAGACGCGACTGCGTCCATTGTGGCAGAGGCGACGCCGTCCGGCGTGGCGGACGCGGTGGCGGATGCTATGCTGTCCGGCACAATCTGAAACGGCGAAAGGTCGCTGTGCGGCGCAACATATCTTGCCATAAACGACGGGAATGATATGAACAAAAACACTCTCGCCGCCATTGCGGGGTTGACAATATTGCGGCCTATTCCGCCGTATAACTGCTTGACCACTATCACTGCAAATGCCGCGCCAACGACAGGCAGCCACAGCGGCGCCGACACCGGCATGTTCATCGCAAGGAGCAGTCCGGTGACAGCGGCGGAAAGGTCGCCGATTGTTACCGGCCGCTTCAGCACAAGCTGTGTCAGCGCCTCAAACAGCACGCATGCGGCGACTGAAATCAGCCCGAGTGTCAGCGCGCGCCAGCCGAAGATATATATTCCCCATATATACGCAGGCGCAAGTGCTATCAGCACGTCCGCCATCAGCACGCGTGCGGTGTCGTGGTGTTTTATGTGCGGGTTTGATGTTACGGTTAAAAGCGAAAGCTCGTCGCGTAGCACGGGTTGTGCGCCTCCGGCCTCCGCGCGTTTGGTTTTAAACAAAGAATTATCCCTCCGGGACTATATAATATTGTTATGTCCGCCGGTCACTTTATTTGTGCGCCGGCTTTGTCTTTATCTGGAGCCTTTGTTTCTTGCCGCGAGCAGCTTGCTTTTTGCGTTTTTAACATACTCCGTAACGGGGTAATAGCCGGGACATATATAGCTGCACGCGCCGCACTCGACGCAGACCGTAGCACCTAAGCGGTCGGCTTCATCAAGCCGTCCCGCTCTCTCAAATGCGGCTATATAGTTTGGCATCAGGCGCACGGGGCATACCTCCGAGCACCTTCCGCAGTGGATGCAGACGGGGGGCTGTTCATACCGGCCGGCACCCTCAAATTCGCGCGAAAGTGCCAAAATCGCCGTGGTGCCCTTTATCACCGGCGCATTGTAGTCCCACTGTGCGACGCCCATCATCGGTCCGCCGAATATCAGCTTGTAAGGTTTTTTAACAAGTCCGCCGCAGGCTTCTATGACATCCATTGCCGATGCGCCTATCGGCACGAGCAAGTTGCCCGGCTCGCGCACGCAGTCGCCGTCGACGGTCACAACGCGCTCGATAAGCGGCATTCCCTTTGCAAAAGCACGGAAAATCGCTGCGCATGTCTCCGCGTTGAATATAACGCAGCCGATATCGGCAGGCAGTTTGCCGGGCGGCAGCTCGCGCCCTGTCAGCGCGTATATAAGCTGGCGCTCGTCGCCCTGCGGGTATTTGGTTTTGCAGACCTGAACTTTTATCAGCTCGCTTCCGGCAAGCAGCGACTCGATTTTTGCCGCTGCGTCGAGCTTATTGTCCTCGACGGCTATATATGCGCGGCGCAGTGTCAGCGCTTTGAGCAGTATCTTTGTGCCGTTTATTACAGAGGCGGGCGACTCGAGCATCAGCCTGTGGTTGGCTGTGATGAACGGTTCGCATTCAGCTCCGTTGATTATAAGGCTTGTTGCCTTGCAGATTGCGGAGGTGATTTTGGCGTGCGTCGGAAACATCGCGCCGCCCATGCCCGCAATTCCGGCGTTTTTGACAATCTCGATTATCTCATCCGGCGAGGTATCCATAAGCCGCTTTTCAAAAGGCTTCAGATCCGGACATACCCTGTCTTCATAATCGTTTTCGATCTCGACACAGGTCACGTTTTTGCCCGTCTGTCCGGGACGTTCAAAGATGCGCGTCACTTTTCCGGACACACTGGCGTGAACCGGGCAGCCAAGTCCGCCTCCCGCCTCGCCGATAAGTTGTCCGCGGCATACGGTGTCGCCGGCTTTTACGACCGGGACGCTCGGCGCGCCGATATGCTGGCTCATCGGTATGCACACGCTCCGCGGGGCGGGGCTCATACGCCGAATCTGCGCTCGCCTTGTATGCTTATATTCTTCAACATGCACGCCACCGACGAAGGTATGTGCCATGATTTTTCACTCCTGCTTTTGTGATATGCTTTTTATTAATATGTTTTTATATGTGCAATAATTGCTGTTAATATGGCGACTGATGTTTATTTATTGATTATATCTCATTTTCCTGTCTATTGCAAGCAGTAAATGATGGCTTAACGAAAATTTTGCACGGATAATTTTCATGCATAAGTATTGACAATCCGGTACAAATGTGTTATAATAAACGGGCTTTGGATGTGTGATAATATTATCAAGGCGGAATAGCTCAGTTGGTCAGAGCAATCGGTTCATACCCGATAGGTCGTGGGTTCAAATCCAACTTCCGCTACCACAAACCGTCCGGCAGCTCTGCCGTCGGACAAAATTCAAATCCGGCCCGTTGGTCAAGCGGCTAAGACATCGCCCTTTCACGGCGGTAACAGGGGTTCGATTCCCCTACGGGTCACCATAGTTTTTTACAAAACTTTAGAAAAAGGAAAAACGCTTTCGCGTTTTTCCTTTTTTATTTTTATAAACTTATTCCACCAATCGCGGCCGCTGCTCCGCGCCGGTTACTTTTGGGCTCGACCTGCCGCCGGTCAGCGACGCGATTCTTTCTGAAATCTCGTCATATTTTGCGCTTTCGGCAGCCGCTGTCACTGTTACCTCCGCTCCGAAATCCGACGATTCGACGTTTACTCCCATTCTCGGCAGTTCGTAGGCGAGCTTTTGGTAGTCCGAGTAGCTTGCCGTAAGCGAAAACAATGTAAACGGCACCCACTCCGCTATGCCCGCGGCATCGACAGCCGTCTTTGCCGCCGCCGAGTATGCGCGTGTCAGCCCGCCGGCGCCGAGCAGTATCCCGCCGAAATAGCGGGTTACCACTACCACGCAGTCGTCAAGCCCGGATTTGCGCAGCACATCGAGCGCCGGCAGACCGGCTGTTCCCTGCGGCTCGCCGTCGTCGGAGCAGCGCGCTATCGCGCCGCCGCGCAGTATATATGCCCAGACGTTGTGCGTCGCGTCGGCAAACTCAGCCTTTTTGGCTGCAATGAAGGCGCGCGCCTCCTCCTCGTCTGACACCGGCGATATGTGTCCTATAAAGCGCGATTTGCGCTCGATAAATTCTGCGGATGCGGGTTTAGCAGGTGACAGCTTGTGTCGGGGCATACTCAAACGTCGAGCGCGAGCTTTTCGGGATTATAAAGCGGCTGCGTCCAGAGCATTGCTCCTGCGCTTCCGACCGCTTCTATGCGGACATACTCCTCGTCGCCGCGCACCTGGTATGTTGCGCTCTCGCCCTCGCTCTCAGCCAGCACATGTCCGTATTTGCCGATGAAGCGGAAGCGCAGTATATCGCGGTAGTTCCGGTCGTGGCGTGCCGAAACGCGAATGAATTTGCCGTCAAAGTCAAGCCCGGTGAGCACAAGCCCTGTCGAAACGTAGAACTGGCCGGCTTTCGAGGCAGCTATGACGCTCTCCTCCGTAAGCTC
>JAPXNL010000011.1:0-509 GCA_033808535.1 Clostridia bacterium
CAGATTCGGTGCGCGATACAAATAGTATTCGCGAGCGCTGCGGCGGCAGACTGCCGTGGTGGTGGCAGAGGTTTGGCATAATCGACCCATGTGAGGTGCTGAAGCGTCAGGGCATATCCGACGAGGAGATTGCCCGGATCACGTGCGTAAGCGTGCAAAACGCGCAGGATGCCAAAAAATACTACATTGAGGAAACAAAGAAAAACCCCGACGTTGCAGCGCTGTTCATCACGCATAAAAACGACATCGGATCCACAATCCCCGGCTTTTTTGACGAGCTTGGAATGTTCCGGTTCGACGCGGAGGAGTTTTCACGCTCGGCGCGCGAAAACGTACTGCTGCTTGACACGGACAGCTTTAACCACCGTGCAGGTGAAGATATCGCCGCGACGCTGATACTCGCGCCGAACGGTGCAAACTCGGCCACGGATGGATTCGTAACATGGCAACTGTGCGGTATCGACGGTTCGGTCATAGCCTCAGGGGAATGCAGTGCCAATGTCACGACC
>JAPXNL010000011.1:519-28415 GCA_033808535.1 Clostridia bacterium
GAACCTGTGGGTATACCCCATGTCGTTTGCTTCCGGAGAAGGACTTGCGGTATATGATCCAGGCGACACGCTGAAGCTTACAAAATACTATCCCGATGCGATGTTCATGGCGGTCGGCAAAGTGCCTGAAAATGCTAAGGTGGTGCTTGCGACTGTTATAACTCCGCAGATTGACGATTATTTGCGTGGCGGGGGCACGCTGCTTTACGTCGGCGCGGGAAGTGAATATCTGCCCGTGTCAAAGGTATACAACTGGAACGCCTATTCGATGCCGTATATCCCATCTGATGCCGCTGCGGTACTGGGCGGCGTGGGCGAACGCGGCTTTGGCTGTCTAGATTTCCTTGAGCTCTTTACTGAATATGCGCTCGGAGCCGGAACAACTGGCGAAAATGTGCTTATGCGCAGAATCGAGATGCGTTCGTACAAAGTGGGCTCTTATATAACAGAGACTGGAGTAATAGGCGGCAGACTTATACAGACAACTCTGCGGCTGGGCGAAACGCCGGTTGACGTGCTGCGCGGCGGCGGTATATGGCTTGACACAGAGCGCGAAAACACAATTGGACGGTATCTGCTTGACAGGCTTATAAGGTACGCATTAGACGAAATTTAACATCCGCAGTTGATACACAATATAATCCCCTTAGAGTAGACATTAGGATATCATGTCAGTGCTAAGGGGATTATCATTATTAGATTGTGGTAATTTATTCGGTGTTTAATGATAGGCCGGCATACTGCCATCGGTTGACAAGACGGATTTATCAACTTATTATAAATTGTGAAGTAAAAGCAATGAAAGGTGTTGATATTCGATGATAAAGCCGTATTTACTGGTTGTAACAGGCAGACCCGGGGCAGGAAAGACAACATTTGCCAAAGAGCTTGGAAAACAGCTGTGTTTGCCTGTCATCAGCAGGGATGAAATTAAAGAGGGATATGTCCACACATTTGGGGAAAGCCACTCCCGGTTGCCGGAAGAGACCAATAAAATAGTAACTGATATCTTCTTTCAGACAATAAACAATCTTGCGGATGCCAATGTATCTTTAGTCGCAGAAGCCGCCTTTCAGCATAAAGTGTGGGAATCGAAACTGAATATGTTGAATGAGAAGACAAGATTGTTTATGTTAATCTGCAAGGTTCAGGATGATGCAATATACCTGGAGCGGTTTATAAATCGTCGCCTGGAAAATCCTATGAGAGAATATTTCCATGGGGATAATGGCGTAGAGCTATCCCGGCGGGGAGATAAACTGGATTTACTGACATACGATGAACCGCACTTGGATGTGCCTACAATTTATATTGATACGACGGGCGATTACACCCCGACAATCAAGGAGCTGAAGGCAGAGATTTTTGATTAAGTTAATAGATAAAATCTTTTATGAACATGAGTTCTATATAGCATTAGAACACAATTTGAAAGCCGGAATTCTATAAATATAAAACCTGTGTAATGCGAAAAGCCGGACGATGGCATATCAGAAACTCACGGTGTCAGCAGTGTTTTTATGTTTTTGCCGGATTTGGCGTCATCGAACGCACGGTTAATGTCCGTCACCCTGTATTCGGTGGCGAGAGAACGGATGTGCATATGTTTGTCAGGGTTGGCACAGAGGAACTTCAGATAATCCTTTATATCTATAACCGAATACTGTGACGAGCCGATTATTTGCAGCGCCTTGAAGGTTATAAGCTGCGGCATGATCTCCGCGGTGCCGCTGTCCGAGTATTGCCCGGGGAAGAGATACACGCCCCTGTTGCGAAGCAGTCCGAGCCCTTGTCCGAAAGCTTTGGGATTGCCGGACGCTTCAAACACAAGGTCGGCGCCCAGACCTTCGCTCGCCTGCATAACACTGCGGGTTATAGTATCCATGCCGTCGCGGTCAAGACTGTAAACCTCTGTAGCGCCAAGCATGAGAGCCAGCTCTTCGCGCTTTACGTTACAGCTTCCTGTAACGGCTATGATGTTCTTTATCTCAAGCGACGACAAATACATCACCGCAAAAAAGCCGACCGGACCCAGCCCCTGAACAACCGCCGTGCCCGACTTCTCAATCCGGCAGTTCGCCCGTCCGGCAAGCCGGAATGCGTGCAGCACCGTTGGACCTGCGCACGAAAATATACAGGCTGTGACGGGATCAAGCTCCCCGGGTATCTTTATCAGATTTTTCATCGGCGAGTAATTGTACTCGCCGTAGCCGCCGTAGAAATGCGGCGGCATCGACGGATCCCTGCTGTTTGTAAGCCCCATCCTCACACAGTTTGCATCGTCGCCCGCAGCGCAGAGCGGGCACTCTCCGCAGGGACAGGCGATGTATACGATGACATTGTCGCCCGGCGTAATGCCATACTGCTTGCCGTCATCATCCGACAGCTCGAGCACCTTTCCTATAAATTCGTGGCCAATTATTGTCGGCGTTTTGACCGGGATTTTTCCGCGATGGATATGTATGTCCGTGCCGCACACTCCGCTGGCGATAAGCTTTAACTTTGCCATGCCCTGCGACGGGGGTACAAGCTCGTATTCGCGTATCTCAAAAGGCGTATTAACGCCTGTCATAACAGCCGCTTTTGCAATTAACATCTTTTTTACACCTCTTTCTTTTTATCAACCGTGCTCGGTGCGCTTAAGAATATCCTCCTGAACACGCCTGTCGAGCGTCGTATAATATGCGCTGAACCCCGACACCCTGACAACAAGGCTTTTGTACTTATCGGGGTTATTCATCGCGTCGATAAGAATATCCCGTGAAACAGAGTTGATCTGTATCTCCTGACCGCCGCGGCTCATATAAACCTTTATCAGCGAAAGCAGCTTTGCGCGCAGTTCGTCGTTTTCGAACATGGCGGGGTTGTATTTTTGGTTTACCACCGTTCCGCACGAAACTTTGGTGTAGTCGGGCTTTGACACCGACAAAATCACCGCCGTCGGACCGCTCGTGTCCATACCGTGCATCGGGGATGCCGCGTCGCTTATCGGTTCGCCGCGCCCGCGCCCGTCGGGTGTAGCCGCAATCTCGGCGCCTGCGGGAATATTTGAGATATTGGAGGCAATCGCGGTGTATATCGCGCCGCCGTCGGGCGTGCGGTATTTTGAGAAGATTTTGTCGTGCACCTCGACAAACCATACGGCGTATTTGTCTGCAAAGTCGTTGTCGTTGCCGTATTTGGGGGCGCCTTTGAGTATCTGGCGGAGCTCCTCATAGCCCTCGAAGTTGGCTGCAAGCGCGTCGCGCAGTCCTGAGAGCGTGACCGCTTTTTTATTGTAAACGACCTCCTCGATTGCCGAAAGCGAGTCGGCGAATGTGCCAATCCCCATGCATCCCGCGCCGTGCACGGACGGATAGAGCGCACCACCGTCGTTTATGTCAAGCCCGCGTTCAATGCAGCAGCGGCAGAAGCATGACAGAAACGGCTGAATGTAGTTGATACGGTTGTACCTGTCGTTTTCGTTGCGGAAGCGCGCCATGTATTCTGCCGCGCCGAATTCCATCTGCTTTACAAGCGCCGCGATAAAAGCGTCCATCGAGTCAAACTCCGACGAGTCGCCGGTTTTGGGACCCATCAAAGCGCCGGTCAGCATGCAGCGCCCGTTATTTAGAGCCAGTTCAATATATTTAGGCGAGTTATACCTGCCGTCCGACCACGGAGGCTGTTTACCCTGTATGAAGTTTTCTATGCAGCCGACCATGCAATAGTCGCGGCTGTCCTCAATGCTATAGCCGTGCCGGTGCAAAGCAGGAATGTTGACCTCATCGTTCATGAGCGCCGGATAACCGAGCCCCGTTCCGATGCTCTGCAGGCACTTGTCGATGAAGTCGTCGGGTATTCCGTCGTACAGCCGCACCGACAGGTTCGGTCCCGGGATGTTGCAGTTTTTAACTGCCTCGAGTATTATATACGACAGCTCGTTCAGCGCGCCTCTGCCGTCTCGCCCGTGGCCGGCAATTGCGATGTTGACAACATCGTCGCCGCCGAACAGGCGCATCTCGCCGATTTTGTAAAGCGTGCATTCCACAAGTTCGAGTGCTTCACCGCGCGCCAGCCTGCCTGACTGTATATCACGCAGATAGAATGGATACAGATACTGGTCAAGCCGCCCGAGCGCCATTGCGTACCTGCCTTCGTATACAAACGCGATGTGGGTCAGCCAAACAAGCTGAAGTGCTTCACGGAAAGTTTCGGGCTTATCAACTGACAGCTTGCGGCAGATGCGGGCGATCTCGAGGAAGTTATCTTTGTCTATTTGCTCTGTCGACTGCGCAGCCGTTGCTTCGGCAGCCTCGCCGTACCGGAGTATCATCCTGCCGAACGCGCGCATCGCAATTTCCGCGGCTCGCAGAAAGTTAAGCTTCTTTTTGGCGTCGGGATCGTGCCTGTGAACTTCTTTCGATTTATCTATCTTTTCGAGTGTACCGCCCACGCCGTCCTCGAGGAAAGTTTTATAGTCGGGCGCGAAATGGTCGGCATTTGTCCAGAAGTGGTTTGACCCGTAGCTGCTCACAAGCCCGGCGGCTCTTGCGAGAGTCGCGTCGGTAAGCTCCGGGTCGTCCGACATGCGCCCGCGCAGCGAGCCGGCGATCAGGTCATTTTTATATATGAAAGGCTCATGCCGTGTGAAAAGCGACTCGATTGCAAATGCCCGTGCTATCGGCACCTCGTCGTCAAAGTGTTCGGAATACCCGAGATACATCAGATATTGCGTTACGGGTTTACCTTTAAGCGGTACAGACGCAATTTCTTCTTTCAGCAGACTCAGGCGCTTCATATAATCACGTCCTTATTGCAGCAGTAAATAGTTTGTGCGACATAGGCAGGTATTGTAAACCGGATGTGCCTTATAATGTCAGTATATCAGAAATTATATATATTGCAATGCTTATATTGAATAATCCGGAGAGTTTTGCTATTATTACAAATAGCAGATAACTGTGCTTTGAGATAAAACACGCCTATTATTTTATGACACTAAATGATTTGAAATGTTATATGTCTGGAAAGCAGACCGTATATTCTGTGAGATATTATGAGTGAGGCAAAAAAACTTAATAAACGGCAGATAGCGGCTGAAACCGGGCTTTCATACAGCACGGTTTTGAGATATTTCAACGGCACTGCCGGGGTGAGCGACGCAAATGCCGCGAAAATTCAGAGTTATCTCGGAAAAATGCCGCTGGGGTCAACTGCAAACAAACGGGCAAGCGGATGCATAAAAATAGCAGCTGCTTTTCCGTCATATTACAGCTTTTTCTGGGATTTCGCGTCCCGTGGGTTTGCGGAAAAAATCGATGAATATGCCGCAGTGCTAAATATTAAATCCAACATCATCCGTTACGCATACCGTGACAGCGAGAATTTCATCGCCACCATAAATATGCTTGAGCAGCTCGGCGCGGACGGGTATGTTATTATGCCGAAAATAAGCAGTAGCACTGTAAACCGGTTGTCGGAATTCGTGCAGCGCCATCCGACGGTATTTATTTGCGATACTTCTGATTCGCTGCAGGCATTGGGTGAGGTGATCTGCGATTACAAAGCTGAAATGCGGAAGTTTGCCGCAAAAATTGCAAATTATGATCGCGGCTCCCGAAAGAGCATACTGCTCATAGGGCTTAGCGGAAGCAGCGAAAGAGGCAATTCCATGCTGCCTGTGCTTAAAGATTGCCTGTCAGAATATCGGAATGTTGAGATCGCCGGTGAAGAGATGTGCGACTCAAGTTGTTCAAGGAATCTGCTGCCTTCGTGGTTTGCGCGTATAATTGCTCCGTATGTCGGAAAAATCAATGCGGTTTTTGCAAATGACGGTGTGACTGACCTTCTGTGCGAGGCTTTGGAGAAACTGGACCGGGGCGCTCAGTCGAACCACAGTCCCCCAAACAATATTTCGGTGTTCGGAATGGACGCAGACCGGGGACACATGGCAAAATATCACGGGCGATTTCACGGGATATATTCACGGCAGAACATATCAGAACAGGTTGAAGCAGCAGTTGATATTCTGATAGACTATCTATGCGGTGACGGGAAACTGCCGAAAAAATATATTAAGGCGTTTACATACAACGAGATTTAGTCAATGCGCATAACAATATAAATATACAATTGTGCAACCGGTACATTATATGACACACTTTGGATGTGTTAAAATCCATAATAATATTATATTGTTTATTATGGAGGAGTATAATGAAAGCCAGATTAACTTCTCTGTTTTTTGTTACTTTAGCAGTTGCGTCAATGCTGTTGTCCTGTACCGGTGAAAGCGGCAGCGGGAAAAGCGAGACAACTGCTGCGGCAAAGGAAACCGACACCGAACAGATAACAGAACGCATACTCCCCAACCTCGAATCGAGTAATTTCGGTGGATATGAATTCACCTTTGCCGGAACAAACGGCATGAGCGGCATATTCTACGTCTCCGATGATATTGTGGCTGAGGCAGAAACCGGAGAGCCGATAAACGACTCTATATATCGCCGCAACGCGGAAATCGAAGATACCTACGGAATAATAATAAAAGCGCTGATTTCGGATGATATTTGCGGAGAAATCGCAAAATCGCACCGTGCGGGCGATAACGCATATCAGGGCATGTGGGGATGGCAGAGCCAGGTCTGCATCAGCGCGCGGGCAGGATACATGCATGACCTTTACAAGCTGCCCTATTTCGACTCGTCAAATCCGTGGTGGGATAAGAAAAGTGAAGAGGCATTTTCAATCGGCAGGAGCTTGTATTTCATAACAGGCGAGCTGACACTGTGGGCGATGCGCGACACATACGCGGTGCTGTTTAACAAAAACCTGTTTTCAACATACTCCGATAAAAATCCGTATCAGCTTGTCACTGACGGGGAGTGGGTGATAGATGAATACATCACGCTTGCCCGCAATTGTTCCAGCGATATCGACGGTGACGGTGAGTGGACATCAAAGGATATGTACGGTTTTGTCGGACAGCCGCGCGATCTTTATACATACATGGTTGCCTGCGGCGTATCGGCATTATCGAAGGACGAAAACAATTACTATATAAACACGCTGTACAGCGACAAGTCGGTAGAGATTTTTGATAAAATCGCGCCGCTGTTGTATGACGATACAGTTATGATCAATCCCGGCAGAGTGGTAAACGAATATGGCGGTGACGGACTTGCAGTCTGGACAGCCTCCCGCAAGGAATGGTTTGCCGGAAACCGTATACTCTTTTATGTGGCAGGTGTAAACGCCGTCACCGAACTGCGAGATATGGAGGCGCCATTCGGTATTCTTCCGATGCCGAAATACGATGCCGCACAGAAAGAATACCGCTGCTTTTTAACGGAATATTGTCAGGTCGTGGCCATACCGTCGGTCAACCCTGATACAGAGGCGGCAGGCTATGTGCTCGAGGCAATGGCGGCACTGTCATGCAACGAGGTCAAACCCGCTTACTATGATATACTGCTCAAACGCAAAATCTCACGTGACGACGAATCGGAGGCAATGCTCGACATCATCTTCACTTCGCGCGCATTTGACCCTGCGATGGTTTATAACGTTGGAAATTATCTGAATCTTTTTATAAATCTCGGTTCAGCTAAAAGCTATGACTTTGCATCCACATATGCAAAAAACGAAAAAGCTGCTGTAGCGGCGATAAATAAGCTCAATTCCGATTTTGCGAAACTTGCGGCAGAAGAGTAAAGGAGTCAAAATGATGACATACATATTAAACAACACCGCATTCAATTTCAACGAATCCACCGGTGAACTCATCTCGCTGACCACTCCGTCCGGCAGAGTGCTTATGTCAAACGGTCACGGGCTTTTCGACCTTGCCGTGCCGGTTAAGTTTGATTACGAGATCCTGCGCATGACGCCGAATTTCATGAACGCGGGGAAAGTGGATTTCGAGTTTGCGCACGGAACGCTGCGCGTGCATTTCCGCTCGCTTGGGCTGAACATGACCCCGCGCGAGGAAATCCCGCAGATTGAAGGCGGCATCGAAGCTGAACTCACTTTGTCCGAGTGCTCCGACGGCAGATCTGTTTCAATGCGGCTGACCGTACGCAACAACTGCGACGCCGAAGTGCGGCAGGTGATTTTCCCCGATTTCAACGGGCTCGACCCTGTTACCGGTCCTGCTGAAACGCGTTTTACCACACTGGGATTTACTTCCCGGCCTTTTGTAGAGCTTGCGGACAATCCTGCCACACGCACGGGCTTTTTCGGAGTGAATCCGACGGTGACCGGTGTTATTGAGCACTCAGGCGGATACTTCGGCAGCCGCAACATGATCGGGCGCTGGTACGATTACGGCAGTCTTGAGGGCGGTTTTTCGCTGTTCCACAAGTGGTGGGGCTTCGGGCCGGATAATATGAACACAATGGCAGACGAATACTATGTCAAGCTCGACCAAAAGACAAAGAAGCTGCGCATCGGCGGAATACACTACGTCAACATACCGCGAGGCGGCGTATATCAGAGTCAGGAGTATATCTTCACGCCTCATGAAGGCGGCTGGATCAACGGCATCGGACCGTATAAAGACTGGATAAACGCAAACAAAAAGCGCGTGGCGCCTCCGTCAGAGAAAGTGGCAAAAGCGCTGGGCTACCGTACTATCTGGGCGTGCGAACAGTATCCGAAAGACACCGATTCGGTAAAATACCGCTATGAGGATTTGCCTAAAGTCGCGGCAGACATGCTCGAACACGGGCTTATCGATATGTCCGCCTGGGGGCTGTTTGATATGGTGCTGCCGCTTGAGCCGAAACATTTCCCCGAGTCGATGGGCGGTTTTGAGGAATTCAAAAAAGCAGCGGCGGCATGCAGCGCGATGGGGATAGATATCGTTCCGTTTGTTTCGTTTGTATCGATCTGGCGGGAAACCTGTCCGCGCTATGGTTTGCAGATCGGTCCGGCTCAGGCCGGCTGGTCTGAGAACTTAAAGGGACTGCCGATGTTTCAGACGCCGTATATGGAGAGATATTGCTGCCAGGTAATCGATCAGTCCAATAAACTGTGGCAGAGCGACGTTATGGCGGCATTGCGCTTTTTGCGCGACGAGGCGGGAACTCCGTCAATCGGCTGGGATCAGTATATAGGCAATAATGTAGAGGGCGGGGTTAAGGATATAATCGACGCTTACACCCGCGAAACCCGCGCCATGTATCCCGACTCTACAATCTCAAGCGAGTCCACCTTCAACTATGAGGCTGACATCAACGCCCTCGACTATACATGGGACTGGGAATACTGGCCGGGCACCGGCGACTGCCGCCCGTATATAAATGTGGTTAAAACCACCCGCCCGAATATAATCGTCGACGCAAATCCCGAGCATGCAAAGCTGTGCTTTATGGACAATGTGTTCATGAACGTATATCCGTCGCGTCCCGGCGATATGAACGGCACCGCTTATATTTACGAATATCCCGAGTTGTCTGCGGCATTGAAACGGTCGGCAACATGGCGGAAAAAGTATCTGGAGTTTTTCACTGAAGGTGAGTTAATCGGCGACTGCGTGCTTGCAAGGGATGCGGTCGGCGCACGTGTCACAGCCTACCGGCTTGGCGAGCGTTATCTGATATTTGCTTACCTAACAGGTGAAAATGCGGAGCTTTCGCTTCTGCCCGGAATAGGGCAAATTACTTTCGCTTATGAGTTCGCCGATACCCACCCGGTTCAAATCGAACGTAAAGATGATACCGTTTATTTAAGCGGTAAAAACGGTTCGCTTTTTATTCTTGAGATATAAAATGTTGGCTGCTTCTTCAATAACAGATTATTATACTGCGGAAATGCAAGGCTAAACAGCTTGACAGGTATATAAACGCAGGTTAAATAAATGTATACATATGACCGGCGATTGCGCCGGTCATTTCCTTTCTTAATTATAAATATGTATTTACGTGCAAGAAATGAAATTTCTGATATGGTGTAAATTCAAGTAAAATATTGGTTTAAAAATGGAGAAAAATGTTGAAATTTGTAGAAAAATTTATATAATAATATTATTATATTAAGATGGGTGTAATTATAATTTGAGAGTTATGTGACGTAATTGAAGTTATTTTCGCAAAAACCATCGGTACATAAAAGTGAGAGGATAAAATGGAAGAAAAAATATTGCAGGAGATTTTATATCAGGCACCCTTCGGTTATGCTCATCACAAAATAGTCTGCAACGCAGAGGGTATTCCGGAAGATTATATTTTTCTTGATATCAATCCTGCTTTCCGGGAAATGACCGGGTTAAAAGATGAAAATATAATTGGAAAAAAAGTGACGGAAGTCATACCGCATATAAAAGAGGATCCGTTTGACTGGATAAAGTTTTACGGAGAAATCGCATTAAGTGGCGGCAGAAAAGAATTTACTCAATTTGCTTTACCTTTCCGCAGATGGTACAAAGTGACCGCTTTTTCCTGGGATAAGGGTTATTTTGTAACCTATTTCCAGGATGTAAGCGAAGAAATGGAACGGATAAAAATCCTTGATAAACAGCAGGAAACCATTGCAGAGCTAAGCCTTGAAATGGAAAAAGTGTTCAACGGCACAAACGATGCGATGTTTCTGGTTAAAGTGGAGGATGGGCAGTTCAGATATTTGAGGAACAATAAAGCCCACCGGGAGTTAACAGGATTTACTCCGGACATGATACGGGATAAGACACCGATAGAAGTATTGGGGGAGGAATTAGGCAAGATTGTCGAAGCCAATTATCGCAGGTGCCTGGAATCCGGTGAGACTATAACCTATGAGGAAACATTGCCTTTTCCGGCGGGTGAAAGGGTATGGTACACAACGCTGACACCGGTTGTTGAAAACAGCACAGTCAAATATATCGTCGGTTTCAGAAAAGACATTTCCCTGCAGAAAAAAGCGGAAAAAGAAAAAAATGAGCTGCTTACCCGTCTGCAGGGAATGTTTAACGGACATACAGCCGTAATGCTCCTGATAGAACCAAAGTCAGGGAAGATTCTTGACGCCAACTCGGCGGCCAGCTCGTTCTACGGCTATACAAGAGAAGAGCTGCTGAATATGTATATACATGACATCAATATGCTTCCGAAAGAGGAAGTTGAAAAAAGGCGGCTCATGGTCCTCAAAGAAAAACAGAAGTACTTTATATTCCCGCACCGCTTAAAAAATCAGGAAATTAAGCTGGTTGACGTTTACTGTTGTCCTATAAAATACAATGATGGCTGCTTGCTTTATTCAATCATATTCGACGTCACCGACAGGGAAGAGTATAAGGAAAAGCTATATCTTGAAAAAGAACTACTCCGAACCACCCTGCAGTCTATTGGCGACGGGGTTGTTACAACCGACGAAAAAGGCATTATAACTTCCATGAACAAGGTGGCGGAAGAAATAACAGGCTGGAAGGAAGAAGCGGTTAAAGGAAAGGATTTCAAGCAAATCTTCCTGCTGATTAGCGAAGAAACGGGCGAGAGAGTTGAAGACCCCGTTGGTAAAGTGCTGCAGACCGGGAAAATAATCGGACTTGCAAATCACACGGCGCTTGTTGCCAGAGACAGCCGCCGCGTACCGATTGCAGACAGCGCTGCACCTATTAAAGATGAACATGGCAAAACTTATGGTGTTGTCATGGTATTCCGTGACATTACCCAGGAAAAGAACTGGCAGGAGAAAATCCTTTACCTGAGCTATCACGACAATCTGACCGGTTTGTATAATCGGCGCTTCATGGAAAAAGAGCTGGAGAGGCAGGAGCTCAAAGGCAATCTGCCGCTGTCTGTCATCATGGCTGATGTCAACGGCCTGAAGCTGGCAAACGATGTTTTCGGGCACGCTGAAGGAGACAAGCTATTGAGCAAAGCTGCTGAGGCAATATCCAGATGCTTCCGGAAAGGTGATCTGGTTTCCCGCTGGGGCAGTGACGAGTTTTTGGTTGTCCTGCCTGAAACCTCTGCCCAGACTGCGGAGGAAATAACCAGAAGAATAAAAGATACCTGTATGACTTACGGTACGGAACACCTGCAGTTAAGCATAGCTTTAGGATGCGCCACCAGAGAATCGCCGGATGAAACGATGGCGGATATCATCAAGGAAGCCGAAGAGAGGATGTACCGTCAGAAGCTGAGCGAGGGCAAGAGCTTCCGAAACAGTATAATTAGCACTCTTTTAACCACTCTTTTTGCAAAAAGCGTTGAAACCGAGGAACATGCCGAGCGAATAAAAGAGTATTGTCTTGAAATGGGCGCTAAGGTTAAATTAACGTCAAAGGAAATGGATGAACTCGCGTTGCTGGCTGTCCTGCACGATATCGGTAAAGTCGGGGTACGCGAAGAAATCTTGAAAAAACCCGGACCTTTGACCGAAGACGAATGGGCGGAAATGAGAAAACATCCAGAGATAGGCTGCAGAATAGCGCAGAACACGCCTGAACTCGGACCGATTGCCGAATATATTTTATATCACCATGAGCGCTGGGACGGCAGGGGGTATCCACAGGGGCATAAGGGGGAAGAGATACCACTGTTGTGCCGGATACTGGCAGTAGCCGATACATATGACGCCATGACAAGCGACAGGCCTTACCGCAAAGCCTTGAGCAAGGAGCATGCGATTGCTGAGATAAAGAAAAATAAAGGAACGCAGTTTGATCCTGAAATAGCGGAGATATTTCTGGACTGTATTGTCAAGGAAGAAGGCAATTGCGTTTAGTGTAAATTGGCACTTGCAAGATCATAAGCATTAAAATATTGCTGCAGGTTGAGTAAAATCATCTCAGCCTGCAGCATGTTATATATTGTAAAATACAGGTTACGTATTATATAATAATAGTGGAAGCCTTATATTTCCACAGGGGCTTTAATCTTGCATCAGATTGGGGAGGTCAAGATGAATAGCAGGATATGTCTGATTATCATAATCATCGCATTGCTGTCCGCGTTTCTCATTGCCTGCAGTAAATCAACAGCGGCTGCGGCGCTGACAGATGATGAAGTATTCGAGCTGTATAACAAAGCAAGAGAAGCATATGAGTGGTTTGATCTGACTACGATACCGTTTGACGGGGAAAAATACATAGAATCAGACGGAATAATGTATTTCGAAGTCGTGCAGCCCGGCATCAGTTCAAAACAGGAGCTGACCGAGTATCTGAATATGTATTTTGCAGACGAAATATCAAAAGCACTAATGACCGCTTCATCCGACCGGTATGTTGAGCAGGACGGCAAGCTGTATGTAATGCCGGCCGACAGGGGAACCGATATTTTCAAAGGCGCGGAAACATACGAAGTGGAAAGGTTGTCGGATACACAGATAAAGTTTACGGTCACAGTGGAAATATACGATGATCCCGTTAAGCAAAACGTAACCGGGCACGAAAAACACGACTTCATCCTGGAGTTTTCAGACGACCGCTGGAGATTCAAAAACTTTGAATTGGTCAGATAACACTATTTTGAGTCAGTTTATCTGCGGATATATTTATACCCTCGATATGTGTTTTCATGAGCATATCGGGGGTTTTTTGCTATTAGCTAATTTGTTTAGATTTCGTATTGACAAGTACTGCCGATATATGTTACTATTAAACCGGTCAGTTTAGACCATGCGGTCTAATATTTCATAAGTATGTTATATGAAAGGTGTTTTTATTGAAAAGAAATATTGACTATAAAACAATATTGGGTGATAACAATCTGCTTCTGCGATATCCGAAGCTGTTTGAAGCGGCTATTGACGAGTTCGCCATGAAAAGATATGAGGATGCATCGCTTAATGACATCCTGAAAAAATCCGGGATGAGCAAAGGGAGCCTGTATCATCACTTAGGCGACAAGTTCGGGCTGTATCTGGCCATGATGGACATCTTAATAAAAAAGAAGCTATCCTTCTTTTATCCAGTCATGCAGCAGACAGCCGGCAAAAGCAGTGATTTTTTCAGTTCGCTTAAAGAAATCCTGAAAGCGACAATGGATTTTATGCTAGCAGACGAACGTATGTATCACCTTTTCAACAGAGTTATGGAGGAAAGCAAAGAATTCAGAAGCAGACTATATGATTATTTTCCGTTTGATTACTCCCGGTCATTTTACGACCAGATTTGTCAGGCGGTCCGGTCCGGGCAGATTAACACCTGTTATCCTCCCGAATTTGTTGCCGGGGTTATCGAGATTATGTTTTCAAATCTGCACAAACTGGTTTCCGCCGGGAGTTCGAATGAAATAATAGATATCGCCAACCAGGTGGTAGACATGATACAGTATGGTATTTCCGGCATACAGTCATCTATATCCGACTGAAACTAATATAGTTTTTTGTAGAACGGCAGGTAGGGGAAAAATATGGGAGCCGCATTTAATGTAAAAGACTTATGTTTCAGATATCTGACATCACGCGAAGATACAATCAAAGGAATATCATTTGAGGTGTCCGAGGGCGAGATATTCGGGCTGCTTGGCCCTTCGGGGGCGGGGAAATCCACCACCCAGAAAATACTGGTGAAGCTTCTCGAAGATTATAAGGGCAGCATCGAATATTTCGGCAAAGACTTAAAGGGCATGGGCAACTCGTTTTATGAGGAGATTGGCGTCGGGTTTGAGATGCCTGTCCATTTCTCCAAATTGACCGGCCTGGAAAACATGAAATTTTTCGCGGGGTTTTATAAGAAGAATGCAAATATCCAAGAACTGATGGAAAGGGTCGGCCTTTGGGAGTACCGTAATATCAGAGTCGGCGAATATTCCAAGGGGATGAAAGTTCGCCTGAATTTTGTGCGCGCCATGCTAAACAATCCCCGTGTACTTTTCCTTGACGAAGTTACAAACGGTCTCGACCCGAAGAACGCAAGAATAATAAAGGATATGATATCCGAATTCCGGGACAAAGGCGGTACGGTTTTCCTGACCACTCACCTGATGAACGATGTTGAGCAGCTATGCGACAGAGTCGCGTTTTGCGTAAACGGAACGCTTGTTGAAACATCGACGCCAAGGGATCTGAAACTGAAATACGGGAAAAGAGAAGTCACGGTTGAATACAGAAATAACGGATCAGTTGCCAGCGCCCGTTTCCCTCTCGACGGCATAGGGTTCAACGAAGAATTTCAAAAGCTGCTGAAAACCGAACAGATCGAGACCATACACAGCGGTGAGACGTCAATGGAGGAAATCTTTATTATCGTGACGGGAGTTGAGCTGAAATGAGCAATCTGATAAAGCTTATTGCGGGCGAACTGAACCGGATGGTGAAGTATAAGATTCTGCCTTTCAGTCTGGTGACCTCTGTTATCTGGATTGTGCTGCTTTTCTTCCTGTCCACGGAAGAAGCAAGCCATTTAGTACCACTGCTAATTTATATCGACGTAGCCGCAATGTCGATTTTGCTTCTCGGCGCCTCACATCATCTTGAAAAGCAGGAAGGCACGATAAGGTCTATGATGGTTATGCCGGTATCGCCCGGACAAATCCTGGCAGCCAAAACCGTCGCATCTATGGTGCTCTCAATTGAGTCTGCCGTTATAACGTCTGCAGCGCTATACTTTATTCACGGGGTTACATTTAACTATGCTGCGCTTTTCCTGTTTGTAGTAGTTGCAGGCGCTGCCCATGCGGCAATCGGGTTTATTCTTTCGCTTTGCAGCAGGGAATTTACCTCCACGCTCGGTTTACTTACAGGGTATATGCTGCTGTTTACAACGCCGACTGTTCTGTTTCACTTCGGCATAATCGAGGCAAAGTTCGAGTGGCTGCTCATGATTTCGCCGTCACATTCCGCAAGCCATCTGATAGCCTCCGCAGTGAGCAGCGAGTATAGCGTGGCAAAGTTAATTGCCGGATGCCTTTATCTTATAATTATGACCGCAGCGCTTTTCAGGTTTGCGGTATATCCTGCATTTAAAGACAATGCGGTAAGGGGGTAACCATATGGGCAAATATTTATCTCTCTTAAAATACGAGGCAAAAACAATCATCCGGGATCCTATTAACCTCTATATGTGTTTATATCCGGTTATTGTGCTTATCCTGTTCGCATTTTTGTTTCCTATGATATTTGAATCAATAGACTCGACGCAGGAAGCCACGCTTAAGATAACAATGCTGCTGATGCTTATCTTTATAATGGCTTTCGGGTCGGCTATTCTCGCTGCTATGGCTACTTTCCTGCTGCTTGAGCACAAGGACGAACATACGCTTAATACTATTGCCGTTACCCCTGTCGGGTCTTCGGGCTACCTGAAATTCAAAATGGCATATATATACCTGATGTCGGTCGTCGGTACGATAGCGGTGCTACTCGGGACAAAGCTGATTTCCGGCGACAAATACACCGTGATGGGCGTATCGCTTTTTGACAATATAAACATTTTGCATATTGTAGTCTTTGCAATCGTCGATAGTATTTTTGCTCCGGCATTGGGACTGCTGCAGGGAGCCTTTGCCAAAAACAAGGTTGAAGGCTTTGCTATTATAAAGGGTGCGGGCATATTGGTATTAGTCCCTGCCCTGATGGTGCTGGAGACTTTTCAGGGAGGTCTGCAATATGTACTGGGCATTTTCCCGAATTTCTGGGCAATCAGGGGTATGTTCCTTGAGTTTCTGCCGGCTGAAAACGGGGCTAATCTCAGCTTTCCGCTATACATGCTTATCGGCGGGGCGTATAATGTGATCTTGCTGATTTTAGTGTACAGGTTATTCCTTAAAAAAGCACAGTATTAGAGGAGATGGTATCCGGCTTGAAAAACCATGCGGTTTCGACTGAAATAATAGCACTATTCATTATTGCATAAATGGTTATATCCCGGATAAAAAATCGGACATAAGCATTTAGCAATAAAAACAGGAGGATAATGGAATGGTCAAGTAACTATTGTCAGTCTTAATAGCGGAGGGCGACATATCCTCCTATTCCGACCTTAAAGGTGTGGACGAATGGGTAGCCGTCAGCATGGCAAGAGCACTTAAAATGGGTGTCATGCAAGGCTCTGCAGGAAAAATGGAGCCTTTCAGCAACATTACCCGTGAGCAGGCTTTTGTTATTCTGGCAAGAGCGCTCAAGCTTGAACCTGCCGTATATGCAGATAAAGACTTTGAAGATGCCGATGAGGTATCCGACTGGGCAAAGGGCCATATAAATGCTCTTGTAAATGCTGGTTACCTGCAGGGTTCCGGCGGCAAACTGAACCCCAAATCAAACATCAGCAGAGCTGAATTTGCTCAGGTAATGCATAATACCATAAAGCAGTACATAAAAGCCGGCGGTGAATATACAGAAGTGGCCGACGGCAACATCATGGTTAACGTTCCCGGCGTTATTTTGAGAAATGTCACGATAAACGGCGACTTAATCGTTGGTGACGGCGTCGGCGACGGCGATCTGATATTAAATAACGTCACGATTGAAGGCAGATTGGTTGTTCGCGGCGGCGGATTGAACTCCATCATCATTATCGGCGGCAGCGTGGAAGGCAAGGTTGTTATTGCCAAGTTGGATGGCAATATCCGCGTTTCCGTTGAAGGCGGCGCTGATGTTGAAGTCATTGTCATCGACGACGGACGTGACGATGTCATTATCGAAGGAACAGTCGGAACCGTTGAGATAAACGCACCGGATGTTCCGGTGACCATCCAGAACGCCACTGTTGACAACGTAGTGGTGAACTGTGAGAGCGCAGCCGATATTACGGTAGCATCCAACGCTCAGGTTTCATATCTGGCAATAGGTGACAGCGCCGATGGCACCACCGTAAATGTAAGAGGACAGGTTGCAAATATTGTGACTTTCGCTGCCGGTACTGCGATATCCGGAACCGGAGCGGTGGGCACGGTAACTGCCGGTGCTGGTGCAGATAATACGTCGGTCACCACTCCGAACACTGTAGTCAATAGCAACGGCGCTTCCGGCGTGACGGCAGGCGGCGGCAAATCTGTGCCTGCTAACGGCAGCGCTACAAATAACAGCAGCGGGATCGATATTGTGACTCCGGGCACAAGTGACACTCCTCCTTCCGACAACAATGGCGGATCAAATTTGCCTCCTTCTCCACCTCTCCCCAACTACCCCATCTATTATGCGATTATTAGAGATGTCAGTGTGGATGGTGAAGCTGTTGTCGGTTCAACTCTGACAGCAGATACAGATCCGGTAGTTGCGACAGTCAGGTATCAGTGGATGCGCGCAAATACCGAAAACGGAACATACACAAACATTTACGGAGCAACATCGAGAACCTACACCCTTAAAGCAACCGATGCAGGCAAGTACATAAAAGTAAAAGTAACAGGATATGGTTACTATGCCGGAACGGTGCAAAGCGATCCTGTGGGGCCGGTGGTGGATAATACCATTCCGGTAGTACGCGGCAGCTTAGAGAGAGACCCCGGCAACACCGGCGGCGATGATTTGGTATACAGGTACGGGTCCACCCCCGATACGATTGTCTTCGAAAGCGGCGAAATAAAATGGTATCCAGCAGACGAGACATTAGGCAGAGCAGCCGGCAACCGTGGAGGCGTACAGATTTCTGCACCTGCAGAATTTGATACAAGTGCAACAACGGTCACAATCGGTGAAAACACATACAATTGGAATCAAAATGAAATAGATGACGGCGATTGCGGATAACGGAGGCGTTACATTCTACCTCGTGATTTATGACACAGCCGGCAATCAGTGGGGCAGCATGTATTCGATATCAGACGAGAACACGTTTGTTTATACAGTAACTATAAATTCAGTAGATGTGGCGAACCTTACTGAGTTTCAGGCAGCGTTAGCAGACTGTGGACTTTGACTATATACTGGATGTTTCTGACACCCCCGGCGTTGTTACTATAAGTAATATTAGACTGACAACTGCCGACATAGCCCTGCGTGTTGACAACGCTGATGTAACACTTCTAGGTGATATTAACTTAAACTTTTATGATTATTACGGTATTGAAATGTTCAATGATTCACACCTTGATGTAACAGGTGCAACCTTCACCAATATAAATGATGAATACCAACACCCGACTATTAAGCAATATGGAGCAGATAAAAAGGTGACATATATTGAGGGCCAATTTGGTACTATAGATACAGATCCCGTAAATGATCATATTTTATACTATCTTAAAAATATATAATGACTAAAGGTAATTAAAGGTTAAGTAATAAAATCCTCACCCCGTAAGATAGCGCATTAACGCTCTCTCACGGGGCGTTTTTATTTTAACGCTATAGGCAAAATAAACTCAGAAAAATTCTATGTGTTAATATCTTTTTCATAATCGCTTGACAAGCAATTTGCACTGTGATACTTTAATGACAGTAATATCGATTCGAAAACTATTTTTATTAAATGGGGGTTAGCAAAGTGAATAGCCGGAAAATTTCTTTGTTACTTCTCGCGTTTATTCTAACAGCAATACTTATCGCCGCCTGTGCGGATGATAAAGGCGTCACCGAAGATACCTTTGCTGATTCAACTTCCGCCGAAACGACGGCGGAAACCGAAGGATACAACGCCACAAATGTGCTAAATCATTTAAAAAGCGAGAATTACGGCGGGTATGCGCTTTCCATCCTGACGACGAACAACATCAATTCTTCGCTGCCGGCACGAACCGCACCCGACGATACGCTAACCGGCGACATTGTAAACGACGCGCTTTTCAACCGCGACCGCATGGTGGAGCAAAAGTTTAACGTCAGCATCGGCTACATACTCGCTCCGTATGACGGAGGCGACATTTTGAACAGGGCAAAAAAATCGATTACAGCCGGCGACGATGAGTTCGATTTTGTCATAGGCGATATCGCCAACGTTTGCACCGGTCTGGCAAACGGCTACGCAGCCGATATGGTAAATGTGCCGAATCTGGACTTTGAGAAGCCGTGGTGGAATTCATATATCAACAGCTCAACCAAAATTGCAGGCCACAATTATTATGCGATAGGCGACGTCTCGCCGCGCAATATGAGCTCCGCATACATAATGATGTTCAGCCTTGACCTGTTCGACGATTATGGATTAACATATCCGTATCAGACCGTTCGCGACGGCAACTGGACGCTTGACAAGTTGTCGGAGCTCATTAAGAATACCGCGCAGGATCTTGACGGCGACGGAAAAATGACGCTCAAGGATTTCTACGGCATGATAAGCGACGGCACCGCGGGCTGGTGTTTGTATATCGGCTGCGGCGGCACCTTCGTCGAACTTGATGAGAACAATATGCTGAAAATCTCCTGCAATACCGAAAAAGCCGAAGCGATTGTATCAAAACTCGGCAGCTTCTATGAATCTCCGGATGTGGAAAAGCTTCAGGATTCACTTTACGGACCGGGCGAGCGCTTCATGAACAGGCAGGGGCTATTTTTACCGTATACTGCGGTCAACCTGTCGATGTTCACCGAATGCGAAATGGACTTCGGAATCGTTCCGACCCCGAAACTGGATGAAAATCAGGAAAAATACAGAACATTCGCAAACTTCTGGTGCCTTGTGGGAACTGTGATCCCGAAAACCTGCTCTAACCCGGAGCGCACCGGTATGCTTATCGAGGCTATGACCGCGCTGTCGCGCTACACCTCAACCGAGGCAGGATATAACGTCACGCTGCTGGTAAAACAGACCCGCGACGAGGAATCGATAGAGATGCTGAAGCTTGCCACCGACAATCTTGTTCTGGAACTCGGCGCGCTGTACGACTGGGGCAGCATGAAGAACATGATGGAAACCTGCATTCGGAAGAACACAAGCTTCCAGGCGAAATTTGCAAGTATCGAGTCAAAAGTCGCCGCTCAGATAGAAAAGCTCATCGAGGAATATACCGAAAATTAAGCGCTGCATCTGTGCGTGCAATTTGCTGTAACAAAATTGTTTTTATAATATAGCTGGAGGAAATTTTATGATGGATAAATGCCGGATCGGCGTGCTCGGGCTGCAGAGAGGCATGTCATATGCGCTCAATGCAAGGCTTGTCGAGGGGCTTGAGGTCACGGCGGTCTGCGATATGGTAAAGGCTTATGTAGACAACGCGTTAAATATGCTGGGCGAAGGAGTTAAGGGTTTTTACGATTATGACGAGTTCCTTGACTCAGGACTGTTCGATGCTGTGGTGCTCTGCAACTTTTTCCACGAACATGCGCCCTACGCTGTCAAAGCGATGGAGCGCGGCATAGATGTGCTGAGTGAAACCACTCCGGCATTGACGCTCCAGGAATGTGCCGAGCTATGTCGCACGGTTGAGCGTACAGGGCGAAAATATATGCTTGCAGAAAACTACCCTTTCTTTGTTACCAATCTCGAGATGAAGCGGCTGTATGACTCCGGCAAGCTCGGACGCGTGCTGTTTGCCGAAGGCGAGTATGTGAACCCGTCCACGAAGGATGAGCTTAACCGGCTCGCCCCCGGCATTCGTCACTGGCGCAACTGGACGCCGCGCACATATTATCTGACCCACTCGCTTGCTCCGCTGCTCTATATGACCGGTGAAAGGCCCGTCGCAGTAAACGCCAAAGTCGTGCAAGCAAAGGAGCTTTACGAGGGAACCGCGCGCCGTCACGCGGACGTCGCCGCTATTATGATGGTTGAAACTGATTCGGGTGCGATTTTACGCATTACCGGATGCGCGGCATGGGCCGGGCACGGCAATACTTACCGGCTGTGCTGCACAAAAGGCTCTGTCGAGAACATACGCGGCACAAATGAGATGTTTCTGCACTACAACAGTTGGAACACGCCCGAAGGCGAGAGCGAAATTAAGCGCTATACGCCGGGCTGGCCGGCTAAAGCTGAGCTTGCCGAAAAAGCTGGGCACGGCGGCGGAGATTTCTGGGTTATGTACCACTTTGGCCAGTACATGCTGCGCGATGTCGAGCCGTTTTTCACGGTTTACAACTCGGTTGCAATGTCTGCGATTGCTATATGCGCGCAGCGCAGCGCACTGGAGAACGGAAAGGAAATCCGCATACCCGATTTCCGCATAGAAGCGGAGAGAAAACAATGCGACGGTGATACTGCCTCGCCATATCCCGATGAAAATATGAATGTCACTTTGCCTTATTCGCCGTATAACTACACGCCTTCGGAGGATTCGATTACATACGCGCGCGCCGCGTGGAAGCGCATGGGGCTTATAGAGGTGAATTGAATCGCAGCTCCCGCCGCACGATTGCGTACCCGTTTTCACGGGTATGCGTCTGTCGCTGCGGCGGGATATTCAATAAATATCCCGGGTAATAATATATGGATTATTTTACTCTGATAAGTATTGCATCAATTATATTCACAATATTTTACGTGATATATGTACTAATCAAATATTGTCTGAGAGCAATTGACACAAGCACAAGCGACAAAAGTAATGTGATACAGAGCTCCGCATATAAAAGTTCAAATGCGAAATCGGCGGTTGATTTCAATAAAATCACAGACTATAAAACTACCGATTTAAATTATCGGGAAGAGGATTTTATCGGCAGCAACGCCAGCAGAGCTGCCATAGATATCTTCTGGTTTTTACGCCTTCACTGGGCGGTTGAAGCACAGTATACCCTTTTCCCCGATAGAAGATGGCCGCTGTTCAATCAATGGGCGTCAGAAGCTATTGAATGAGGAATAAAGTATGTTATTCACGTTTTACTGCTTGATATAAAACATAACAGGTCACTTTATAGTTTTATCGCGGTAAACAACCGCGATTTTTTCTTCAAAAAATTTTACTATAACCCCTTGACAAAAGGCAACCGGTTGCGTATAATATAGGTAACGGGTTACCTAATGTCATACGGAGGATTGAAATGAACAGTCTTGAGTGTCAGGCATACATCTTCGGTTCGATTTTCACCCTGTCGAACAAACTGCAGATTTTGGGCGACAGGCTGGACGAACGGCTGACTGTCAAGCAATGGCTTTTTCTTGCCGGAGTTCTCAGGTGCGAGTCCGAGGCGCCAACACTTTCCGAAATTGCGGCGTGCATCGGCAGCTCGCGGCAGAACGTGAAGAAAATGGCGCTGATACTTGAAAAAAGAGGTTTCGTCAGCATGAATAAGGACGACCGCGACTCGAGGATGGTGCGGGTCAGCCTGAGCGAAGCCTGCAAAGAGCACTTGAAGCAGCGAGAGGGAATAGAACTTAAGTTCATAAGCGAAGTGTTCCGCGATTTTAACGAGGAGGAGCTGTCGGCTCTGTCGGATGCAATCGGAAAATTAGATCACAACATTCATATAATGGAGCAAAATTATGGAAACGAGGAAGAATAAGAAAATGTGGATTTTCACCGTGCTGATTGGCATAATGGTCGTAGTTGTGTTATTTCTTTCCGTACCCATTTCGCCGACGACTGTGAAGTATAATCGCATTACATCAGAAAAGGCTGAGAAAGCGCCTGTTGACACGGGTGTGTTTACTGAGGACGACATAAGCGGCCTCCCTCTGCCCGTGCAGTGTTATTTTACACACTGCGGGTACCTGGGAAAACCAAAGATGTCGTACATGCGGGCATACCTTGAAGATGTGGATTTCGTTATGTCTCAGGACAGGACAATTAAAATAGACTACGAGCAGTTTAACCTTGTCGAACGTCCGGAGCGGTTTGCACTGATATCATCAACTATTATAGGCATACCGTTCGAGGGGCTGGACTCTTACGAAAACGGCAAGGGGAGCATGAGGGGATGCATAGCTAAAGTGATTACCCTCTTTGACCAACGCGGAGAAAGCATGAACCGCGCATGCCTTATCACATGGCTGGCTGAGTGCCTGTTTGTTCCCTCGGCTGCTTTGCAGGATTTTGTGAAGTGGGAGCCTGTCGACGACACGCACGCCAAAGCTACTGTTACCTGGGAGGGTGTCACTGCAAGCGGTATATTCACCTTTTCCGAGGCCGGAGAGATGCTTTCGTTCCGCACCGGGGACAGAATGGCGATCGATATGAACGGCAATGAAACACAGGCCGACTGGTCGGCTTTCTGCGAAGATTACCGGGAGGTAAACGGTATCCTGCAGCCGCGTATTATCAAATCGGTCTGGCATTATGAAGCGGGTGACTGCGTTTATTTCAATGCAAACGAATCAAAGCTGTCAATACAGTATAATTAAAAAGAGCAGTTTAAAATAGAAAGCGCATATGCCGCCATTAACGCCGGAATATGCGCTATAATATATTTTCAAATTTAAGCGTTTTTATCATGCGGTCAAAACCGATTATTGTGTTGTCAAAAATCGCTTTAACTTCGGGCAGATAGCTTTCCGGGTCGGTCAGCGCGGGGCTGAAATGGGTCAGCCACAGCTCCCCGACTTGACCCGCCCGGGCAAGTCTTGCGGCATCTGAAAATACCATGTGAAAATAGCGGACGGCTTTCTCCTTGAACTCGTCGCTGCCGTACATACCTTCGCAGATAAACAGATCGGAGCCTTCGATGAACGCCGGTATTGAGTTTATAGGTTTTGTGTCTGTAATATAACTAACCTTTATTGCCTTGCGGGGAGGTCCGAGCACCATATCCGGGGTGTAAATCCCGACAGCTTCACCGTTTTGCAGCTGTTTCCAATACTTCTTTGGGATACATTGTGCTGTTGCACGCAGGGGATCGAATTTGCCCCGGCGCGGGATATATATGCTGTAACCGATACAAGTCAATGCGTGTGAAAGCCGGAGCGCCGAAATTTGAAATTCGCCAAGCTGAAATTGAACCGGTGAATTGTCGCTCAAGTGAAGCTCCATAAACCGGACAGGATACAGCAATTCAGGTGCTATGACCTGCAGGCTTTTCACAACTCTTTCTATGCCATCCGGACCGATGATTGTAAGCGGTTCGGTCCGGCCATAGTTGCTGAGTGAGAGCAGCATTCCGGGAAGTCCTGCGATATGGTCGGCATGAAAGTGGGTTATTAAGATGTAATCGAGATTGACAAAACCCCAGCCAAGCTCGCGCATGGTCATCTGTGTGCCCTCGCCGCAGTCAACAAGCAGCATGCGTCCGTTGCATCTCACGAGCAGAGCCGTCAGATAACGGTTATGCAGCGGCATCATCCCGCCGCATCCCAAAAGCGATATATCAAGCATTGTTTTCTCCGTTCAGCTTAGCGTTTTTTTGAAAATTTAAATAGTGAGTACAGCAAGGATTGACAACTCATCCGGCAAATTTGGGGTTGTATAACGCAGGAGTGAAATCATATAATAAGATTGTCCCGAATATTAAGACTTTACCTGACGCAAAAAATGGCAATTTTATTATAAAGGGTTTTTATGAAAAATAAAAGATATACAGAAAAAAGGAAACAAGGACAAACAAATACAAGAAATAATTATACCCGTGATAATCACGGTATGATCCCGAGAGCCAAAAATCTTATAACCATAGAAGGCGTTGACAACGATTCCGAATTTGACAATAATCCTGAGTTCTCAGTTGCGGAGATAATTGATTTTGGCGACGCGTCTGATTCCGGACCGCAGTCGTAATGAAAAATTCGTGCACGGGACATATAAACATGCCGGGTATTGACCGAGTGCAGTCTCCGGAACTTTGATAGAAAAGTGCAGCTTTTACACCTTTCAATTATAAGATATCGGCGCCCTCTGTATTCAGAGGGCGTTATTATATAGAAACCTTGACTTATATGTTGAAATATAATATTATTTATATCGTTATATAGGATTTGAGCACAATGAACATGGATTTTGTATATTAGCAAAATGAAAGGCAGTGAATCTATATGGCAAACGAACGCATATACAAAATGGCATTCGCGAAAGTTTACCCTATGCTTGTGCAAAAAGCAGAGCGCAAGGGGCGTTCAAAGGATGAAGTTGATACAGTTATATACTGGCTGCTGGGTTACGATGAAGGCAGCCTGAAATCACAACTTGAAAACGAGGTTGATGTTAAGACATTTTTTACTGAGGCTCCGCAGATTAACCCTAACGCCCATAAAATCACCGGAGTGATTTGCGGCATTCGCGTTGAGGAGATTGAGGACCCGCTCATGCAGAAAATCAGATGGCTTGACAAACTGGTCGACGAGCTGGCAAAGGGTAAACCGATGGAGAAAATCCTGAGAAGCTGAAATTTGTGTTTTGCGAGGGCGATATGGTTATCGACAATGTCAAAAATTTAGATGAGCTTGAATTTGTTCTGCAGTTTGTATATACTATTTTTCCCGAGTTAGAGGACGGCGGGTATAAATACACCCGTGATTTCTGGGCTGAAATGCTTGGAAAGCTGCCCGAGCTGCTTTTGTACGCAAAAGACGGAGATAAAATCTGCGGTTCGGTCTTTGCGTGGGACGACAACGGCGGTATAACCGTCGCTCATTGCAGCGTGGACAGTGCGTACAGGGGCAAAGGTGTGGGTAAAGCGCTTATGCTTGAGATTGAAAACCGCGCTAAAGCACTCGGATATCATGGCATAGCACTTGGTTCCGTCGAAAGCGCGGAGGGATTTTATGAAAAGCTCGGCTACACGGGGTCATTGCTTATTCAATCGGAAGAATACAGTATAGACGAGCTGAAGTCACTAAACGATAAATACGAAGTTATATATACAAACGTCTATGACGGAACCGTAAATCAGGTTTGTCTGCGGCTGCCTCGACCGGACCGTGAATTCCAACGGAAATATGAAGAAGCTTTCCCCGGATGCTCCACTCAAATGATTTTCGGAAAGCAATTCTGATGTCGTGATTATACATACACCCGCATTCCTGCTTTTTAGGCGGTTTAGTTGCAGGTGGTAAATATAGTAGAATAAAAATATAAGGCACTCTGCGAAATTGCAGGGTGCCTTTGCTTATTTTGTTTGTACTCAAGCATACCGGCCTGTTTTTCGGAAGCTGTTATCAACCAGCTTTACAATTGTGTTTTTTAAATACTATCAAACAAAAAATGTAATTTTTATAGTGACAATATTGATAAATTATGGTATAATCGTAAACGTTATTCCAGCTATGCACATGTATGTTTTATATTTCCACGAATGCACTGAAAAACCGGATAGCCTGAATATTTTCGGTGAAAATTTCAATTTTGGTTTCCCAAACATTAGTCAGCGAACAAATAATATAAGGATATATAAGTATCATGGTAAACGGCAGGATATGGCTATCATCTCCGACAATGCACGGCGATGAAATGCAATACATACAACAAGCATTTGAAACTAACTGGGTTGCACCGCTCGGACCGAATGTGACAGAGTTTGAAAATGAAATGACGAAATATATCGGAGTGAAACACGCGGCTGCACTTGTTTCAGGAACATCCGCAATCCACCTTGCGGTGAAGCATGCCGGGATAAAACCCGGTGATATTGTGTTTTGCTCTGATCTTACTTTCTCGGCTACGGTTAATCCTGTTTTATATGAAAACGGCGTACCGGTATTTATCGACTCGGAGTGGGAAACGTGGAACATGGACCCGCATGCGCTTGAAATTGCTTTTGAGAAGTACCCCGGATGTAAGGCTGTAATATGTGTGAATTTGTACGGAACGCCGGCAAAGCTTGACGAAATACAGGAAATTTGCAAATTACACGGCGCGGTTTTGATCGAAGACGCGGCGGAAAGCCTTTCTGCCTTATATAAAAATCGGCAGACCGGATCATTCGGCAAATACAACGCAATCAGTTTTAATGGCAACAAAATAATAACGACGTCCGGCGGAGGTATGCTGCTTTCCGACGACGAAGAAGCTATAAAAAAGGCGCGCTATTGGGCGACGCAAGCTCGCGACCCGGCTCCGTGGTATCAGCACAGTGAAGTCGGATACAATTATCGCATGAGCAATGTTGTTGCCGGAATCGGGCGCGGACAACTCAAACATATAGACGAACACCGCATGCTCAAAAAAGCCATATATAACAGATACAAAAAGGCGCTGACCGCGCTTCCGCTTTTTATGAACCCATATCTGCCGTGCTCGGTGCCGAAC
>JAPXNL010000012.1:0-21765 GCA_033808535.1 Clostridia bacterium
GGTTTTGCGCGGTATTACTTTCTCCCGATGGTAATTATGCGCATTTTCACTGTGCCGCCCGGAGTGTGAATCGAAACAGACTCGCCTATTTTAGCGCCGAGCAGCGCTGCGCCTATAGGAGATTGATCTGATATTTTTCCGTTAATCGGGTCGGCTTCGGTCGGGCCGACAATCATATATTCGGTTTCCTCGTTGTATGTTTCATCAAAAACTTTAACCGTTGAACCGACACTTACGGCATCGGTTGAAATCTCGCTCTCGTTTATGATTTTTACGTTTTTCAGAGTTTCTTCAAGCTCAAGAATCTGCGCCTCAACCTTTGCCTGTTCATTTTTAGCCTCATCATACTCGCTATTTTCGGTTAAATCGCCGAACGACCGCGCTTGACGAAGCCCCTCCACAACTTCCCTGCGGCGGACTTTTTTGAGATATTCAAGCTCATCTTTGAGTTTTTTCAAGCCTTCGTCCGTGATAATAATCTGCTTTGCCATTGTCGTCTACCTTCCGATAAGTAATAGCTATTATTAAAATTAAGCGAGCAGCTTAAGCTGCATCCTGCACACTAATCAGTGCATCTATCGCAGCCTGAAGCTGAGTGTCCTGTTCGTCGGTCAGCTTGTAAATGTTTATATTCCTGATTTCGTCAGCCATCTCAATGGTTATATCCGGCTCGATTCCCTCGCCCTCGTAGTTATCCGAAAAGGGCGGATAATACATTTTTGTCGAGAGTGATATGGCTGAGCCGTCGTCAAGCGGTATAACCGACTGCATCGTTCCCTTCCCGAATGTCCGGGTTCCGACCGTGACCGATTTGCCGTAATCCTTCAGCGCTGAGGTGAAAAGCTCAGCGGCGCTCGCCGTGCTGCCGTTGACGAGCACGGCCATCGGCATATCGAGAGACGATGCGTTGGAGTAGATTGTATCCCAGTTGCCGTTATGGTCGACTGTACGTATTATTGGCCCTTCGGGAAGCAAATAGTCAAGAATTTCAGTTATGCTGTCAAGCTCCCCGCCGGGATTATACCGGACGTCGAAAATCAACTTTGTAACACCGGATTCAGTTAGGTCTTTGACCGCAGCTTTGAACTGTTCCGGTGTTTTTGCATCAAACTGCAGGATTTTGATAATGCCGATATCGCTGCCGCGACCGTCTGCACTGTCATATCGATGGTACATAACTGTCTGTTCGGTTACATGCGCGCGGGTAATTGAAAACTGAATCTCGTCGTATATTCCGTCTTCGCCGGGACGCATTACGGTGAAGTCGGCGACAGTGCCTGCGTCCCCGCGCATTCTGTCTATCGCAACATAGTAACCAAGCTCGGCAACATCTTCCTCGCCCACGCGAATTATCAGGTCGCCGGGCAACAGTCCTGCCTCAAGCGCAGGCGAATCGGGCATAACGCCCGCGATTTCGATCGCGGCGTAATCGGGATTGTAGATAACAAGCACTCCTATGCCGACAAGATCTGCTTTTTCGTCGCTCATCACCTGCTTGAATAACTCGGCGTTCATATATGTGGAATATTTGTCACCCAGTCCGCGCATATATCCGAAAACAACCGAATCGGTCAGACGCCCTTCGTCGATTTCGCCGATATAAAGCGAGCGTGCAATATTGTCGACATCGGCAAGCTTGCGGTATATATCGGTTTGAGCGGTTATCTCTGCCAGCTTTTGCGAGTATTTGTTGTTAACCGCCAGATAGGTTATCTGGAAGGTCAGAAGCACCGCAAGCAGCACGATAACCGCTACGGTACCTATCGGCAATTTCTTCTTCATTTTTCGCGTCCTTTATGTTGAAATAAAAACAAATCCGCAGCGGTGTCACATTACACCGCCGGGCATGAGCGGCAAAACCGGCGCAAAAATAAGCAGGCGATACTCTGCCGGATATGCTGCAGTTGTTATAATTATATTGTTTCTCCCGCCGTATATTCGGCGGGAGAATTATAGCAGCATTTATATTTTAGCAGAAAGAGGTACATTGGCAACAGGAATTCGTTATGGCTTTACAACATACCCATCGAGCGGGTTGACTGCGGTACCGTTGATACGCACCTCAAAATGCAGGTGGTTGCCCGATGAATAGCCGGTTGTGCCGACCTTTGCAATAACGTCGCCCTGATTTACATTGTCGCCCACTTTGACAAGCAGCTTTGAGCAGTGCGCATACAGCGTAGCCTTCCCGCCGCCGTGGTCTATGACGACATAATTGCCATAACTGTAATGATATGTGGCTGTCACAACCGACCCGCCGTTTGCCGCGTATATGTTTGAGCCGGCGTTTGCAGGTATGTCAAGCGCCTTGTGAAATTCAGTAATGCCGTTGAACGTGCGCTTGCCGAAATATGATGATATGCGGTTGAATTTATGGTCAAGCGGCCATATGAATTGTCCGCCGACATATACCCGCTGCGATTTCGCAGCCAGCTCTTTAAGCTGTTTCTCAAGCTCAGCGTCAAGCTCCTCGTTTGCTTTTACGAGTTTCTGATATTCTTCCTCGTTTTTGCGCATCTCGCGCTCTTTGGTTTTTATGTAACTGAGCGCATAGTTTTTGCTTGCCTCCAGATCTGCTTTGGCAGTCTCAAGCTGGACTTTCAAAGTTTGCTGCGAGGACAGGTATTCCTCATGCTGTGCTTTCAGATTGTTAAGATCTTCGGCCTGTAGCTTCAGATCGTTTATGTAATTGGTCTGGAACTCCAGAAGTATCGCGGTTCGCTCCGAATTTACCAAAAAGTCCATCAGACTTTTGGAGCTGAACAGTATCTCGAAAAGGCTTATGTCTTTATCTTCATAAGAAAGCCGGAGCTGAACCCTGAATTTTTCATATTCCTTTTCAAGATTGGTTTCCTTATGCGCCAGTCTTGTTTTCAGGTTGGCTATTTCTTTATCAAGCTCATTGATAAGTTTTTCTGTAATCTCGATGTTCTGCTCTTTCAATGCTATCTGCTGGTCAAGGTAATCCTTGGTTTTAAGCATTGAATTAATATCATTTTTAGCGGCAGCGATCTCCCGTTTCAATGCTGCCTGTTCCTGCTCGTTTTTCTTGAGCAGGTCGCGCAGCTTTGCTATCGTAGCTGACGTGGCTTCCGCTTCAGGATATATTACCGTACCCGGTAGAAATGTAAAGAGCAGCACCACGCACAACGCCATTGCGGTAAGTTTCACCGCACGAAAAAATGCCGGACGTTGCTGATTATAACTGTATTTTTCAATATCCTTCATCATATCAATCAAGCCTTCAGATACTTACGCATTGAAATGAAGCTGCCGATAACGCCGGTGATTATGCCGGTGATGATAAATGCCGGCGCCAGCCAGTCTGATAAACTGTTGAAGCTGATGATGTGAATCATTTGAATTGTATCGGACAACACCATTTTTTGCAGGTAATAATAAATATACCATACAATCAGGTAAGCAAGCCCGCCGGAAATAATTCCGATAAACACGCCTTCGAGCATAAACGGCAGTGTGATGAACCAGTTGGTTGCACCCACATATCGCATTATGGAGATTTCCTGCTTGCGCGTAAACACCGCGAGCTTGACGGTATTCATTATAATGAATATACTTACCACAAACAGCAGCACCATAAACCACGAGAACACAATAATGATACCGCTTTTAAGATTATCTATACGCTCCGCCAGTTCCGAGCGGTCTCTGATTTTATATATACCGTCGATCTGCTGAAGCTGATATATCAGCGTTGCGACGCGGTCGTTATCGTAATATGAGATGATAAAATTGTCCGGATACGGGTTTTCTCCTGATAGCGCTGCCTCGATTACTTCAGGGTACTCGGCGTAGCGCTCTTTTTCCTGCTGAAGCGCCAGTTCCTTGTCGATAAGATCGATCCGGGCTATGTTGTTATCCTCAAGTTCGCTGATCTGTCTTGCGATATCTATAAGGATTACATCGTCCTGTGTGGGAACGGCGCCCTCGATCTCCGTGCGATTGGCGTTGTATACTATTTCATATGTTGTTATAACGGGCATATTGCTCCAGATCGCATAGAGCGTCACTGTCGCACAAACCGCATTGCCCGAGTTGAGATAATAAAAACTGCCGGGCGACAGCAATTCTACTGATTGGTCAGTCGCGCCGGGCACAGAGGACCAGCCTAAGAAAGTGTTTGATGTAAGTTTCGGAGTCGGAGCATCCGCAAGCTTAACTGCATCTCCGTGGTTGTAGCGGTTTGTATCAACCGGGGGCTCTCCCTCGATGCTGACACCGCTCATATCGTACACGATGCCGTAATTTGCGGTCGTGGGTTTTATGCTCCAAATGGCGTACATGGTAATCTTGCCGCTTTTCGCGTCGGCAGGGTTGATCGTATAGTGTTGACCGGGTGCATAAGTAGGCATGTCCGCATTGGGGTCGAGCGACCAGCCCAGAAATTCAGCCCCGTTCTTTGCCCTAAGCGCTCCCGCGAGCAGAGCTTCCTCACCTTCCGCGTAATCGGTATCTGTCTCGACAAATGCGGAGATGGCGTTCAGATTGCCAAGATTCTCCATGTTATAGTCAATATTTAAAACGAGCAGCGCAAAGCTGCCCATGACTATAAGGCAAGACATCAAAACGGTTATTGATGCGACGCTCATCACGCCGTTGCGCCACAAGCCCAGGATGCTCTGCCCGACGAAATATGTTATACTGTATCTGCGCATTCAGAACATCCCGCCCATCTTGTCGTCAATAATCCTGCCGTCCCGGAGCGTTACAACACGCTGTTGGAAATAGTCGACCAGTGTCTTTTCATGCGTAACGACAATAACCGTCTTATTCCGCTTGTGAATTTTAATGAGCAGGTTCATAATTTCAAGACTCATTTTGGGGTCGATGTTGCCCGTCGGCTCGTCGGCGATTATAATGCGCGGATTGTTTGCAAGCGCTCTGGCCAGCGCGACACGCTGCTGCTCGCCGCCCGAAAGCTCGGTCGGATAGCAATTATATTTATCAGCAAGGTTTACGATGCTGAGAATCGTCGGCACCCGCCGTTTTATAACGCTTGTCGGCTCGCCGATGACTCGCATAGCAAAGGCAACGTTTTCAAATACAGTCTTGTTGGGAAACAGGCGGAAATCCTGGAACACTACGCCAATTTGACGACGGTAATACGGGACTTTATAATTCGGCATTTTAACGAGGTCAAACTCGTCAACGGTCAGCCTGCCCGAAGTGACGTTCTCTTCCCTGAGCAATAGCTTCATCATAGTCGATTTGCCTGCGCCTGATGCGCCGACTATAAACAGAAACTCGCCGTCGTCTATATGCAGGTTTATGCCGTCGAGTGCCGTAGTCCCGTTGGGGTAAACCTTTTTTACATTGCGAAAATCAATCATTACAGTTACATTATAAGGGTTGCAAATGGAGGGCGGTCAGAATTTGACCGGTTTTGAGGTGAGGTATTTCTTAACCATGAGCGCGACCTTAAATGTAATCGCATGCTCGAATTCGCGAAGGTCAAGCCCTGTCAGCTTGCGGATTTTCTCAAGCCTGTAAACCAGCGTGTTGCGGTGGACAAACAGCTTGCGCGAGGTTTCAGAAACATTCAGGTTGTTTTCAAAGAAGCACTGGATTGTCTGCAGCGTTTCGCGGTCAAGCGACTCAAGCGAACCGCGCTTGAAAACCTCCTGTAAAAACATTTCGCACATGGTGGTGGGCAGCTGATAAATAAGCCTGCCTATGCCGAGGTTTTCATAGCTGATTATATTCTTTTCGGTATCAAACACCTTGCCGACTTCAAGCGCGACCTGAGCTTCCTTGAAAGAGCGTGCAAGGTCTTTTATATTGTCGACAGCGGTGCCGATTCCGATTGCAACTTTTGTATAGAACTCCGAGCTGATTGTGTCGGAAATGGATTTGGCAACTTTCTCGACTTCCTTCATATCGAAGCCGGGCTTCATTTCCTTGACAAGCACGATGTCATTTTCGCCCACGCTGATGACATAATCCTTGTTCTTGTCAGGGAACATGTTCTGGATCATGTCGAACGGAACGAGGTCGTTTTTGCCGAAGAACTTGATCAGCAGCACAATGCGCACGACATCGTTGTTGAAGTGCAGCTCTTTCGATTTGATATAAATATCGCTGGGCAGGATGTTGTCAAGAATGATATTCTTTATAAAACTGCCCTTGTCATATTTTTCGTCGTAAAGGTTCTTGATGTTTGCCAGCGCTATCGACAGAAGAGAAGCGTATTTTTCCGCGCTTTTATCCTCTCCTTCGACAAACACAATATAGTCGGCTTTTGAAAGCGTTCCTATCAGCCTGTAGGTGAAGCCGCCGGAAGTTATAGAGTCGGAGGTGTATCCAATCTCGTCACGAATTCCCTGACGCGTTTCACCTATCCGTGAAAGATCGCTGCAGGAAATAATGACTCCGTTTTCGTCTATGACGCCGATAACCCGGTCAACGGCGTCTTTCATTTGATGAATTATTCCTTGAAACAATCTGTTTGACATAAAACTTGTTCCCGCCCTCCTATATCATTTTGACAGTGCAGACGATCGCGGAGACTAAATATGCGCCAAAATATATAACCAGTGTATAGAATACAAATTCCGGAAAGAAGGAAACCACAATTGTTCCGGCAAGCAGCAGCGCGGCGCCTATTACCATCGACAGTCCGTTATACCCGTCTCCGAGCACCGGAAAGCTGTTGCCGCGCGGTTTATTTGACGCGCCTTTGCGTGCCAGATAGAACAGCACGGTTGCCGCAACAGGCAGAACGAACGATGCGATGCGGAGCAGCGATACAATTATCATCTTAGGCGATATAAAGCTCAGTTCTCCGTATCTGGCACAGTATATACCCATTCCGCCGATTGCCGCAGCAAGCGAAAAGAAGAAGAATGAGCGGGGGTAAAACGCGTAAATGAAACAGAATGCTGCAGTGACTATAACAAAGATGATGTGTGTGTTTATTTCAAATGAGCGGAACAGCAGCGACATTATAAACAGATACGCAGCCGATACCAGCAGGATAGTTGAAGAAAACGGTTTGGAGCTGTCGTCGACATGCTTTACTCTCAGCACAATGTAATATGCCGCGGCGGCTGCCGTAAGCAGCCCGAAAGCCAGCCATACAAAGGGCAAAGCATTTTGTATCGTGATAAAAGTTGCGGGAGTTTCGTTTTTCTTGATGAGCAACAGCGTCACAATCAGCAGTGTTGCAGCGATAAACAGCCCCATGAGGCGGCTGACGATAAGCTCTTCCTGTTCCTGACTGCGTTTGATTTTTCCGGTCGCGGCGCTTTTCTTGTCGCCCAATTTTATCACTCCGTTTGTTTTTGCAGTTTTTAAGTCGTTCATACGGCTATCTACCATGTCCTTTTTCAGGCGCCGGACGGAACCTGATGCCAAATCGGTCACGCCGCCAAGCCGCGCCGTTTTCTGTTTTAATTCTGTCTATAGCTTGTGCGGCGCGAAAGTTCAAACCGGTACGATAACGCCGCGAGCACATAAAGAGGAGCGGTTTCGCACCGCAGAATTCGTTTGCCAAGTCCGCACAGCGGGATGCCCGCCTTGCGCGCTTCATCCGCCTCGTGCGTTGAAAAGCCGCCTTCCGGCCCTACCGCGAAGGCGATCTCATCCGGAGGAGCCTGTCCGCACAATAGTTCCGGCAGCGGCGTCGCCCCGTCGCCCTCGTAGCACACGAAAGCAAGACCTTTTATTGTCCCAAGCTCAGCTATAACGTCCGTATAGCGAACCGGGTCGCGAACCGTCGGGATTATTGCCCGTCCGCACTGGCTTGCAGCTTCCGCGGCAATTTTTCGACGGCGTGCAAGTTTTTTTTCCGCATCAGCCGCAGTGATGATCGTACGCTCGCTCTCAAACGGGACGATCTCTGCGACGCCAAGCTCCACGCTTTTCTGGACTGCGAGATCAAAGCGTTCGCCCTTTGATAACGCAAGGTACGCAACAGCGCGATATGGCGGTTCGTTATCGCTGTCGCGGGTTTCCACAATACGCGCCATCACAGTATCAGTGGAAATGCGCTCCGCTTCACATATATACTCGCGCCGGCGCATATCGCAGACAACGATGCGTTCGCCGCGGGTTATGCGCAGTGAGCGTATCAGATGATGAGCGTCGCTGCCGTCTATAGTGACGGTATCGCCGTCCATTTTCTCGTCGGTTATAAATACTCTCACTATACAATCAAAAGCCGCAGCCGTCACTTTATAAAGAGAGCAGCGCGGGAAATCTTAAAATACTTGAGTATTATATATTATATTTTACTATTTGTCAAGAACAAACCGGCGTTTTTTGTAAATAATAATGAATAATCTTCCCAGTTTATACAATACACATCGGTTATATTTGTAATAATTACATAATAATATTTCCTGCCGGCGGTACGGTCGATATAGCAAAATAATACAGAAAAAACCGCTTACCCGGCTGATATGAAGGCAGCCGCAAGCGGTGTTTTAATTACTGTTTTCTTTTTCAAAAAGGATAGCGTCCCAGTCGTTGTCAGTGATGACTTCGACTGCGCGCAGTCCGCCTGCAGTCAGGGCGTCCGTCACGCGCTCTCTCTGTGTATTGATAATTCCCGACACCGCAAGCAGTCCGCCGGGTGCGAGATAGTCTGACACTTCGCCCGCCATGCGAACTATAATATCTGCGACGATATTTGCGCAGATGAAACCGTACTTTGCGCCGCGGTCGACAGATGCAAGCAGGTCGCTTTGAAATGCGCGTGCATTTGTAATGCCGTTTGCAGTGAAATTTTTGCGCGCGACACGCACCGCCACCGGGTCAAGGTCGCATGCGTCGACATGCGCCGCACCCAGAAGCGATGCTGCGATAGCAAGTATTCCGCTGCCCGTGCCGACGTCGAGCACGCGCGCGCCGGGCTTCATGTGACGCTCCAGCAGCTGTGCGCAAAGCCGCGTGGTTTCGTGTGTGCCGGCGCCGAATGCCATGCCAGGATCCATGCGTATGACAAGATCGCCGGGCTCGGGTTTGAACTCATTGTCCCATGCAGGAACTACCACAAGCCGACAGCCTATACGGATAGGTTTGAAATACTTTTTCCACGCTTCAGCCCATTCTTTCTCGCTGTGTCCCACAGCCTCAAGCTTTATTTTCAGGCCTTCGGCTTCGGCGCGCTGCTTTATAAAGTCCGCATATTCGCCAAAATTCTTTTCCGCCGGCACAAAAATGCTGACGGCTGCCGGTCTGCCCGGGCGGGTCAGGTCTTCGTCGATAAGCTCACCGTAGCAGGTGTCAAGCTCGCCGATATCACTTGTGTCCTCAACCATAATGCGGCTGTCAAGCATTGTGAAAACGGCGCAGACGCGTTCAAGGTCGCGCACATCGCACTCCGCGCGGAGCTGTGTCCATTCTTGCATTTATGTTTCCCTTTTTTGAAAATGTATTATTTCGGTAGCGCATTGCGTCAAATGAAGCTGCCGCAGATTTTATTGCCGTCCTACGGTTAATAGTATTCTGCCGGGCACATGGATTTATAATACACGGGTTATACGCCTTTTGTTGACTGCGGCAGAATTATTGCTTGCCGAAAAATTTATTGAAAAAGTTTGTTTTCTTTGTATTGTTTGCCGGACAGCAGGTCTCGGCGAATTTGCGGAGCAAATCCTTCTGCTGATCCGTCAGGTTTTTCGGCACCTCAACGGTAACACTGAAAATCAGGTCGCCGCGTTTTGTCGAGTGTATATGCTGTATGCCCTTGCCGCGCAAAGTGAACTTTGTGCCGGTCTGAGTACCCTCTGGGATTGTATACTTCATCTTGCCGTCCAGAGTCGGGATATCAATCTCGGCACCGAGCGCGGCTTCAACAAACGTGATAGGCACCTCGCAGTATATGTCGTAGCCGTCGCGCTCGAATATCAGGTGCGGGCGCACTGTGATTACCAGCACGAGGTCGCCCGACGGGCCACCGTTGCGACCGTCGTTGCCCTGTCCCGGCAGTCCGACGCGCTCGCCGTCGTCTATACCGGCGGGTATCGTTACGCTCAGCTTTTTGTTGACCTTTACATAACCCTTGCCGTTGCAGTTGTTGCAGGGGTTTTTGATTACCTTGCCCGTGCCGTGGCAGTTGTCACATGAGCGCGAGGTCTGGAACAATCCCAGTGCGGTACGCTGGGTTGTTTTTACGGTGCCGGTGCCGCGGCAGGTCGGACATGTTTCGGGCGAGGTACCCTTTGCCGCGCCTGTGGCGCCGCATTCGCTGCACTTTTCGATGCGGCTGAAGGTGATCTCCTTTTTACAGCCGAATGCCGCTTCTTCAAATGTGATTGTCAGGCGGAAATGAATATCCTCACCGCGCTGCGGCGCGTTTCTGCGGGCGCTGCCCGTCTGTGCTCCGCCGAAAAAGCTGTTTAATATATCGCTGAAGTCGAAACCGCCAAAGCCACCGAAGTCGCCGAAACCTCCGCCCATGGACGGGTCGATTCCCTCGTGGCCGTACTGATCGTAACGCGAGCGCTTTTCCGGGTCGGTGAGTACAGCGTATGCCTCGTTTATTTCCTTGAACTTTTGCTCGGCTTCCTTGTCACCCGGATTCATGTCCGGGTGATATTTTTTTGCGAGCGTTCGATATGCCTTTTTAATCGCTTCTTCGCTCGCGCCGCGCTCAACGCCCAGCACCTCGTAATAATCGCGCTTGTTTTCTGCCATAAGCTGTCCTTCCGAAATTGTTACATATCGCAGGGATTAGAGACTCACGGTCAACATGCACCGTCGGGTCTCTAATCCCGGCTATAACATATTATATGATTATAAGTGCCGGCGGGGTTATTTGTTTTCGCCTGTCTTATCCTCAAAGTCAGCGTTGTAATAACCTTCGCCGCCTGAGTTGTCGCCCGCCTGACCGGATTGATCAGTACTGCCTGTTGCTTTATAAAGCTTCTCCGAAAGTTTGTAGAACGCCTTTTCAAGCGCTTCGGAATCAGCCTTTATAGCTTCGGTGTTGTCGGTTTTAATTGTCTCTTTCAGCTTGTCGATAGCCTGGCGGACTTCAGCTTTTTCGGCCTCGTCAACCTTGTCGCCGACTTCCGTCAGCGTCTTTTCGCTCTGGAATATCAGCGAGTCGGCGCGGTTCTTGGCCTCGACAGCCTCTTTTCTCTTTTTATCCTCTTCCGCGTATTTCTCAGCATCTTTGATGGCGCGATCGATATCTTCCTTCGACATGTTGGTCGTAGAAGTAATCGTTATATGCTGCTCCTTGCCGGTTCCCTTGTCTTTTGCCGTGACGTTGACTATGCCGTTGGCGTCAATGTCAAATGTGACTTCGATCTGCGGGACACCGCGGGGTGCCGGCGGGATACCGTCGAGAATGAAGCGGCCGAGTGTGGTGTTGTCGGCTGCCATCGGGCGCTCGCCCTGCAGCACATGTATTTCAACCGAGGTCTGGCCATCAGCGGCAGTGGAGTAAATCTGCGATTTCTTAACAGGAATGGTGGTGTTACGGTCGATGATTTTGTTGAATACCCCGCCCAGCGTTTCGATACCCAGCGACAGCGGGGTTACGTCGAGCAGCAGCAGGTCCTTGACATCGCCGCCCAGCACGCCTGCCTGTATAGCCGCACCGATTGCGACGCATTCGTCGGGATTGATGCCCTTGAACGGGTCTTTGCCGGTGAATCTCTTAACAGCATCCTGAACTGCGGGTATGCGGGTCGAGCCGCCGACAAGCAGCACCTTGTCGATCTGCGAGGGCGAGAGGCCTGCGTCTGCAAGAGCCTGCTTGGTCGGACCCATTGTAGCCTCAACAAGGTCTGCGGTCAGCTCATCGAACTTGGCACGGGTGAGCGTTGCGTCGAAATGCTTGGGCCCGTTAGCGTCAGCCGTGATGAACGGCAGGTTGATGCTGGTACTTGTCACGCCGGAAAGCTCTATCTTCGCCTTTTCCGCCGCTTCTTTTAGGCGTTGGAGCGCCATTTTATCTTTGCGCAGGTCAATACCGCCGTTTTCACGCGCGAAGTTTTCAGCCATCCAGTTGATGATGCGCTGGTCAAAGTCGTCGCCGCCCAGACGGTTGTTGCCGTTTGTGGCAAGAACCTCAAACACTCCGTCGGATATTTCGAGCAGCGATACGTCGAATGTACCGCCGCCGAGGTCAAAGACCATTATCTTCTGATCTTTTTCCTTATCGATACCGTAAGCGAGCGCCGCCGCAGTCGGCTCGTTGATGATGCGCTTGACATCAAGTCCGGCGATCTTGCCTGCGTCCTTAGTCGCCTGGCGCTGGGCGTCGGTGAAATATGCCGGCACGGTGATGACGGCTTCGGTCACTGTCGTGCCGAGATACGCTTCGGCGTCGGCTTTCAGCTTCTGAAGTATCATCGCCGAAATTTCCTGAGGGGTATAGGTTTTGTCGTCGATTTTAACCTTGTGGTCGGTACCCATCTCGCGCTTGATGGACATGATAGTGCGATCGGGGTTGGTGATTGCCTGGCGCTTTGCAACCTGACCCACCATACGCTCGCCGCTCTTGGAAAACGCTACAACAGACGGCGTGGTGCGCGATCCTTCGGGGTTGGGAATAACAATCGGCTCGCCGCCTTCAAATACGGCGACGCACGAGTTTGTAGTACCTAAATCGATACCGATAATTTTGCCCATAAATAAACTCCTTATATTTAAAAAGATAATTTATCGAATGAATATCAAAGCACATATGTCGCTTTGATATCCGTATGCATTCCTTCTCAGTTTGCGACCTTAACCATCGCGAATCTCAGCACGCGGTCGCCTTTCTTAAATCCCGGCTGGAACACTGCTGTAATTTCGCCCTCGCCGTGCTCTTCGCTTTCTTCGTGCATAACTGCGTTGTGCAGCGCAGGATCGAATTTCTCTCCCGGCTCGCCGAAACGCTCTATTCCCAGTCTGTTAAACGCTGCGGCAAACATGTCCAGCGTGAGCTTAATTCCTTCTACAAGATTAGCCGCGTCGGTTGCGTCACTTGCCATGTTCAGAGCGCGTTCCAGAGTGTCGTATACCGGCAGCACCTCTTTGAGCACATCGGCATAAGCGTCCGCATACACCGCCTGCTTTTCAGATGCTGTGCGCTTGCGGTAGTTGTCGTACTCAGCGTAAAGTCTTATATACCGGTTCTTTTCCTCGTCAAGCGCCATGTTCAGTTTCTCAATCTCACCGTTTAAGCGTTTAATCTCATTTTCCAGCTTGCGCTTTGACTTTTCTTTCTCTTTATCTTTTTCCTTATCTTTGCCTTTTTCTTCCTGCTCTGTGTCCTGCATTTCGGTTTCGCTGTTATCGGTGCCCTGCGGTTCTTCGGTTCCATCGCCGGCAACCGATTCGGGTATCGGGGAATTTTCTGTCGTCTTGTCAGGATTTGCGCCCGGAATATTTTCGGTATTATCCTGCGCTTCAGGGTTCAGCTCTTTTTCTTTTTCGTTCATATCGATCATGATAGCGGTTTCCCTTTCGTTTTATCCCTGTCGTTGTCGCAATGGCTGCCTTTCATTCCGGCAGTTTATTTTCTGTCGGCTCACCCGCCAGTGTGCCGGGTTCCTGGTTTATGCTGCTTGGTCTGTTCGCTATACTGTTTGCAAGATGCTCGACCGTGGCAATTACCCGGCTGTAATCCATGCGGCACGGCCCGAGCACGCCGATAACGCCGACGACTCTTCCTCCGCATTCTATTTTTCGGAAAATAAACGAGGAGTTATGCATTACCTTAACCGGGCTTTCGCCGCCGATTATCACCTGCGTGCTGTCACCCTGGTGCTGAGATACAAGGTTCAGGATATCCTCTTTCCGCTCAAGCAGTTTGAGCAACTCTTTGAAACGTTCGACGTCAGCGTATTCTGGATATTGAAGCAGAAGATTAATTCCTTCCACATGAAGGTCGCCGCTGTCAATCTCTCCTATCGCTTCATATACATATCTGATTATCGGCGTGACAAGCTGTTCGCAGTCGGGCAGCCGTGCGGTCAGTTCCATGATCAGCGGCAGCGTTATCGACTCCATCGGCACGCCTGTCAAAAACGTGTTCAGCTCGCGCTCCAGCCTGTAGAGGAGCTCGTCTGTCACGGTGATAGGCGACCATACATATTTTGTTTTAACTATATCAGCGCTTGTGATGAGCACCAGCAGGAAAGTCTGCGTGTCCAGATACAGTACGCGGATATGCGTTATGACGACTTCCCGCTGGCGAGGCTTAACAGCCAGCGACGTGTAATTGGTGAGCGCCGAAATCAGCTTGCCGGCGCTTTCGAGCAATTTGTCCAGCTCCTCGATTTTAGACCTCATCAGATTGTTGAGCTGGCGAAGCTCCGCCGCCGAAAGGCGATAGTCTTCCATCAGGCTGTTGACGTAAAACCTGTAACCGCGCTCGGACGGGATTCGACCGGCAGAGGTGTGCGGCTGCTCCAGATAACCGAGCGCTTCAAGTTCAGCCATCTCGTTGCGTATTGTAGCGCTCGACAGCGTGATGTGCTGATTATGCGCGAGGAATTTGGAGCCGACCGGACCACCTCCCCTGATATGCGCGTTGACTATCGCGCGCAATATCTTCTTTTTGCGATCGTCAAGCTCCCCAAATGTGGATTTCATGCTCCGTCACCCCGCCTTCCGTTCAGATTTATTAGCACTCTCGTGCTCTAAGTGCTAACTGATGTTATAAATATATCATTAAATTGCCATTATTTCAAGACGTTTTATGATAGCGTTTGTTAATTATTTGTAAAGTCCGCGCTTACCTTATGAAAACCGTGCGATTATTTAGGCTGAGGCGGTTTTTCTGTCCTGTCCGTCTGATCAGATGATGGTTTTTTAATACAGATATAACTTTCACTTGAAAAGAGCAGCGAGGGATGATATAATAAAATAATGTATCAAAGCTTGGTGCCATAAGTCGGCCCGCGCATGTATATGGGGTGAATTTCAATGCCGGACAACCGGGAGAAATCCATATCAGAACCTGCACGGAGAGATAATCTGCATGCAGGACACCGAAATCGCCTGCGAACGCGCTTTTTACACCAGGGGCTTTCTGGCTTCGAGCAGCATAATATGCTCGAGCTGTTGCTGTTCTACGCCATACCGCGCCGTGACGTAAACGAACTGGCGCACGAACTTCTTCACCGCTATGGCTCACTTTCAGGCGTGTTAGACGCCGACCCGGACGAGCTTATGCGATCAAGCGGGCTGACCGAAAATACCGTGGCGCTGCTGAAGCTGATACCGGCGCTTGCGCGCGAGTATCTGCTCGATCGCGGTTCAAGGGTATCGGCACTTGACAGCTTTGACAAGCTGGGGGCATACTTTTGCGATTACTTCACAGGATTGAAACGCGAGTCATCAGTAGTGCTGCCGATAGCCGCCAACGGTATGCCGTGCAAGCCTGTCGTCATCGCGGAGGGCTCGCCCGACAGCTGCGAGCTTGACATGCGCAAACTGGCAGAATGTGTTATCCGCGCAGAAGCGACTTCGTTTGTTTTGGCGCACAACCATCCCGGAGGAGACGCGGATCCGTCTGATGCCGACCTTGTAACAACCAGAGTTGTGCGCGACACTTTTGCCCGTCTCGGGATACCGCTGCGCGAACATTTTATCATCGCCGGCCGCAACTTCACAAGATGCCTGTCGTATCTGTCAGACTATTGATAATTGTGATAAACCATACACCTGCGCAGCTTATCCGGCTGCGTAACGATTTTGTTTAAATTTGTTGTATGAAAGATTATAAATTCAAGCTCAAAAGCGACTTTAAGCCTGCGGGCGGACAGCCGGAGGCAATAAAGCAGCTTTGCGAGGGCATAGCCCGCGGATATAAGGAACAGACGCTGCTCGGTGTCACCGGTTCTGGCAAAACTTTTACTATGGCAAACGTCATCGAGCGGCTGCAGCGCCCGACATTGGTGCTGTCGCACAACAAAACGCTCGCCGCGCAGCTATGCGCGGAGTTCCGCGAGTTCTTCCCCGACAACGCCGTCGAATATTTTGTATCGTATTACGATTACTACCAGCCGGAGGCTTATATTCCCGGCAAGGACCTGTATATCGAAAAAGACGCGCTGATAAACGACGAGATTGATAAATTGCGCCACAGTGCAACATCGGCGCTTTTCGAGCGCCGCGACGTTATTATCGTGTCGAGCGTTTCGTGCATCTACAGCCTTGGCGACCCTGCCACCTACACAAAGCTGATGATTTCGGTGCGCCCGGGTATGACTATGGAGCGCGACGACTTCATTCAGCGGCTGATTTCGATATCATATGAGCGAAACGATATCAACTTCGCCCGCGATAAATTCCGCGTGCGCGGCGATGTGGTGGAGGTGTTCCCCGCGTCGTCGTCCGACAAGGCGATACGCGTTGAGTTTTTCGGCGACGAGGTCGAGCGCGTATCCGAAATCAATATCGTCACCGGCGAGCTGCTGCGCGAGCTGCGATATGTTTCGATATTCCCTGCAACCCACTATGCCATTGAGGATGAAAAGCGCGAGCAGGCGCTGCGCGAAATCGAGGCCGAGCTTGAGGAGCGCATCGAGTATTTTAAGTCGCAGGGCAAACTGCTTGAGGCGCAGCGCATATCCGAGCGCACGCGCTATGACCTTGAGATGCTGCGCGAAATCGGCTACTGTACGGGAGTTGAAAACTACTCGCGCGTGCTTTCAGGTCGCGAGCCGGGCGCGACGCCGTTCACTTTGCTCGACTATTTCCCGGAAGATTTTATTATGTTCATAGACGAGTCGCACGTCACCCTGCCACAGGTGCGCGGCATGAGCGGCGGCGACTATAAGCGCAAGAAGAACCTGGTCGACTACGGATTCCGCCTGCCGTCGGCGTTTGACAACCGCCCGCTTTTCTTTGAGGAGTTCGAGAAAAAGCTGGGCACTGTCATCTATGTCAGCGCCACGCCGGCTGAATATGAGCGCTCGCACTCGAGCCAGATTGTCGAGCAGATTATCAGACCGACCGGTCTCATAGACCCCGAAGTCGAGGTGCGGCCTGTGGACGGACAGGTCCTCGACCTTATGCGCGAGATCAAGGAACGTGCCGCGCGTGGCGAGCGCGTGCTCATCACCACGCTGACAAAGAAAATGGCGGAGGATTTGACCGAGTTCCTCGAGATGAACCTCGTGAAAGTGCGCTATATACACCACGAGGTTGACACCATGGAGCGCATGGAGATAATCCGCGACCTGCGACTCGGCGCATTCGACGCTCTCGTCGGCATTAACCTGCTGCGCGAAGGCCTTGACATACCGGAGGTGTCGCTTGTCGCAATCCTTGATGCCGACAAAGAGGGCTTGTTGCGCTCCGAGGTATCGCTTATACAGACTATCGGCCGCGCCGCGCGCAATGCAGAGGGCAAGGTTATCATGTATGCCGATAAAATAACGCCCTCCATGAAGCGCGCCATCGACGAGACAAACCGACGCCGCAAGATTCAGCAGGAGTACAACGAAAAGCACGGAATCGAGCCGCAAACCGTAAAAAAGGCGGTGCGCGATTTAATCGAGATCGGCAAGAAGGAAGCCGAGCAGATGAAGCCGCTGCCCAAACTGCCGACCGAAAAACTGCCTGAAGAGGAAAAGCAGCGGCTGATTGCCGAGTTAACAAAGGAAATGAAGGAAGCGGCAAAGGCGCTCGAATTCGAGCGTGCCGCGTACCTGCGCGACCGCATTGCGGCGATTATGAAGCGTTAACGACGGCTCCGCGGCATACCCCGGACTGTCGTGAGATGCCTGTAATTTTCATATTCTCTACTATAAGGGTTACTGTAATGTCAAATCAATATATAAAAATCCGTGGCGCGCGTGTGCACAACCTGAAAAACATCGATGTTGACATACCGCGCGACAAACTTGTGGTGCTTACCGGGCTTTCCGGCTCCGGCAAATCGTCGCTTGCGTTCGACACGCTTTACGCGGAGGGGCACCGCCGCTTTGTGGAGTCGCTGTCGTCATATGCGCGCATGTTTTTGGGTCAGTTCGACAAGCCGGACGTCGATTCGATTGAGGGGCTGTCGCCCGCGATTTCCATCGACCAGAAAACCACGTCGCGAAACCCGCGCTCAACAGTCGGAACCGTAACCGAGATATACGACTATCTGCGCCTGCTATATGCGCGCATCGGGATACCGCACTGCCCTGTCTGCGGCAAGGAGATACGCCAGCAGAGCGTCGACCAGATTCTCGACAGAATCATGGCGCTGCCCGAGGGCACGCGATTCATGGTGCTCGCACCGGTCGTCAAAGGCAAAAAAGGCATGCACGAGAAGGTGTTCGACGATGCACGGAAAAGCGGCTTTGTCCGCGTGCGCGTCGACGGGTATATGTATGACCTTTCATCGACGCCGGAGCTTGAGAAGAACAAGAAACACACCATTGAAATCGTCGTCGACCGCCTTGTGATGAAGCCCGAGCTTCGCACCCGCCTGTCCGACTCGGTTGAGAGCGCGCTGGCGCTGGCGGACGGAAGCCTGACCATTTCCGTTATACCGCGCGAGGGTGAGATATTGCCGCCCGGCACTGAGACAGAGCTTTCATTTTCGCAGAACTACGCCTGCGAGGAGCACGGCGTGAGCATCGGCGAGCTTTCGCCGCGCATGTTCTCGTTCAACAACCCGTACGGCGCGTGCGAGGAGTGCTCGGGGCTGGGCGAAATGCGCGTTATCTCGTTTGACCGCGTATTCCCGGACAAAACGAAATCGCTGCGCGGCGGCGCTATCGTATGCAACGGCTTCAAAAGCGCAGATGAAAGCACCTGGATGGGACCGCTGTACGAAGCTATAGGCAGAAAATACGGGTTTACACTGGACACACCCATTTGCAAAATTCCGCCGGAGGGGCTCAAGATACTTGCCTACGGCTCGAAAACCGAAACATTTGACGTTGACCGCGAATTCGGCGGAGTAGTCCGCAGACAGAGAAATGTCCGTTTCGACGGTATAATCAATATCATTCAGCAGCGGTACGACCAGACTCACGACGAATATTATGAGGAGTTTATCGAGAATATTCCCTGCCCCAAATGCGGCGGGCTGAGGCTCAAACCTGAAATCCTAGCAGTTACTGTCGGCGGAATAAATATAGCGCAGTTCTGCGCTCTGCCGATTACAGGCGCAAAAAAATTTGTGGACGAGCTCAAGCTCACCGAAACCGAAGCGACCATCGCGCGCGATATTATAAAAGAACTAAAGGCGCGGCTGAGCTTTCTCGAAAATGTAGGACTTGATTATCTGACGCTTGCCCGCTCGGCAGGCACGCTCTCAGGCGGCGAAGCGCAGCGGATCAGGCTGGCGACGCAGATCGGCTCATCGCTGATGGGAGTGCTCTATATCCTCGACGAGCCGAGCATAGGGCTTCACCAGCGCGACAACCACAAGCTGATCGATACCCTTAAACGGCTGCGCGACGTGGGCAACAGCGTTATTGTCGTCGAGCACGACGAGGAGACAATGCTCGAGTCGGACTACATCATCGACATCGGGCCGGGCGCGGGTGTACACGGCGGGCTCATAGTCGCCGCCGGCACGCCGGATGAGATAAAGGCTGATTCAAGCTCTATTACCGGAGCATATCTCTCGGGCAAAAAACGTATCGAAATTCCTAAGGTTCGCCGTTCCGGTAACGGCAAGTTCCTGCGCGTTGTAGGTGCACGCGAAAACAACCTGAAAAACATAACGGTAGATATACCGCTCGGCATTTTTGTGTGCGTCACCGGAGTATCAGGTTCGGGCAAATCGTCGCTTGTAAACTCTGTTATCTACCGCACGCTGGCAAAGGAGCTCAACCGTGCCTACGCGCCCGCCGGCAAGCACGACCATATTGACGGGCTGGAGCATCTTGACAAGGTTATCGCCATCGATCAAAGCCCGATAGGACGCACGCCGCGCTCCAACCCTGCGACCTACACCGGTCTGTTCGGCGATATCAGGGAGCTTTTTGCAAACACCGTCGACGCCAAAATGCGCGGGTATACCGCAAGCCGTTTTTCCTTTAACCTCAAGGGCGGGCGCTGCGAAGCCTGCGAGGGCGACGGCGTGAAGAAAATCGAAATGCACTTTTTGCCCGACGTTTACGTCACCTGCGACGTATGCCGCGGACGGCGCTATAACCGCGATACGCTCGAGTGCAAATACAAGGGCAAGAATATTTTCGAAGTGCTTGAAATGACCGCAGAAGAAGGCGCTGCATTTTTCGAAAATATCCCGCGGCTCAGCAGAAGGCTGAAGACGCTGTGCGACGTCGGACTCGGCTATATACGCATCGGCCAGTCTTCTACCACCTTGTCAGGCGGCGAGGCGCAGCGCGTCAAGCTGGCAACCGAACTTTCGCGCCGCAGCACCGGCAAGACTGTATACATTCTCGACGAGCCGACTACCGGACTGCACACCGCCGATGTGGATAAGCTGATAAAAGTGCTGCAGTGCCTTGTAGATGCCGGCAATACGGTGATAGTCATTGAGCATAACCTTGATATTATCAAGACTGCGGACTATATTATCGACCTCGGCCCTGAGGGCGGCGACGCAGGCGGTGAAGTTATCACGACCGGCACGCCCGAGCAGGTCGCCGAGTGCAAGCGTTCGTATACCGGCTATTACCTGAAAAACATACTGTACCGCGACTTATAAACCGACGCACGTTCCGATAAACCTGCCTATAAGGATATCAGCTATTATGCCTTCACATTCGATTCATTTACTTGCGGCATATAAATACGATCCGGCCGGATCGGCGGAGTTTTATGCCGGAAACATCGCGCCGGATGCTGTGCGCGACCGGGTTGACAAGGATCGCACACATCTGCGAAACCTGCCGGCGTCAGAGCAGCCCGATGCGCTGGCTGCACTTGCAATGCGGCTGGACCTAAGTCTCGGCGAAAATCTCGGCGCGCTGCTGCATATTTACACCGATCTGTTATGGGATGCCTCGCACCTCAAGCGATTCGCCGAGTTGTACGGTGAAGGCTGGTTTATCCCCCATCGCAGGCAGACGGCGATCGCCGGAGCGTGGATATTCCATAATAACCCCGAGATAAGGCGCATCTGGAAGCTTGTCGCCGACGCGGTCGAGGGCGGTCTTTCCATAGACATCGGCGCGATTACCTGCGGCTGTATCCGCGCGGAGTGCCATAAAGAATGCGGAGCCGAATGCGGCGATGTGAAAGGTATGATACTATATAACTACAGATGGAATATTGAAAATTACACCGGACCCAGCCCGGTGTTCCCGCCGGACGAGGTGGATGAATTTGCCGCACGAACCGCGGAGTCTTTCACTGAATTTTTGCGCGGAATCGGAGTCGGACCTTCTGGCTGGTAACTGATCTCTTTATATAATATAATGCTGTAACCCCGCTGCACTCAGTCAGCGGGGTTATTTAATCTACGTTAGCTTCCGTTGTCAGCAGGCGATATTGTTCCCGCCGCCGTCATAAAACTGTTGCGGTGTTCATTTTACATTGACCGCCGTTGTCAGTAGTCGATATGTGTTTTTCTCCGCAATCAGGCAGCTGGATTTTTCACTTTACGACTAAAACAGTGACAGCTGGTTTGTCTCGCTCAGACCATCGAGCACGCCGTTTTCGGCAAGCACATCGACGACCGGTTTCGACAGCCCTGCTCGGATACGCAGGTCTTCAATCGAGTATATCTCCTCATTTGCCATGACTTCGGCAATATTGCGCGCGGCGGTTTCGCCCACACCTGCAAGCGACGAGAACGGAAGGCGAATCTTCCCATCCTCGGGCTTGAACACAAACGCGTCCGACTTTTTCAGGCTGACCGGCAGGAACTTAAGCCCT
>JAPXNL010000012.1:21775-28349 GCA_033808535.1 Clostridia bacterium
GCTGGAGCGTCGTAATCATTGCTGCTTCCTTTTGAGTGATGTCCATGCCTTTTTTGTTCAGCTCACTTAAAATGCGCATGACCTCCTGCTTGCCGCGCATTACGATCTGAGCTTCGAACCCGCCGGGCGCGACGGTGAACATCGCCGCATAAAACTCGAGCGGACGGTATACCTTGTACCAGCCCAGGCGTATTGAGCTCATCGCATAAGCTGCGGCGTGCGCTTTCGGAAACATGTATTTAATCTTGCCAAGAGAATCGATATACCACTGCGGCACATTATGCTCTTTCAGCGCCGCGAGCATCTCAGGCTTGAGCGGCAGGCCCTTTTTGTTTTTGCGCACGAACTCCATTATATTAAACGCGTCGCTTGAAGAAAGCCCGTATTTCATAAGCGTTATCATAATGCCGTCGCGCGTGCCGATAACCTCCGAAATCGTGCAGGTGCCGTTTCGTATCAATTCCTGTGCGTTGCCGCTCCATACGTCGGTGCCGTGTGTCAGTCCCATTATCTGCATCAGGTCGGCAAATGTCCTCGGTTTTGCCTCCTCAAGCACCGGCAGCACAAATGAGGTGCCCATCTCAGGGAGTCCGAGTGTGCCCAGCTTTATGCCGCCGATATCCTCGGGTCTGATGCCCAGCGGTTTGGTTGACAGGAACAGCTCGTATACCCTTGGGTCGTTCATTGGGACGCTCGTGACCGGCACGCCCGTGAATTTCTCCATCCACTTGTACTTGGTCGGCACATCGTGTCCCAGCTCGTCGAGCTTGAGAAGTGTGTCGTGCAGATATTCAAACGTGAAATGCGTAGTGATTATGTCGGAGTGCGGGTCGTCGGCCGGATGCTGTATCGGAGTGAAGTCGTATATTTCGCGGTCACGCGGGACAACGACTATGCCGCCCGGATGCTGCCCTGTCGTGCGCTTCACGCCCACGCAGCTCGACACGAGCCGGTTCACCTCTGCCTTTGACAGATTCAGACCCTTGCCTTCAAGGTATTTCATAACAAAGCCATATGCGGTTTTTGAAGCAAGTGCGCCGATTGTTCCTGCACGGAAAACGTTTTCCGCGCCGAACAGTTCTTCGGTGTATTTATGTACCCTGCTCTGCACCTCTCCGCTGAAGTTGAGGTCTATATCCGGCGATTTTTCGCCGTAAAAACCCAGAAACGTCTCAAATGGTATATCGTGCCCGTCGCCGTATAGCTCAGCACCGCATACCGGGCAGGTTTTATTCGGCAGGTCAAAGCCCGAGCCGGTGTTTGCCTCGTTTGAAAAGTTGCTGTATTTGCATTTCAGGCACACATAATGCGGAGGCAGAGGGTTGACCTCCGATATTCCCGCGAAAAACGCGACCGCCGACGAGCCGACGGAGCCCCGCGATCCCACGAGATAGCCCTGGCTTTCACTGTACGCCACAAGTTTCTGCGCGATTATGTAAAGCACCGAGAAACCGTTCTTTATAATCGACGAAAGCTCGCGTTCGAGCCTGACCGACACTGTCTCGGGCAGCGGGTCGCCGTATATTTTCTTTGCGCGCGTGTAGCAAAGTGTCTGCAGTTCTTCGTCCGCGCCCTCCATCTGCGGTGTGAATGTGCCCTTCGGGAACGGGCGTATGCCGTCCTCCACCATGTCGGCGATTTTGTTAGGATTTGCAACCACCACTTCCCATGCTTTTTTGGGCGACAGATAGTCAAACTCCGCAAGCATCTCGCGCGTCGTGCGCATGTATATTCCTACTTCGCGGTCGGCGTCGGCAAATTTCATACCCGACAGCAGTATCTGGCGGTAGATTTCCTCGTATTTTTCGGCAAAATGCGCGTCGCAGGTCGCAACGACCGGCTTGCCGAGTTTTTCACCCAGCGCTATTATGCGCTTGTTCAGTTCAATCAGGCCGTCGCGACCGCCGACCTTGCCCTCGTCGATCAGATATCGGTTGTTGCAAAGCGGCTGAATCTCAAAATAGTCATACAGCGATGCGATTTCTTCAATTTCGGAGTCTGTTTTATTATCGAGCAGCGCGGAGAACAGTTCTCCCTCGGAGCAGGCGGAGCCGATTATCAGCCCCTCGCGGTGGTGGTTTAACACCGACTTCGTGATGCGCGGGTAACGCCTGAAGCAGTGCAAATATCCGTAGGAAATCAGCTTATACAGATTTTTCAGCCCGGTCAGGTTTTTCGCCAGAATAATAATGTGGTAGGGGCGCAGCATCAGCGGGTCGGCGCTCTCCGCCATGGCTGCGGACATCTGCGCAAGGTCTGCAATGCCCTCCGCGCGCAGCTTTTCCGCCATGGCAAGAAAAATTTTAGCAAGCACCGTCGCGTCGTCGGATGCGCGGTGGTGGTTGAAATCGCCCAGCCCGTAGTATTCGGCGAGCGAATCCAGCCTGTGCCGCTGCAGCTCCGGGTTGACATAGCGCGACATCGCGACGGTGTCGACATATGTATTCGGGAAAGCATATCCTTCCCTTTCGGCGACGCGGCTGATAAAGCCGATGTCAAACGAGGCATTGTGCGCCACGAGTATTCCGCCGTCTGCGAAATCGAGGAAAGCGTGCACCGCTTGTGCCTCCGATGGAGCATCTGCGACCATCTCGTCGGTGATGCCCGTCAGATTTGTAATGCTTTCTGGTATGTGCTCGCCCGGATTGACATAGGTGCCGAAAACATCCTTTACCTCGCCTCCGGATATACGCACCGCGCCGATCTCAGTGATGTGGTTTTTCAGCGACGAAAGGCCGGTTGTTTCTATGTCGAACACTATAAAGTCGCCGCTGAACGGCATATTGGCACTGCCGAACACTGCGCGCGCCGTATCGTTGACATAATACGCCTCTGTGCCCCATATGACCTTCTGTCCCAGCTTTTCCGCCGCTTCCATCGCTTTCTGGAAACCCTGAACGTTGCCGTGGTCGGTGATTGCGACCGCGCGATGACCCCATCGTTTTGCTATCGCCACCGCTTTATCCGGCGGTATAATCGCGTCCATCGCCGACATTTGGGTGTGCAGGTGCAGCTCAACCCGCTTGCGTGGCGCGTCGTCAGGCAGATCAGCGGGAATTATGCCGTCGGGCAGGTTGTCCATGTCGTCGCTGCGCTCGATTTTCGCTATCTTTGAAATCGCATTTGGCGTCAGTATCAACTCACCATCAAAATCATCCGGCTTGAGATTGCCGCGTATTGCAAGTACACTTCCGACAGATATCGACTCCGAACTGCCGTTATCTTCATCTGCCTTTATTATCCACTTAACGCCTGCCGAAGCGTCATAATCGGTTATCGAAAACGTTACGATTATTCGATCCCCGCGTTTATTTACTTTGACCTCGCATTCAAATACCTCGCCCAGCACGACAACACTGCGCTCCGGTTTTTGCATATTGCGAAGCGGTGTGGGGTTAATTGCAAACAGCTCACCCAGAACCGGCTCCGGATCGCTAATATCAAAGGTCAGGTTGCCGATTTTATAAATCGTGTCGGTTATTGCCACCGGCTCGGTCGCCTCTGCATGCATTGAAGGCAGCTTCATCTCCGGCGGACCTGTTACGACGCTTTTTCCATTGTCACCGTTGCCATTTTCTGTTTCCGGTGGCAGTCTGAATACTGCCTGCGATGCAAGCATAGCAAGCTGCTCGCGGCTGTATTCGTCGTAGTCGGGCGTATACCCTTCATCGCGCTGGACTGTCACGTTAACGCGCAGCCCGAACTCGCTGTTAATTATAGCTGCTATTATTTCGGGCGTGTGCGCGTCGTACAGCAGTCCGACACCGCCGTCAGAAAACGGTATATCAATAAAAAGCTCGATTTTCTCCGAGCCGTCCGGAGTTATACTGTCGCGGCTGAGCATGAATTTTGCATGGTCAAAAAAGCCGCGCGACACCGCTCCGACCCGCTCTGCTTCGGTCAGGATCTCACGAATCACGTCATAACCGAAAAGCTCCGACGGATACCGCGGCAAAATCCGCAGCGAGCGCAGGTCGTATATGGCGCGCAGCTCCTCCTCAAGTGCGTAAAGCTCCGATTTCGGGCGCACCGATTCGAAAAAAGCGCTGACTTCCACCAGTCGGCGCTCCTTTTCGGCAAGTATATTGATTATGCGCCCCGCATTCATCAGCTCTACAAATTCGGGGCGAGGGTTGTAGCGTTTGAATTGTTGTGCAAGTGTTTTGTCTGTCATTTTTCACTCCGGTTTTTTGCATCAGCCTTCGTGCTAATTATGGCTGCACTGTTTTCAGCGTGCGTTGTTTTCAGCGTTTTCAATCTCGGAAAGCAGCGCCGGAATTATCTCTTCCTCCGGCAGCTTGCGCATCGGCTTGCCGTATTTGAACAGCAAAGCCTCGCCCTTGCCGCCCGCGACGCCGAAATCCGCCTCGCGCGCCTCGCCCGGACCGTTGACCGCACAGCCCATAACCGCGACTGTATACCTGCGCGACAGTGTGCGACCGGCGTATTTTTCTTTGATTGCGCGCTCAAGCCGTTCGACTGTGCCAATCAGGTCAATATCCGTGCGGCCGCAGGTCGGGCATGATATAACCTCCACTCCGCCCGCGTTCAGACCGAGCGCGGCGAGAATTTCGCGCCCGCGTTTGATCTCGAGCACCGGGTCGGCGGTCAGTGATACGCGAATCGTGTCGCCGATGCCGTCGCAGAGCAGCGCGCCGATGCCAATCGCGGATTTAATCGTGCCGCGCGCGTCGCTGCCCGCCTCGGTCACGCCGAGATGAAGCGGATATTTGCAGCACTCTGCCACAAGCCGGTTGGCGGCAATTGTGTCTGCCACCGACGATGATTTGACCGCGACGATGATGTCGGTGAAATCGAGCTTTTCAAGCAGTGCGATGTGATAGGCGGCGCTTTCCGCCAGCGCTTCGGGCGTGGGATGGCTGTATTTCGCGAGTATATGCTTTTCAAGCGAACCGCTGTTGACGCCGATGCGGATGGGTATGCCCCTCGCGCGGCAGGCGTCGGTGACGAGTTTCACTTTGTCGTCGTCGCCGATGTTGCCGGGGTTGATGCGGATTTTATCCGCGCCGGCTTCCGCCGCGAGCACCGCAAGCCTTGCACTGAAATGGATATCAGCGACGACAGGCATTTTTAGTCCCGCCAATTTGTAATTGTAAATCGCGCGCGCCGACTCCTCGTCGGGCACTGTGACACGCACTATATCGCAGCCGGCTGCCTCAAGCGTGCGCAGCTGTGCAAGCGTTGCTTCAATATCAGACGTGCGGGTGTTTGTCATCGACTGCACGCTGACCGGCGCGTCTCCGCCGACTGTCAGCCCGCCGACGCGTATTGGCAGGGATTTTCGTCTTTCAATCATTTCCACCGCTCCCGGGAAACGCAAGATAGCAGCACTTCCCGTTCATACTGCCTGCTAATCCGCAAACAGCTTCATAATGTCCTTATAAGTTATAAACACCATTGCGAGCATCAGAAGAACGATGCCGGCAAAATGGACATAGCCCTCGTACTCGGGTTTTATAGGTTTGCCGCGGATTTTCTCCATTATAAGAAACACCAGGCGGCCGCCGTCGAGTGCCGGCAGGGGCAACAGATTAAAGATGCCCAGGTTCATGGAGATAAGCACGCAAAGGTACAGCAGGTTATATGCGCCGGCTTTTGCCGCCTCGCCTATGGCATTTGTGACTCCGACCGGGCCTGAGATCTGATCAACACCGTACCGTCCGGTCATAAAATCGAACAGCGACTCCCAGATAAGTTTAACCGTCGCCGTCGACTGGTAAAACGAATGGCGGATAACCGCAAACGGTGTTTTCGGCTCTGCTGCAACAACAAAGTCGACTTCGCCGAAGGTCACGCCTTCCTCAACTAATGTCGGGAAAATTACATCCTCTACCACCACTGTTTCGCCGTCACGCTTTACTGTTATGTCGAGCGGCTCAATGCCGTTGCGCATAACTTCGTAGATTACCTCATACGAAGTATGCACTCTGGTGTCGCCGATCTTTAAAATTTTATCCCCTACCTGCAGGCCGGACATATCTGACATTGCGCCTTCTTCCGCAAACCGCAGAATTGTCGTCGATCCGAGCGAGGGTGTGGCTGCGACAAGCATGCACATGACTATTATTCCGAGCAGGAGGTTCATAAGCGAACCGGATGCCAGTATTATAAAGCGCTGCCAGATAGGTTTTTTATTTAATGCGCCCGGATCGTCGCTTTCCTCGTCCTCCCCGACCATGCTGACAAAACCGCCGAACGGAAACAGTCTGAGCGCATAGTCTATACCTGTCTTTTTGGACCTGTGTGTCAGCAGCCTGGGACCCATTCCGATCGCAAATTCGCGGATTGACACCTTGAAAAAGCGTGCGGACAGATAGTGCCCCAGCTCGTGCACGATAATAAACATGCCGAAAATCAGTATGGCAAACAGGATGTAAATTGCAAAACACCTCTAATCGTATTCCGGATAATTTTAACCGGTTAAAATCCGGCGCGTGCCAGCTCCAGCGTTTGTTCGCGGAAAGCACGGTCGGCTTGTGCTATCTCCTCAAAGTCGCTGTAATCCTCGTCGCGCACCGAACGAACGACCTCGCACACCAGCTCTGCTATATCG
>JAPXNL010000013.1:0-27616 GCA_033808535.1 Clostridia bacterium
CCTCCTGAGGAACCGATTCCGACGAGCCCATCGCCAGAATGATGACCTCTTCGTCGTAACCCATCTTCTTCATTTCCTGACGCGCCATGAATTCCGGGTTGCCGCCCAGCATTATGTCCGTACCGCGTCCGGCCATGTTCGTTGAAATCGTGACCTGGCCCAGCCGGCCGGCTCCGGCGACGATCTCAGCCTCTTTTTCATGGTACTTTGCGTTCAGCACGTTGTGCGGTATGCCCTCGAGCTTGAGCATTTTGGAAAGTTCCTCGGACTTTTCGACCGACACCGTACCGACAAGCACCGGCTGTCCCTTTTGGTGGCACTCTTTAATCTGCTCGATAATAGCGCGCAGCTTGCCGCGGCGGGTCTTGTAAACGGCGTCGTGGTGGTCGATGCGGATCATCGGTTTGTTTGTGGGTATTTCCACAACATCGAGCCCGTATATCTCGCGGAACTCCATTTCCTCGGTCAGCGCCGTACCCGTCATGCCCGAGAGCTTCTCGTACATGCGGAAATAGTTCTGGAATGTAATCGTCGCAAGCGTACGGTTTTCTTTTTGTATCTGAACGCGCTCTTTTGCCTCAATCGCCTGATGCAGGCCGTCGGAGTAGCGCCTGCCCGGCATAAGGCGGCCGGTGAACGTATCGACGATGATGACCTCGTTGTCTTTGATAACGTAATCCTCGTCGATATGCATTATGCCGTGCGCTTTGAGCGCCTGCTGGATGTGATGATTGATCGTGGAGTTTTCGGGGTCGGATAAATTAGACAGCCCGAAGTATTTCTCGGCTTTCGCTATGCCCGAGGCGGTAAGCACGGTGGTTCTCTTCTTTTCATCGACTATATAGTCGGCGTCGATGTCATCGTAAGACTCTTTGGCGTCCATTTCCTTGATGCGGTACTGGCGCATGGTGCGCACCAGCCGGTCAGCCTGTTCGTATAGCTCGGTCGATTCCTCGCCCTCGCCGGATATAATAAGCGGGGTGCGCGCCTCGTCGATGAGGATGGAGTCGACCTCGTCCACGATGGCATAATGATGACCACGCTGCGTTACCTGCTCTTTATAGATTACCATGTTATCGCGCAGGTAATCGAAACCCATCTCGTTGTTGGTGCCATACGTAATATCACAGGCGTAAGCCTGCTGTTTTTCTTCTTTGGTCTGCTGGTGGATAATAAGCCCGGTGGTAAGCCCGAGGAAATCGTATACGCGCCCGTTCTCCTCCGCGCCCAGACGTGCCAGGTATTCGTTGACCGTGACGATATGCACGCCGCGGCCTGTCAGCGCGTTGAGGTACGCGGGCAGCGTGGCGACAAGCGTTTTTCCTTCGCCCGTCTTCATCTCGGCGATGCGGCCCTGATGCAGTATTATGCCGCCCATCAGCTGCACGCGGAACGGGCGCTTGCCAAGCACGCGCTCGTCTGCTTCACGGACAAGCGCGAACGCGTCGGGCAGAATGTCGTCAAGCGTCTCGCCTGCTGCGAGCCTTGCCTTCAGCTTCGGCGTCATGGCGCGCAGCTCGGCGTCGCTCATTTTCTTATATGTTTCGCCCAGCTCCTCGATTATGTTGACAGTGCGAGTTATCTTGCGTATCTGCCGTTCACTGTAGGTGCCGATAATTTTATCAATAAGACCCATTGCGAATCTGTCCTTTGGTTATTTTTTGTAATCCGAATATTGCTCTTAACTTATTGATTATAACTCTATTTGCCCGGTCATATGATAATATTCTGTAAATATTGTATAATCTCTTGAAAAAACGGTGTGCCGGCGCTACAATATTGCCATGCAAACCAAAAACGATATCAACATAGTGCTTGTGGAACCGGAGATTCCGCAGAACACGGGAAACATCGCGCGCACCTGCGCCGCAATCGGAGCGTCGCTCCACCTTGTCAAACCGATGGGATTCACCGTCGACAACAGCAGGCTCAAGCGCGCCGGGCTTGACTATTGGGACAAGCTGGACATAACATACTACGAAAACCTGGCCGAATTTCTCAGCCTGAATTCTGACGAGGAGATGTACTTTTTCACGACCAAAGGCCCACGCGCGCATTCGGACATAATCTACCCGAAGCGTGTATTTCTGGTGTTCGGCAAGGAAACGCGCGGTCTGCCGGAGGAGCTGCTTGCCGAAAACTACGACCGCTGCGCACGCATACCCATGCGCGAGTCGCTGCGCAGCCTCAACCTGTCAAACTCGGTCGCTGTTGCCGTATACGAGGTGCTCAGGCAGCGCAGCTACGATGGGCTGGAGCAGGCGTCCCCCCGCAATCTGGCGCACGAATACGGGAGAGATTAACACATGGACGAAACCCGCCTGCTCATAAACCGCGCGGCGGACAAATACCGCGCCTGCGCCGACGACTATATACTGACATACACACCGTTTCTCGACCTTGCGCAGCAATCGGTATTGGGCGATTGGCTGCGTCGCGAAAAAATCAAAGGCGCTTATTTTTTCGGCGGATATCCCGACGCTGAGCGGCAGCTTTTATGCTTTTGCCCTGATTATATAACCGATCCCGTAGCGTATTTTGCCGAAAATCCCGGCGAGTGCCCCGTAGCGGCATTGCGCGCCGTGGTGCGCTCGACAGACGTGCTGATACACCGCGATTATCTCGGCTCGCTGATGGGGCTGGGTTTCAAACGCGAAGTCATCGGCGACATACTTGTCGCGGACGGGTATGCGGACATCATAATTCTGCGCGATTCCCTGCCGCTTGCGCTCCGTGACCTGACCAAAGCAGGACGCGCGCCGCTCGACTGCGCCGAGTTGCCGCTGTCGGAGCTTGCGCCGCCGCCAACGGCAGTGCGCGAGCTGCGCGACACCGTTGCGTCGCCCAGACTCGACGCGGTTGTCGGCGTGGCTTTCTCGCTGGCACGCGGCAAAGCCGCAGAAGCTATCGAGCGCGGGCTGGTATATGTAAACAACCGCCTGTGCGAAAAGCCTGACGCAACTGTTTCCGAGGGCGACAGACTCACATTGCGCGGCATGGGACGCGCCTTTGTAAAAGAGCTTGGCGGCACCTCCCGCAGCGGGAGGATGGTTATAACTGTTGTGAGGTGAAAGCCGCTATTCAGCGGGCGCAATCTACAGCAATTATTCCGCATCTTAAGATTAACAGCGGCGAAACCATGTAGACCTGATGGCACATGCTAACTGACCGGAGTAACATCTTCTATGTGCCCGGTTTACCGTTACACCGCGAATATCCCTGTTTGATGCAAAAAACGCATACCGGGAACCATTTTTTCAGGATAATTCCCGGTATGCGTTATATTATTGCTTTTCAGTCAGTAACAGTTTGGCTGCCGCTCTCATTCTCCGTGCCCTTTTCCTGCTCTATATTTGTCACCGACGTTGCTGCAACTTTGGTGAATACAGGCTTGCCGTCGCTGCCCAGACCCGCCTCGACCATATCGCCGGCGGTGAATTTGCCCTCCAGCATCTCGGATGCAAAGGTGTCCTCCACCTTGCGCTGTATCTCGCGGCGGAGCGGGCGCGCGCCGTAAATTTCGTCCATGCCCTCTTTCGCCAGCATATCCACAAGCTCGTCGGTGAATGTTATCGTCACACCCATGCCGGCGATGCGTTTTGCAACGTCGTCGAGCATGATGCGCGCGATTTTCCTTATATCCTCTTCGGTGAGCTTGTTGAACACGATAATCTCGTCGACACGGTTCAAAAACTCAGGCTTAAATGTCTCCTTAAGCTGGCTCATCACAGCCGTTTTAATGCGTTCGTGGTCGGCGGCGCGCTCGTCTGCACCGGAGTAGAAGCCTATTGAAGTGCGTTTGCCCGTGATATTCTGAGCGCCGACGTTGGACGTCATGATTATGACGGTATTCTTGAAGTCCACTCGCCTGCCCTGCGCGTCGGTGAGTATGCCGTCCTCAAGAATTTGCAGCATGATGTTGAAAACGTCGGGGTGAGCTTTCTCAATTTCATCGAACAGCACCACCGAATACGGATGGCGGCGTATCTTTTCGGTCAACTGTCCTCCCTCGTCGTAGCCGACATAGCCGGGTGGCGAGCCGATCATCTTGGATACGCTGTGCTTCTCCATGTATTCGGACATGTCAATGCGTATCAACGCGTTTTCGCTTCCGAACAGAACCTCAGCAAGCGCTTTTGAAAGCTCCGTTTTTCCCACGCCTGTGGGACCGAGGAAGATGAAGCTGCCCATCGGGCGGCGTGGATCCTTGAGTCCCACGCGCCCGCGCCTGATAGCGCGAGCCACGGCGTTGACTGCTTCGTCCTGGTCGATAACCCTCTTTTTGAGTATCTCGTCGAGGTAGAGCAGTCTCTGCGATTCCTCCTGCGCCAGTTTTTTTACGGGAATTCCCGTCCATGCGGTGACAATGTCCGCAATGTCGTCCTCGCCCACGATGATGTTTTTGTCGTCATGCGAGGTCAGCCAGTCAGCCTTTGCCTTTTCAAGCGCTTCGGCGAGCTTTTTCTCCTCGTTGCGAACTGCGGCCGCGCGCTCGAAGTCCTGTGCCTTTATTGCGGCTTCCTTCTCAGCTGTGATCGAGCGGAGCTTATCCTCCAGCGCTTTCAGGTCGGGCGGCGCGGTGCGGCTCTTTATGCGCAGGCGCGACGCCGCCTCGTCGATTAAGTCTATCGCCTTGTCGGGCAGATAGCGGTCACCGATATAGCGGACCGATAGTTTCACTGCCGCACGGATGGCTTCGTCGCTGATTTTCAGCTTGTGGTGCGCCTCGTATTTATCACGCAAACCGAACAGTATCTGCTCCGCTTCCGAGGGCGAAGGCTCGCCCACCATCACGGACTGGAAGCGGCGTTCAAGCGCGGCATCCTTTTCTATGTGCTTGCGGTATTCCTCTATTGTCGTAGCGCCGATGACCTGTATCTCGCCGCGCGCAAGCGCCGGCTTGAGGATGTTGGCAGCATCGACGGCGCCTTCCGCCGCACCCGCACCGATGATGTTGTGGATCTCGTCTATGAAAAGGATTATACCCGGGTTCTTTGCAACCTCGGCCATAACGCCCTTCATGCGCTCCTCAAACTCACCACGGTATTTTGAGCCGGCAAGCATTCCCGAGATGTCAAGCGTCACAATGCGGCGTCCGGACAGCGTTTCGGGCACATTCCCGTCGATGATGCGCTGCGCAAGCCCCTCTACGACTGCGGTTTTACCCACGCCCGGCTCGCCGATCAGACAAGGGTTGTTCTTGGTGCGGCGCGAGAGTATCTGTATGACGCGCTCGGTTTCGTTGTCTCGGCCTATGATCGGGTCGAGCTTGCCCGCCGCCGCAAGTTCGGTCAGGTCGCGCCCGTATTGCTTGAGCAGCGGAGTGTTAGTCGCGCCTGTCTGTACGGACTGCTTTGACGCGCCGAACATTCCGGGGAAACCCGATCCGCCGGCGGATCCCATCGTCTGGGACGCGGTACCGATTGACAGATCGGGTGTGTCATCGCCTGTCGCACCGCGGAAGAAACTCAGCACGTCGGACTGAAGCTCTGCCGGATTTACGCCCTGCGCCGCAATCAGCTTTACACCCACGCAGTCGGTTTCGGTCAGCAGCGCCAGCAGGATATGTTCCGTGCCGATATAGTTGTGGCCGAACTTGAGCGCCTGATACGATGCGATTTCTATAATTCGCTTGGTGCGCGGAGTGCGGTCCTCCGGGCTGACGTTTGTCGGCTCGCCCATACCGACCGACTGTATTACAAGCTCGCGGGTGCGCGCTTCCGTAATTCCGCGCAGACCCATCAGCTTTGCCGCGACGCTGTTTTCAATTGACAGCAGCCCCAGCAGGATATGTTCGGAGCCGATATAGGTATGGCCCAGCTCTCTTGCGATATAAAGTGACTTGTTCAGCGCATTCTGCGCCGACTGTGTGAAAAACTTCTCTCCCATGTTTATTCACCTTCTATAATGATTATTTGTTTCTCCGGCGCAGTGCCCGGCACGGCGCATTGCGTTAAATGTTCTCTCGTACATACTTAGCGCGTACAAGGTCGCGATCGGTCGTGCTCAGCTCGTGGCCGGCGCGCAGCGTCAGCGTTGCCGGCAATGCATCAACAAGCAGGTTGCCCAGCTTTTCATATGTTATATCCTTAACAATGCCCAGCGAGATTCCCAGCCGCACATAGGCGAAGTGGCGCAGAAATTCCTCGCTCGACATCATATGTGCATAGCGCAATGCGCCTACAGAACGCATAACGGTGTCGGTGATGCGGTCGGGAGCATCGCTCATCATAGATGCACGGAGCTGGCGCTCGCGGCTGATTATCTGCGACACGACATCGGACAGCTTTTTAAGCGTGTTTTCCTCCGTAATGCCGAGTGTGACCTGGTTAGATATCTGATACATAAACCCGTCTGCCTCGCTTCCTTCGCCGTACAGGCCGCGCATCGTCAGACCAAGCTTGCCCAGCGAAGCTGCCAGCGCGCCGATCTGCTTGTTCAGCGTCATGGCAGGCAAAAACATCATAACCGAGGCGCGCATGCCGGTGCCAAGGTTGGTCGGACAATGCGTGAGATAGCCGAGATTTTCGTCCCACGCGATGTCAACACCCATGCTCAGCCGGTCGTCAAGCTCACAGGCTTTGTCATAAGCCTCGCGAAGTGCAAAACCCGGACGCAATACCTGCAGCCTGATGTGATCCTCCTCGCATATCATCACCGCGACACCTTCATCAGCGTCGGTAATGAGCGCACGGGGCAGCCTGCTGTCGATGAATTCGGGGCTGACGCTGTGATTTTCAACATACGACCGAGCCTCTGACGGGGCGAGCTGCGAGAAGTCTATAATTTTATACCGTTTATCGCCTCCGGTCAGTGCCGCTGTAACATCTATGATTACATTGCGTGCCGACTGCTCGTTAAGCCTCGATGTAAACGGATAACCGGCCAGATTGCGCGCAAATCTGATGCGCGAGCTTATAACAACGTCGCTTTCGGGACCGGATGTATTATACCATGCCATAATATACTCAAACCTCCGTATTCTATGACTATACAGCCGCGTACGGTCAAGCGCGTTTTTTGGGCCTGCGGCCGATATGTTTAACGTTGCCGTGAATTCCCTCAAGTGTGCCGGAAAGCTCCGGCGCGAAGGTTTCATAGCATTTCGCACAGCCGACCTTGCCGCTGTGTGTAATATCAGAAAATGCCGTGCCGCACATTGAACATTGTTTTTCCGTGTAACTTCCGGTATTGCCCAGAAAATCCGTCTCGCCCGCCGACAATGCTCCGAACAGGCTGCCGAACAAACCGGGCATAAATGATTTGCCGAACCCAAAATCAAACCCGATGCCGCTCTCCGCTGCGCAGTTCTCGCAAAGGGCGAGCTGCGTGGTCTTTCCGTTTATGCTCTTTTTATAAAAAACATTTGCCTGTTTTTGTTTGCATTTCTGACACAGCATGTTTGCACAACCCCTTTATAATCCATTTAAATATTAACTTAATTATCGGCAAACTGCATGACGTTTATCCGCAGTCCGCGTGTTTTATGATATCAGTGTGACTGCAATATTTTTGAGCAGCGCAGCCCTTTTGGCGTTGGTGTCAACCGATGACGCCGCAGCTGCTATAATTGCTGCCTCACGCGGAGTAACGACACCGTGACCCTCAAGGTTTCCGATGAATACCGCCGCGTTTTCGGCACTGATCTCGTTTCCTACCGCCTGTATGAAGTGCATAAGATATTCGTTCTTATGAAACTGCTTCTTTATTATGCGGATGTATCCTCCGCCGCCTCTGCGGCTTTCAATCACATATCCTCTGTCGGGCGTAAAACGTGAGGTTATCACGTAATTTATCTGACTCGGCACGCAGCCAATTTTACCCGCCAAATCGTTGCGGCAGATTTCAATGCATCCGCCGGCCTCGGCAAGCATATTCTCGATGAATCTTGCTATCTCGTCAGTCAGAATCATTTTTCCGTCACCTCCCGGATGTTTTTGACCTTCTCTGACTTTGCGAGAATAATTATATACGAAAGGTCAAACAAAATCAAAGTCAACAAAGGTCAAAATACAAAAACCGCCCGCGATTACGGACGGTTAGATTAAATTAGCTCACTTGCGCTGACTCATTCTTATGTTTTTATATTATTTTGCATGTTATTGTATTTTTTTCTTGCGGAGTTATATTCTTCTTTAATCTTTTTCCATGTGTTTAAATCAACTGTTCCGGTCGGGGGTATACCATAGTAAAGCTGGAACTGCCTGACTGCCCGCTCGGTATCAGGTCCGAACACTCCGTCCTGATTTACACTTGTTATTACAGGGTTTATACGCGACAAAAACTGCAGCCACAACTGCACCTGACGCACGGCGGTACTGAAGTTTGAGGTATCTGCGCGCACTAATACCGCACCTCCCTGCTCCGTTCGCGCTCAAGCATATAACCGGGATACTGTCCGGTCGCAAGATACCTCGCAGCCGCGCAATCGTTATACAGCCCGGCAATCATATCCCAGTCATCCTCTGCAACCTTGCCGGTCTGCGGCAAACCATAAATGCGCTGAAGCGCCGTAACTGCCGAAAAAGTTGCCACGTCGAATACCCCGGTAACTCTGATCTGACTGATGGAATCGGTATATAAATCCGCGACACAGTTGAGATATGTCTGAAGCCTGACCACGTCATCTCCGCATGAGCCGAGCCTCAGCTCCCGGTTGCCAAATGGTTCCGTTAAAGTCGCAAATTCGGTACCGTCTCTCAATTGCAATGCGGCATTATGCAGGCTGTATAGCAGGTTATACGTTTCGGTGTCTATGTCTCCGGATGGAGGCAGTTTGAATGTGCGCTGTAAGTCGACTACCGATTCCGTGGTCTGTCTGTCATATACACCGCAAACCTTGACCGGCTTGACGGTGCGTGTATATAATGACGCGATATTAAGCAGCTTCTGCGCAATGCTCACAGCGTCGCCGGTGTCGCCTTCGGTCAGCATGCGTCCTCGTTTATCCTGCAACGCCGGAATAGCCATGTTTTTGAGGTTCAAAAGATACAGCATATTGCGCACAGTCTCATATACAAATCTGATTCTGCGCCGCGTTGCACAGCCTGCTATGCCGTCGTCAACCAGCTCAAATGTGCGCTGGAACTCGCGTACCGCAGCTTCGGTGCCGGGTCCGTAAAAACCGTCGGCAGGATTTATCTTCGGTATATTCGGAAACGACGTGGAAATCAGGTTAAGGCGGCGCTGCAAATCCGAAACCGCGCATCCCCTGTCGCCAAGCGCAAGCTGCTGGCATTCGGACACTCCGATATTGATGTCCGGCGTGTTGCCATGTGCCAATGTAGTGTCGCCGAATACCGCGCGCAGTATCTCCAGCGCTGATTGCCCCTCTGATGCGAGCCGGCACGCAACCTCCATTGTAAGCTCGCCTTTGCCTTCGGTATCTTTGTATACCCAATACTGACCGTCTGATGACGACACAGCAAGTGCAACCGGCTCGCCTGTGCCGGATTTTGAGATATATGCATCCGCCATTTCATCAACATATCGGTTTAAATTATGAAATACACATCCGTACGGGTCGAATGGCTGGTCATAGTCCGCATCGCCTGTTATGTCGAAATCATATCCCTTCGACCTGTAATAAGCATCGGTATACCTGCGCAGCGCAAAGGTCTGCGCCGCGTATATGACGGCGCGTATCGCGCCCTCCGGCCAGAGCGGCGAAACAATGCGTGAAACGACATACTTTATGTAATCGGTAAAAGGCAAAGTGTAGTTCAGATCAGGTGAGTCGGGCGGTCCTGTATGAACAGTGATTTGGTCGGGTATTACTAAAGTGTTTTCCATTGCATCCGCCCCCTTATCAGATTCCGCCCGGAAACATGTATATACTGTTCGGTTGTGCAATCCTCGTCATCGGGACCATGTAAATCGGCTGTATTGATAAAACCTGCGGATATACAGGTATGTTTCGGCTTATGATATTGTAATAGCCCTCCAGCTCAACCAGGATATCATACAGGGCGAAAATGCCCGGTCTGCGTTCGGGCAGATCCGTCAATGGCACCTGCGGCGTTGGAAGATATATGACTTCGGTTTTACCGTTTTCGCCTGATATCAGTTGCGCAACCGGTTCGCCGCCTAAATCGCCTGCGTTGTAGATTGTAACTCTCGCTCCGGATATAGGCAGCGCGCCTCCTGCGCCGAGCACAAAAACGATAAGCGAGCCGGTATTTACCATGTTGATCTCTTCAACTAATTCAGCTTCTTGCACCGGTTCTCTTTCATTTTCACCAAACACTAAAAAATCACCCCGGCAGTATAATTTTTTAACATTTTATGCCGTATTTGCAAAATTGTGCTCGAAAATATATTGACAAATCTTTACATTAGATATATAATTATGAAAGTTGTAAACTCGCAAGTCAAATCTGCACCGGGTAAACTAATGAAAATACTTGTAATAGACGGACAAGGCGGCCGCATAGGCTGTCGAATTATAGAATATTTAAAAGAAAAATTGCCCCAAGCCGAGATTACCGCCATCGGAACAAACAGTATTGCTACCGCTAACATGCTGAAAGCCGGCGCTGACCATGGCGCTACGGGTGAAAATCCCGTCGTAGTCTGCTCTGCCGACGCGGACTATATAATCGGCCCGCTGGGCATCGTGCTTGCCGATTCTATGCTCGGCGAGGTGACCGAGCGCATGGCGTCTGCAATCGCCCGCAGCCGGGCAACACGGATCCTTTTGCCTGTCAGCCGCTGCGGCACTATTGTTGCAGGCGCAGCCGACCTTCCGACAGGCGATCTTATCGCCGCAGCCTGTGACATGATTGCGGGCTGTAACTAACAAAAAGGCGCGCTGTTATGCGCGCCATACCTACCTGTATTTTTTCACTATATTTCTGAGGCTATCGGTGATTACAAAAGCTGTCAGCCGCCCGTCACATTGCGCAGCCCGCATCCCCTGACATGGGACAACTCCGATGTTTCCGAGGGACGGCACATCAGAGTACGCTTGTACAGCATGTGCCCCTTGAAATGGAGCAACGCCGACGAGTCCGAGGGTCGTCATCAGCGCATTTTGCGCACTCTAACCGAGAGCCATCACACTAGCGCACGCTTGCGTAGCCCGTGGACGGGTCTACGACGTTGCGCAAAGGCTTACCGTTCAGATAATTTACAACGTTTTCTATACAAATATCCACGATTTTGCCGAAGGTCGCCGGATGGTGGTAATATCCCGCTACATGCGGAGTGATAAGCGCATTTTCGCAGCTCCAAAGTCTGTGCTCCGGCGGCAGCGGTTCGGGATCGGTGACGTCGAGCGCTGCGCCGCCTAAGCGTCCGGATTCAAGCGCGTCGCACAGTGCTTCCGTATCAACCGCGCTTCCCCGCCCTACATTGATAAGAAACGCCGTAGGCTTCATCATAGCGATCCGCTCGCGCGAAATCGTACCGGCTGTCGCCGTACCGCCGGGCATTGCAAGCGCGATTATATCTGCTCGCGGTATAACCTCGTCCAGCTTGTCCGCGGTGACAAGTTCGTCCACATAATCCGGCTTTTCGGTCCGGGTGCGGCGCACGCCGATGTTGTAGCTGCCTAATGCTTTCATCAGCTTTGCAAACGCGCCGCCGATATCGCCCAGCCCCACGGTCAGGACGACAGAACCGTATATTGAGCTCACCCCGCCGCGGTCGAGCCAGCGATGGTCATGCATGTTGTCGCGGTACAGATGCAGTTTCTTGCTCAATGCAAACACGGCGCCGACCATGTACTCTGAAATCGCAAGCCCGTAAGCTCCGGTAGCATTTGTCAGCGTCACATGCTCCGGCAGCACTCCCGGCTTCACATAATTTTCCACTCCGGCAAAACTGAGCTGCAGCAGCCGCAGGTTCTTTGTCTCCCGGAGCCTGTTCGCCGGATACTGACCGATTATTATTTCGGCTGTCGCTCCCAGCGCGGGATCTGTGCCGTATATAATCCTGCAGCCGGGCGCTGCTTCGGCTAGCCGCCTGCGATCGCTTTCACTAAACGGAAGCATTACAAATATTTCCGCAGTTTTCATGTCGTTTTTCCTCGAAATTTATCATATCAAAAGGATATTAATTAGTTTAAATTTCAAAAGATATATTAATAGTGCGGTATGTTCATTTTACATCCAAGCGGTTTACGATGGTTTCCGGCAATCATGCCTGCTGCCACAGACGCAGGTATCGGCGCAGGCTTAAGGCGATGAGGCGGTAAAAGGCGACACGATATTATTTGCAGTAAAAATTACAACGCATCACTCGCCGGCTGTTATAGCCGGCACTTATTCTGCCGTCTCGCCTCCGGATCCCGCAACTCATGCATTACCCGACAGGCGATCTGCCAAAACGCACCGGCAATTGTCACTACATTTATTAATAAATCACCCGAAGCGACCGCAACTGACTCCCACTGCTACTATCACGGCTGATATTTCGACGAAGCCATGCAAAACACGATAAAACGCCACTGCAAGTGCCGCAAACTGTCCCCGGGCGACGGCACGCGACTTTTGCCGGGGCGTCTACCTTGCAGTCGTGCGATTATTCAGTCTTTCGTCATAATCTTGGGTACATTCATTTAGTCATACAAAAAAATCTATTTTACGCCGTTATTATTTTTCATTCACGCTCGCAATAAGTCGATGTAAAATCAATATTTTGTGCAACCTGTTTATATCAAACCACATTATTTTGTATATTATTTTTTTAAGGAAGCTATTGAAAATATTTCCATTTTATGGTATCATACGTACAACGATATTAAAGCGTGTGCCGGAAATGCCTTTCCAGGGCGTAATCCGGCGGGCGCTGCAGAATAAAAAAACGGAGATGAAAGAATGGATAACAGCAAAATTAAGATACTTATCGCTGACGAAAATGCGGATTTCAGACGTGCATGTAAGACAAACCTTGTCAGCATGGGCTACACAAACGTTGAAGAAGCCGTCAACGGAGAGGATGCGCTTTACAGAATCGATAAAAGCCATCCTGACATTGTACTTGCCGACGCCTGGCTGTCCAAGCTCGACTGCATCCAGGTTATGCGGGGTACGAAATCGCTGAACTTTGGGAAAGATCTCGAGCCTTCTTTTATAATCATCTCTATCGTTAACAATCAGAATATATTCTCAGAAGCAACTGAAGCCGGTGCCGAATATTGCATGGTAAAACCGTTTGATTATAATTCGCTGAGCGAGCGCATTCAGCGCATCTGCGCAAACCGCGAGTTGCGCAACCCGAGGCGTGCCATTCAGGATCCGCTGTCACGCAAGGGCGACCTTGAAACACAGGTCACAAAGGTTATCCATCAGATAGGTGTGCCGGCTCATATAAAAGGCTATCAGTATCTGCGCACTGCAATACTGATGGCTATAGATGACAACAACATTATAAACTCCGTGACAAAAATTCTGTATCCGTCGGTCGCAAAAAAATATCAGACAACCTCATCCCGTGTTGAACGCGCTATCCGCCACGCCATCGAAGTTGCGTGGGATCGCGGTGACATTGAAACTCTCAACTCATATTTCGGCTATACAATCCAAAACAGCCGCGGCAAACCGACAAACAGCGAATTTATCGCTATGATTGCCGACAACCTGCGCCTGTCAAACAAGTACTCCTGACTTTGCACCTGGAATCGGCCAATACGGGAAACCGCCGCAGCCCGTTTTGTCCGTGTGGCATCCGAAGACCTCCTGTCATGATTTTTATAAATGTCTTGTTCCTGCCCTAATGGCTTCAATCAGCCACGGCTGAATCTCAGCCGTATCCCCCTCTCTCTGCCGCCAGTCCGTCCTACCCGCGGACCGGCGGTCTTTTTTGATTCCGGATTGTAACCTTATACGGTAATTTGTTAGCCCGGCACACATTTTATATGTTCACAGACACTATTTGCGGTTCACTATCCTCGGTATACGCTTGCCGATGAGGCAGACGCACTCATAGTTAATTGTGCCCGCGATACGTGCCAGCTCATCAACAGATTTGCCCTCTCCGAACAGCAGCGCTTCGTCGCCAGTTTTTACGCTTGGCACGGCGCTTACGTCGCACACACACTGATCCATGCAGATCCGGCCGATTATCGGGCAGTCGATGTCGCGAATCCGCACAGTCGCGCCCGCATACGCGCGTATATAACCGTCGGCGTAACCGACCGCAAGCGTTGCGACGCGCATGTCACGTTCGGCGGTAAAGGTTGCGCCGTAGCTGACCGACTCGCCGGCGCACATTGTATGGACATGCGTGACCGTTGTGCAGAAATCCATCACAGGGCGCAGTTCAACCGGCGGCATGAGCCCGTCGGCAGGAGTCAGGCCATAAAGCACGATTCCGGCGCGCGCCATGTCGAGCGCGGTTTCCGGATGGATAAGCGCTGCGGCGCTGTTGCGTATATGCCGCAGCGGAAATGTTATGCCCCGGCGCGCAAGCTCGGATTCGGCATGCTTAAATCTTGAGAGCTGGGTCTCGGTGATAGCCAGACCGCGCTCGTCAGTCTCGTCGGAGCAGGCAAAATGCGAGAACAGTCCCTCGCAGGCATACCGCGCGTCCATGCAGACCGCGGCGATATCTTCTATCCCGCTCTCCGTGCCGGAGAACCCGAGCCGGTTCATTCCCGTATCGATTTTTATGTGAGCCCGCACGCGCTTTCCCGGCGGTATATGTGCAGCCAGCGCCTCGGCATATTCGCGGCTGTAAAGCGTCTGAATAAGGTTGTATTCGATAAGCTCGGGAGCGTCGGGGGGCAATGTTGCGCCGAGGATTATGATGTCAGCCGGATCGCTGTCCTCAACTCCGGCGAGGTATTCGCGCAGCGATATCGCTTCTGTAATGTTGGCAACTGCAAAAAAGCGCGCCCCGGCGCCGTAAAGCGCAGGCACGCAAAGAGAGGCGCCATGCCCGTATGAATCGGCTTTGGACACGCAGATAAGCTCCGTGCCCGAGTAATTTCGCACGGAGCGATAGTTTGATACCAGATTATCAAGATTTATTTTTGCGTATGTAAGCGGTAGTGACATAATTTATATAGTTGGTATAGTTAATTTATACTATTCGTTATTGGGAGAATGCGCCCGTGGCATACTGACGCCCCTACGGGTTGGTTAACTGGATGTGCGCGATGCTATAACAATGCGCTGTGCTCTTTGCCTGAACTATTAGCTTATGCATCGCCAGGCACTAATTTGCGATGCAGGCAGCCCTTTTCGCTGTATGGCGAAAGGAGACGTACCAAAATGAGTTATCGCCAGCTTCTGGTTGCAATGAATTTTAAATATGCTGTGATATTTACCCTGCCCCACTTGTTTATACATCGTCGGGCACGCTAAACCTGTTATTACACTTTTCGCTGCGTAGATGCAGGGGCCACACCACATTGAGTTCACGCCAGCTTCTAAAACACGCTGTGTTCCGGCGGCTTTACAGCTTTCATTCCACCAGCGCATCATCTGTGCTGTCGGCAGGCTGCTTATCATATGCCGTCACCGACAATGCTATACCGTCAGCTTCAAAGCGGGCGGGAATGCCGGCGCTGTCAAACCATACGGATACCTTGCCGCGCCGGGTTTCAAACACCGCAAGGTTATATCTGCGGTTGCCAAGTTTTATCACCTTTACCGATACCAGCCCTTCCTCGGGCGGAAGCACAAGCTCACGCAGCGCCGCGAGCGCGCCGTAATCTAAGATGTCCTCTGCTCCAGCGACAGTCACAGTAATCCCGCCGAAAGTCAGCGTTGCGCTGCCGTCAGGAGCCAGCGTCACAATGCAGCCCGCGATTCGCTCCGGTTTGCTGATCTTCGCGGTCAGCGTTTCGTCAGCTGCGTATTCTATTGCGAGCGTATATTCATGCCCATCGCAGTAGAGCTTGCCGTCCAGCTTAAACGGGCTTGACCTGTATTCCAGGCAGTTGTCAAACGTCAGTCCGCCGCAGCCAAATAATGTGAAAGCCAAAAGCGCAGTGACAACTGCAAAAACAATATATTTTTTCACCTTCGCCGCACACCTCCGAACGATTTATGATATTCGGACGTGCGGCGTTTTATTACGCTTTGCTGACGGTGCGAGCGCTTTTCGGTTTGATGATACCACAATGTGACGGCTATTTCAATAAGCGCACCGGCGCTTTAACAATAATATAACAACTGACGCGCTAAAACAAGTTATAATTTTTAAACAAATCTTAATATACATCCTTCTTTTATCTTAATAAAAAACATGTTAAAATGACAGTGACAACAATGGGGGAAGTTCGTATGTACACGGTACTTATCTGTGACGACGACGCCGATATCGCGTCTGCACTAAAAATATACCTGACCGCCGAAGGCTACTCGGTTCTGACCGCCTCCGACGGCGAGGAAGCGCTGCGCATTGTCGCCTGCGAGCGCGTCCATCTGATTCTGATGGACATCATGATGCCCCGTCTCGACGGCATAGCCGCGACTGCAAAGCTGCGCGAGACCGAAGGCATTGTCGGCGGCATTCCGATAATCCTGCTCACCGCGAAAAGCGAGGATACCGACGTGGTGCTCGGTCTTAACATCGGCGCCGACGATTATGTCACTAAGCCGTTCAACCCCGTGGAGCTGATGGCGCGTGTCAAGGCGCAGCTCCGGCGCTACACGAGACTGGGAGCGGCGACCGATGAAGCGGAGCGTCAGGGCATATATGAGCGCGACGGCATCGTGCTGGACGATATCGCAAAATCGGTGACGCTGGACGGCGAGCCGGTTTCGCTGACACCTACCGAATATGCGCTGCTGCGCGTGCTTATCCGTGAGCCGGGACGTGTTTTTTCGTCAAAGCAGCTATTTGAGGCAGTACGCGGCGAGTCGCCGTTCGGAGCCGAGGGCATGATAGCCGTACATATCCGGCACCTGCGCGAGAAACTGGAAATCGACCCGGCTTCTCCGCGCCATATTAAAGTAGTATGGGGACGGGGGTATAAATTTGAATGAGCGATATTATTGAATCCAATGTGAACAGTAAAGAAGAAGTAAACGGAAAGCTGTATATCCTGCCTGTGAAAACCGCGGCGGTGATATTATTTGTCTCCACAGCAATATTAACCGGACTTTTCGGCATCGCATTTATATATATGTGCTGGGACGGGGGTTACTACAACGGCACAAGCTCCGATGATGCTTTCTACGGCTCAAATATGTGCATAAACCTGCTTCAAAGCTATCGCTACTCCGTCAACAAAACGATTACCGACAATCTGAGAATTGAATACCCGGATACCGAAAGCTTCTTTTCGGCGCTGAAAAACAATCTGGACCACCTGACAGAATATTACACCAACGTCCTTTTCCGGATCGATATAACCGACCGTGACGGCATAACCGTTTTTTCATATGGTGCCGAACCTGAAAGCTTCGGTGCGTCAACCGGAGACAACATTCAGTTCACTATAACACACAGCAACTTTACCTATTCCACATATACCGCAGCGACTAATTTATACGTACGCAAACCGGTCGTTGACGGCCTTGATAATTTCTATGAATACAAACGTTATTTTGACCTGTTTTACGGGATTCGCTACTCGGCGATAGCAATCACTGTGCTGGGCGCAATTGTGTCGGTATCGCTGTTTATATATCTGATGAAAGCGTCCGGGCGAAAATACGGCGAGCAGGGTGTCAGAGAGGGGTTTTGCGACCGCATTCCGTATGACCTGTATGTGTCTATATTGATTGCAATAAGCATACTGGTTGTAATTGTACCTGCAAATATATTGGGGTACGAATACTGGGACAATCCGTATATATTTATCACTGCCATATCCGTGATATCCATTCCGCAGCTGCTTCTGTTTCTGGCGCTGTCGGCAACGACTGCGGTACGCATTAAAACGCGCACTCTGTTTCAAAATATTGTTATCTGGCGGCTGTGCGTGCTGGTCGGCAAAATTCTGCGTAAAACCCTCAGAGCGCTGCGTTCGATTATTTCAATGATGCCTGCTGCGGGTAAGGCGGCAATAGGGTTTCCGGCGTTTTTTATAGCTGATGCTGTTTTACTTTCGCTCTTTTACAGAAGCGTCAGGTACGGCGGCTCATTTTATGTATTCTTTACTTTTATAATGCTTGCTGCGCTTAATATTTTGGGATATATCGTCCTGCTGCGAACCGCATACGAGCTTGTGCTGCTTCGGCGCGGCAGCGGTAAGCTCGCCGGAGGCGATCTCGATTACAAGTTTGACGAGCAAAAGCTGCACGGCGAGGCGAAGAAGATTTCGCAAAACCTCAATAGCATCGGCAACGGCATGGCGAAAGCTGTAGAACAGCGCTCAAGAAGCGAGCGCATGAAAGCCGAGTTAATCACAAACGTGTCGCACGACCTCAAAACGCCTATTACCTCGATTATAAACTATATTGACCTCTTGAAAAAGGAACCGATGCAGACAGAAGCCGCATCGCAGTACCTTGAGGTGCTTGACAGGCAGTCCGCACGGCTGCGCAAGCTGACAGCCGACCTTGTAGAGGCGTCGAAAGCATCGACTGGCAACATCGAGATTTCGCTTGCGCCGACGGATATATGCGAGCTGATAGAGCAGTCTGCGGCGGAATATTCCGACCGGTTTGCCGCTGCGGGGCTTACGCCTGTTATCCGCATACCGGGTGAGCCTGTGATTGTGAATGCCGACGGAAAGCTGCTGTGGCGGGTGTTCGATAACCTGCTCTCGAATGTGTGCAAGTATTCGCTGCCCGGAACGCGCGTCTATCTCGATGCGACAGCCGGTGAAACCATGTCGTGCGTGACAATCCGCAATATCTCCTCCGCGCCGCTCGGAGATATCGAACCCGAGGAGCTGACCGAACGCTTCGTGCGCGGCGACAGCGCACGCTCCGGCGAGGGCAGCGGACTCGGCCTGTCGATAGCGCGCAGCCTGACCGAACTCCAAGGGGGTCGGCTAACGATCGAAATTGACGGCGATATGTTCAAAGTCTCCGCGGTAATTCCTGTGATTTAGACGATGTTAATTCAAATGGGATGCGTGTTTTTGCCTTGGCATAACGCGCATCCCTTTTTATATTATTTATAGTTTGTTACTATTTCAGCAACTCGACAGAAATCATTTATTCATATTCATATTGACAGCGTTTTTATTTTGTGGTATAATCTATATACGTAAGGAATATTGACTAAATATTTAGTCATAATAGCCTAAATCACAAGAAAGGTAAAGGGAACTTAAAATGAAGAAACTGGAAGTCTTGATTTTATCCGTTCTTTTGCTTTTATCTTTGTTTGTGCCGGTATCGGCAAAATACGATGCGTTCAAAAACATCGAAGTCACTCCAGACGTTACGCTGATTGACGACGACACCACGCAGTTTGAGGGAGGAAGCGGCAACCCGATACAGTATGTCGAGGGGTATGGCGTAGGTTATTCTTCTCGCAATGACATCGTGTATTTCAGCGATGTCGATTTCGGTGCCAACGGCGCCAAGCAGATGACCATATTCTTCAGCTACGGCAACGACGACGAAAGCACCACTACGTTGAATGTTTACATAGACGATTATAAGAACTCCGATCCGGTCTGCTCGTTTGAGATCGGGTTCACCGGCGGGTGGGAGTCCACACTTGCACAGGAAATCACCGCCGACTGTCAGATTCCGGGCGGAGTGCACACCGTATATATTCAGTTTACAAATGATAAATCGGGCTCGTTTACATGGATAAAATTCACTGAAGCCGACCCGGTTGAGACGGCTCCTCCGGAGGTTACGGTTCAAGAGCAGCCTGTCGTAACCGCGCCGCAGACGTCCGGCTTCGGAATTGCGGCTGTCACGGTTGCTGCCGTATCAGCGGCGCTTGGCATTACCCTGTCCCGTAAAAGAAAAGCTGTAAAATAACCGCTAAGTATAACAACAAAGCCTGCGCAGCCAAATAAGCTGCGCAGGCTTATTTTATATTTGCTATTTTTCACCTTACCCGTTGATGCGTAACTGTTTTTGTGTATTGGCTTAACAACGAAGTGTATCCGTTTTTGTGTGCTGCTTTAGTTGACACAGTGATGCGTACCGTTTTTGTGTGCTGCTTTAGTTGACACAGTGATGCGTACCGTTTTTGTGTCCTATTCTATTTTCAGCTCGCCCGGCGACGCATATCCGTTTTCGCGACAGAACTGCTCCAGTCCGTCCCGGATTTTCAGCGGCACCGCGGGATCGGCAAACATCGCGGTGCCGACCGCAATCGCGTCGGCCCCGGCCATCAGCAGCTCGAGCGCCGACTCCGTGTCATGCACGCCGCCCATGCCGATGATAGGCAGACTGACCGCGCGGCTCACCTGCCAGACCATTCTCACCGCGACAGGCAGTATCGCAGGGCCGGACAGCCCGCCCGTTCCGTTTGCAAGCAGCGGGCGACGCGTGCGAACGTCGATTTTCATGCCGAGCAGCGTGTTTATCAGGCTGAGCGCGTCAGCACCGCCCGATTCTGCGGCGCGCGCAGTTTCCGTTATGTCGGATACGTTCGGCGACAGCTTGACGATTAGCGGCTTTTTGACGACATTTTTGACCGCATGCGTCACATTCTCGACCGCTGCGGGATCGACGCCGAACGCAATCCCGCCCTTTTTCACGTTCGGGCAGGAAATGTTCAGCTCTATCATGTCCGCGTCAGAGGCGTCGACAAGCGCGGCGACCTTCACATAATCCTCGACCGTATAGCCCGCGATGTTGACTATCACGGTCGCGCCGCGCGACTTGAGCCAGGGCAGCTCGTGCTCGATAAAATGCGCCGCACCCGGATTTTGCAGCCCGATTGCGTTGAGCATCCCGGCCGGTGTTTCCGCCACTCGTGGCGTCGGATTGCCCTCACGCGGTTCGAGCGTTACGCATTTAACGGTTATCGCACCCAGTTCCTCGGGCGCATAATACGGCAGATATTCCCTGCCATAGCCGCAGGTGCCCGACGCCGTTATTACGGGGTTTTTCAGTATGACGCCTGCTATGTTGACCGACATATCGGGGGTTTTCATTGCCAGACCACCTCCCGCGCGTCGAACACCGGGCCGTCGGCGCACACGCGCTTGTTGGCATACCCGTCTCCGTCGCGGATTTTGCACACGCAACCCATGCACGCGCCTACCCCGCACGCCATCCGCTCCTCAAGACTGACCTCGCAATCGATGCCGAAACGCTCTGCAAGCTCCGCAACCCGGCGGAGCATCGGCTTCGGCCCGCAGGCATGGATTATGGTGTAGCTTTTCCCTTGTTTAGCGGCGTTCTCAAGCGCCTGTTCCGCAAGCTGCGTCACATATCCCCGGTCGTCGGTGATAACGCCGACCGACGCGCAGCATTCGGCGAATTCGCCGTCCATGTGCACCAATTCCTTTGCTCTGAAGCCCAGCACCGCGTCGGCGCGGGCACCGTACAGTTTCGCGCACCACAGCAGCGGATACACGCCGATTCCGCCGCCCACAATCAGCGCTCGGCCTGTCTCTCTGATAGCGAATCCGCGTCCTGCAGGAGGCAGTGTGTCGATGGCGTCACCGGGTTTGAGCGTGGACAGGTACTCCGTTCCGCGCCCGCGCACTTCGTAGCAGACGCGCAAAATATCGCCACTGGCTTCGCAAATTGAAAGCGGCCTGCGCAGCATAAAGCCAGGTCCGCAGCTGATATGAACAAACTGCCCGGGCAACGCCGCGTCCGCTCCCTCGGGGAGCGTGAACCGCAGGTCGTAATAATTTGCACCGGGCAGAAATTTTGAATTCTGGACAACTGTGCCGATCATTTAATATCCCTTTATATTTCAAAATAATGCAAAAATCGTGATAAATTCAGAGTGCAGACTGAACATATCAGGCATACCTGAAAGTCACGCATGTCAGACTCTGACTTTGTCGGATATCAGCAATTTACACGCACACGCATTCAAACGCGGCGTTGAAACGGGCAGCTTTGAAAGCATGCGCAGGAAAAAGCAGCGCCGTCAGCTCGCGTCCTGCGGCGGATGGCGAATACGGCTTGCGGTCGAGCTCGGCGCGCCGCCTTATTGCCGCCGAATGTGACACATTGAACCACGTGGTTAATGCGGTAGGGGTAAGCGGTTCCCCGAACAGCGCGTCGAGCATGCGAATCGCCGGCTCGGGCATCAGCAGCTCCGAGGCAAATATGTCAGCCTCAACCTCCGACAGCCGCGTGCTGTCGGCGTGGCACATCATTGCATGGCCTGCTTCGTGCGCTATAGTCCAGTTGAGCCTGCACACGCCGCCCGGCGCCGAACCTTCGTATAGTATCACGCGCTGCCCGCGATATATTATCGTCGCGCCGAGCCCGTCAAATGTTATGCTTTCGCCCGTGATTTGCGAAAACCGCTCGAATGTGTCGAGTAAAACGCCGCCCAGCTCGAGCTTGCGCATGTCGAGCGCGGCAAGTGAATATATGCTGCGCGGACGCTGGCGTGCCAGCAGCCGATACGCTGCCGCAGCACACAGTTCACTCCTAATCAGTCTCCCGCTTCTTTCTGCCACGGCGGCGCTCATTTGGCAAAGCCCCCGTTTTGATAGCTTCATTTAAGTATTTATCCATACTGCGCCTGAATTTTTCAATGATTTCATCGCGCTCCTCTCCCGAAACCTCGCGCGCCGCGCGAAGCAGCATAATAAGGTCGCGCTCTTTTTCATCCGGCGGAGGCGTGACATTTTCCCCTTCTCCTATCAGCTCGTCAAGCGAAACGCCGAAATAGCGCGACAGCTTTGCCAGGTTCTCCGCGCCCGGCATGCGCTTGCCGCTGCGCCACTCGTACACGATCGATTTCGGGATTCCGGTATCCTGCGCCAGTTTCAGCGCGGAAATACCCCGCTCTTGTAAAAGGCGCACAAAATTATCTTTAAACATTTGTATAACTCCACGATTTTCCGGAATTTCGGATTTTCGCTTGACATTCCGAAATATCGGAAGTATACTATATACACGAACATCAGTTCGCATATATAGTATACACACGAATCATGATTCTGTCAAGCGAAAATTTCCAAAGGAGGGCTGGAAAATGACAAATAAGGAAAAAGCAATTGAGCTGCTGAAACGCTACAAGCTGATACAGGTAAGAAGCCGGATACTGCGCGAAAAGCTGATTGCTCTTGAAAATCTAATAACCTCTGCGCGCGGGGTCGCATGCAACTCGACGCCCAACCGCGGGGGGTCAAGCAAATTCGAGGACAAGCTCGTTGACTACATAATGCGCAAGGACAAGACCAAAGTCAGGCTTGCGGCATACGCCGAGGAACTTGCCGGAATCGAGGGCGCGCTTTTAGAGCTGACCGAACAGGAAAGAACGGCGCTGAAAATATTCTTCCTCGACGACGGCGCAAAAAACCGGGCCGATACACTGTGCGATATACTCGGCTATGAGCGTTCGCATATTTACCGCATCCGCGAAAAAGCACTGAACCACCTCGCCAGCATATATTACGCGCGTTATGCGTAATAATGCTGCCGGGCGGTGTCCGGGGGATGGGATTATCGTACCCCGGGTTTGTTGCGTTCGGTCTGTTAACAGGGGTTTTGCTGAATTAGGGGAGCATTTGGACTCCCCTACACATTATATAAGTTTATCCTTTATAAAAGCTATGCACTCTGCTATTATCTCCGACATCGACGGTTCGATGGGTTTTGTGGAATCTGCCGGCGCAAAACTGTGCGTCGCGTTTTCCACCGGGATGTATTTTACGTCCAGCCCCGCGCTGACGCACTTTTCATATAGCCTGTCCACCTGCACATACGGCACAAGCTCGTCGTATCTGCCCTGTAAGATCAACAGTGAAAGGTCGGGGTTTTTCCCCACATGGCTTATAGGGCTGGCGGAGGCGTAAAGCTCCTCGTTGCCAATAAGCGGCCTGCCGAGGAACCCGGCCAAGAGTGTCAGCGCGTATGCGCGCTTTTCCTCCTCTTCCTGGTCGGTTAGCTGTGTGAAGTCGGTCGGGCCGCAGAAATCGATGACGCATTTCACGTCAAAGTCGATGTCCGCAAGCTCCGGGGCGTCGCCGAATTCGGTGTTGCAGAAACCAGCGAGCAGCGAAAGGTGCCCGCCCGCAGAAAAGCCGACCAGTCCTATGCGGTTCGGGTCAAGGTTATACTCATCTGCATGCTTTACTATATATCGTATCGCGTCAGTGACGTCGTTGATATGAGCCGGATATGTAACGGTTTCGCTTGTCAGCCGGTACGAAACCGGCACGACCGCCACGCCGAGCGCGCGGATCCCGCTTAAAATGATGCTTATCTGGCCTGCATCCCTGACAGACCGGGTGCCGGAAATCCAGCTTCCACCATGGATATAGAAAAGCACGGGGGAAGGCCCTCCGGTATCCACGGTCGGACCGTATATGTCAAGCGCCAGCTCCGTGTCGCCGGCTTTTTTGTATGTTATGTTCTCGTAGATCGCGGGTGTAAATTCGCCGGTTTCATCCGGCAGCTCTGTTTGTGCTTCCGTCACGGATTCGGTTGTCACCTCCGGCTCTGTTTGCGTGTCGCTGTCGGCTGCCGTGCCGCCTGCGGTATTGTTCCCGCAGGCAGACACAGATATCAGCATTGCCGCAAACAGCGCCGCAGCAATTAATCTTGTTTTATTTACTAAACTCATTGATAAAGTTGCCTTGCGCCTTGTAATATTCGATTATACCGTCGACTATCGCCTGCGCGGCAATCTCGATGCCGCCGCTTGACAGTCGCTCGACTTCCTCAACGCAGGTCAGGAATGTAACCTCGACCAGCGTCGACGGGAACTTGGGATTGCGAACCATCGCAAGCCGCTGCTGTGTCACGTTGCGCTCATAGAAACCCATCGCGTTCGTCACCGCTGATGAAATGCACCGTGAGAGCAGCAATCCCGACTGCTGCCAGTACAGCGCTACCGTGCCGCGCACGCGCGTTATGTCACTGTTGTAATCGAGCGCGTTCTGGTGCACCGATATGCAAAGGTCGGGGTTGGTTTTATTGACGAAATCGAGCCTGTCGGGCGACAGTTTGAATGTCACATCCTCCGAGCGCGTCAGAATAACCTTTGCGCCCAGTTTCTCGAGTATCGGTTTTGCCGCCAGAACTATCTGAAGGTTGAAATATGCCTCGGTCTTTCCGGGCACGGGACCTGTTGTTCCGGGCTCTGCGCCGCCGTGACCTGCGTCAAGCAGTATCGTCTTGCCCGCAAGCGGCTGTACGCCCGCTGCGAGGGTCCGCGGGTTGCGGAAACTTATCGTGACCTTGCCGTTAAAATATTCCCACTCGAAACCGTAGAAATTATCGGGGTGGTTGAGTTTGAGCTTGTATGTAACTTTATTTTTGGAATTGTCAAAAGTTTTTGTAACCTCTGAAAACAGCACTCGTCCCTCTCCGACTTCGGGCACCGCTGAGGTGTCGGAGCCTATGTTGAAAAGTTCAAGGTAAAACGCGCCGTCTTTATAATATCCGTTTATCGGCACATTCTGAGAGACAGCAAGTGTTAAAAACGTGTGGCTACCGACCGCGGGACCATTGAACTGCGCATGACTGAGTGTCGCAAGCGGGACGGTGGCGCCGCGGGTCACCTTTACGTTTGATTCGGCAATCCAGCCGCCGCAGCGCAGTTTGTAGTAGCCGTTTTCCTGCCGCACCGCAACGTCGCGCATGCCGACAGGCTGCGGAGTGTAATCGTCGTAGTACCAGCTTGAGGTTGAAATCTTCAGCTCGCTGTCGACGTTTATAACCTCGACAGCGACCACCGCGTCGTATCCGAACACGCGCACCGATGCGCCGGTCGCTGTCGCGCTCTCACTGCCGCGCTTTGCGCTGAAAGTGATGTTGCCCAGCTCTTTAATCGTCCACTTCTCGGCTGTGGGCAATGTGATCGTGCCGGTATAAAGCTCGCGCATGTATGTTGCGTTGTCAGGTGGCAATATCTTCGGCGTCAGCGTCACGGTCTGGCCGGCAAGCGTCGCCGTTACCGAGCTTTTAGAGGGAGCGTAAGCCGATACCGTGACCTTCTCGCCGCTGCTGTAAGCGATGTTGTTTGCAGGCGCGGAGGGTATGACCTGGAACTTGTCCATTGTGGCGTAAGTCGCCGACGTCTGCGTCGAGCCGCTTACGCGCGTGATTGTAAACAGCGCATCCTTGCCGTTCTGCGTGAACTTAAATGTGTTTGCACTGGCATTAAGCGTCGTATATACGGAGAAATATCCGCTCTTTGTGAAGCTGACCGGCTTGCCGTCCATATAAAGCGGGTAACCGGGATCGCACTTGCCTATTATATATGTACTGTCGTAGGTAGTATTGCTGCCGTTTGACGGTGTGGTAAATGTAATCCCGCTGCCGTCGGAGACAAGGCTGGTGTAAATGATGTCGTCCTTATAAATCGCCGCCAGCGAATCGCGCAGCCCGAGCGTGTTCGCCTTTATCGCCGCGTAGCCGTACATAATGCTGCCGCGATATGCAGCCTCGCTGCGCGCGTATGTAACCTGCTCCGCTATCTCCGTGCCGCTGTTCCACTCTGCGGTGCGGTACGCGCCGTGCGAGATGAGAAACTTCACGTTCGGGTACTGAATCATTATCGCGTTCCACCAGCGCGCCAGCACGTCGAAAGGAGCAGCCTGGGTTGTAAACTGCCAGTAAATCTGCGGCGCTACATAGTCTACATATCCGCCTTTTATCCATGCAAGCGTGTCGGCATACAGCGACTTGTATGTTTCAAAGCCTTTTGTGGCGCTGCCGCCGTTTTTGCCGTCGTCGTTCTGCCAGATGCCGCCCGGCGCGACGCCGAACTGCAGGTTCGGGCTGACAGCCTTGACGGCTTTATACGATGCCTCGATCAGCTTGTTTATATTGTCGCGCCGCCAGTCCTCCAGGCTTGCAAAACCGGCGCCGTAAGCCTTGAACTGCGCATCGTCGTTGAATGTCGCGCCTGCCACCGGATAAGGATAGAAATAATCGTCGAACACTATGCCGTCGACATTGTAGTTTTTCAGAATCTCGGTTATACCGTCGGCGACAAGTTTGCGCACCTCCGGAACACCGGGGTTATAGTACAGCTTTCCGTCGGCGTATGGCACCGTCCATTCGGGGTGCAGCCGGGCGGGGTTGTTCGGCGCCAGCTTCGTTGTGTCGTGCTGCGGCGCCGAGGCGCTGCCGATAGTCACGCGCAGAGGATTTATCCATGCATGAACCGCTATTCCCTTTTCGTGCGCGGCATCGACCAGATATTCGAGAGGGTCGAAATTGTCCTGCAGTCCCGAGCCCTGCAAGCCGGTCAGCCATTCGGACACAGGGAAAATCGAGGATTTATAAAGCGCGTCGGAGTTCGGCCTTACCTGAAAATATATGGCATTCAGGTTTGCGGCGATGCAGGTTGCGATGATGTCGTCAAGCTCTGCTTTCAACTGGCTTCCCGACAGTCCCTTCTTTGACGGGAAGTTGATGTTGGAAACAGACGCAATCCACACGCCCCGAACCTCTTTGTCGGGGTTGATCAGACCGGACAGCAGGCGCGCTTTCACGTCCGGACTGAGCTCGTCCAGCCCGGGCAATATGAAATTGCCCGCAGCCGCGCCGTCGAATGCTCCGTTCATGGCAAGTACAAGCGCCGCCGATACCGCAGAGGCTGCGATCACAAAGCAGACAACCGCGATAATGATTTTCTGGTATAGTGGCGT
>JAPXNL010000014.1:0-24687 GCA_033808535.1 Clostridia bacterium
CGAGTTTGTTGCTGAGTCTGAAAACGGAGAGGTTGTAAACGACGCCGTATATAAACGCAATCTGGAAGCCCAGGAGCAACTCAACATAAAACTTAATTACTCCATACAACCCGGAGGAGTTGATTTCGGCCAATATGCAACGGCATTGCGCAAGAGCAACATGTCCGGCGATCAGGCATATGACATCCTTGCGATGTACGCATATTTCGCCGTGGCGATAACCTCCGAAAAACTTACGTATAATCTCTGCCAGCTGCCTTATTTCACGCCCGCAAAACCCTGGTGGAACAAGTACTTCACTGAAGAAATGACACTGTTCGACCAGCTCTATTTCGCAGTCGGCGACCTGAGCCTGACATCCACGCAGTGTATTCACGCCATTTTCTTCAACAAGCAGCTTGTCAAGGATTACTTTGGCGATTTAAATCTATATAGTGTCGTCGAAGAAGGCAAATGGACAATCGATTACTTTTATGACCTTGTAAAAGGAGTATACGCGGATCTAAACGGCAACTCGATGGTTGATGAGGCCGACATGTACGCTGTGGGACTGAGCGGCGTGTCCACCCCAGTGGATGCGTATCTCGATGCCTTTGACCTCAAAATAACGGAAAAGGATTCCGAGGGCATACCCAGACTTGTTTATAAAAACGAGCGCACGATATCTGCGTTTGAGAAGGTTTTTAACCTGACGTTCAACAATACCGGCGTCGGGTATTATCCGACAACGATTGAGACATATCTTTTAATGCAGGATAAGTTCAACAACTCGGAAACCATGTTTCTGTTTGATATGTTCCATGCCACAAACAGGCTGCGCAACATGGAGGACGATTACGGAGTTCTGCCGATGATCAAATATGATGAGGCGCAGAGCGGATATTACACCAACGTCTCGGACATATATTCCCTGCTTGCAGTCACGTCGGACACAAGGAACCCCGAAGTCACGGGCGCCGTATTCGAGCTGTTGTCACAGAAATCATATGATTACGTCACACCCGCATATTTCGAGATAGCGCTGAAAAGAAAATATGCCTCAACAGACATAGACGCGCAAATGTATGATCTGATCAGGGCAGGCACAAGGTTCAATTTCGGACTTGTATACTCAAACTGCATAAGCAATCCGATTTGGATGTGGCGAGGTCTGATTATCAATAAAAGCAGCGATTTCGTTTCCACCTTTACGGCAAGCGAAAAAGTTATAGAAAAGCAGCTTGAAGATGTTGTCAAGTTTTATATGGACAATAAATAAATAGATATCATCCCCAACCGGTCCGGGCAACCATATTAAGTTACCCGGGCCAGTTTATTTTTCTGGCACAGTAAATGACAGCTTATTGCCGCTTTGCATCGGGTTTACGGGCAAAAGGTTTTATTTTTCATATAATGATACCGGTGTTATGGTGAAATGCCCTTCACCCGATACAAAAGCAATAGGAGATTTATAGTCATGTTCAATACAAGGAGCAACAATATAACCTGCAGGCAGCTCCGGCTGTCCAATGCCCTGCGGCGGCTTTGGTTCGAGCATGTGTTATGGACGCGATTTTTCATTGTCAGCACAGCTTTTGACCTGCCCGACCTTTCGCTTGTGACACAAAGACTGCTGCAAAACCCGGTTGATTTCGAAAAGGAGCTTGGACCGCTTTACGGCAGACAAAAAGCAGCGGAGTTCAGGCAGCATTTCACAGACCATTTACTTATTGCGGCAGCGCTTGTCAATACGGCTAAAGCAGGCAACGAGGAAGAGGCGGCAAATCAACGCAGGTTATGGTACGAGAATGCTGCGGATATAGCAAAATTCCTTGCGTCGATCAATCCTTTCTGGAGTGAGCGCATCTGGAAAGACATGCTGTTTAGCCATCTCGACATGACGGAAAACGAAGCGGTGTTCTTACTTACCGGCGAATATGAAAAAGGCATAAAAATCTACGACGATATCCAGGTGCAGGCGATGAAAATGGCTGATGAGATGACCTGCGGGATCATCCGCCAATTCCGGATTAGATAAACAGCCGTAAATGACACAGCTGCTCAAGGTCCCCCTTTGCACATATAAATGCGGGATTGCCCCTGCCACAGCCGATATCGGCTTGCACGGGCAATCCCGCTTTTTGTTGCTTTGAGCAAATTTATTTAAAAATTATGGAAATAAACCGGTAATTGTGTTATAATCTAAAAAATATCTTTAAAAAGGCAGGAACGGTATGTTTTTTGATGTAAACACGATTAACGAAACCGGTATTTCCCGTGGTTTGGGAAAATACGAGTATTTCTGTCATCCGCGATATGTCGTTAAAAGTAAATATTATTGCCGCATCGCACACTCCGTGCTGTCGACAGGCTGTTTGCGGAAGTGCAGCTCTTGCCCGCTTATGCGCGGATTTACGCAAGGCGAGCAGTCCGGGCTTCCGGAATGCCATTATTACGACTTTTACGCTTATGAAAATAGGTTCAGAACACCGGAAGATGAAAAATTGCGCATTGACAAACTCATGGGGTGGTATGGCGTGCCTTTGTTCCCTCATTTCGCTCAGCCCGGCGAATGCGGATTACTTGGTTCTGAACTTGTCCAAAAAGCTCTGCAATATGCCGCAGTCGCTCATTTTGGCGCTACGCGCAAAGGGTCAAAAATGCCCTTCATATTCCATCCTGTTGAAGCCGCAATGATTGCAAACACGTTGACTGATGACGAGGAAGTAGTAGCCGCTGCCGCGCTCCATGATGTCGCGGAGGATACGGATTATACACTTGACGATATCCGCGCTGTTTTCGGCGAGAAAATCGCGTCGCTTGTTGCCTCCGAATCAGAAGACAAACGCAAGGAAATCTCAGCCAAGCAGAGCTGGTTCATACGTAAAGATGAAGCGCTCAATAATCTGGCAAATGCATTCCGGGAGGCAAAACTTATTTGCCTGGCGGACAAGCTGTCCAACATGCGCGATATAAAGGCCGATTATGATGAGTTAAAAGATGAGCTTTGGACGCGCTTTAATCAGCACGACCCCACAGCACACGCATGGTATTATGGAACCATTCGCGATATTTGCAAATCCGATTTCAAGGGAACAGACACGTGGCAGGAGTATGCATGCTTAATTGACGAGGTTTTCTCAAGATATATTGAATCCAAATAAACATATGAAAACACCCCGCTTGTCAGACAGCTTCGGTCTAACAAACGGGGTGTAATTCTTACAGTTAAAACGGTTTGCGCAGTGAAAGCGGATTATCCTTTATTTTTATGCCGAGCTTATCGGCAAACTCAATAGTCTGTCTGACATTGCCCGGTTCGGCGACCGCGTCGGGGCTGTGCGCGTCGCAGCCGGCTACCACACGGCAGCCGCTCTCGGCGACGACGCGCCAGAATTCGGTGGTCGGATACGCTCGCGAGTCGCGCAGCCCGAGCATGTTTATCTCAAGCGGTATGTCAAGCTCGCGCGACGCGTCGCAAATGCGGCTGACCTCGCGCCTGTAGACGGCAATATCACCGCCAAATGATATAACGTCGGGATGGGCAACATATGTAAACCTGCCTGTCTTCATCCCTTCGATTATCTGCGATGCATAGGCTTTGAGGCGCTCCGGGTCTGAGGTAGGCTGACCTGAATATCTTCCCTCGATCTCGTTATCCATAAAATGCTGCCCCAAAATCAAAAAGTCAAGCTCATACGGCTCGATAAGCGCAAGGAACTTATCAAAAAACTTCGGGTAATATTCGGCTTCAAGCCCGATTTTTATATCTATCCTGCCCTTATACTCCTCGCGCAATGCGGCAAGCGTTTCATAGTAGTCGGAAAGCTCCTCCAGCTTCATGCGGAACCCTGAGTAATACCCGCCCTCGAAAACGTACGGCGAATGGTCGGAAAAACCGAGTGTCTTAAGACCTCGCGAGATTGCGGTTTCGATATATTCACGCTCTGTTCCCGAGGCATGGCGGCACCTGACAGTGTGTGTATGGTAATTTACGGTCATTTTATTTGCCTTTCATCCCAGCAGCATTTTCCACTGTCAATTATTATACGACCAATTACTACAACAATCAACCCTCAAAATTCACAATATTGCGTCTGCTTTGGTTTTCTTTTTCCGCTGAAAACCATACGCCCGCCCACGGTCAAGCCGGTTGGCGGGCGTTTTTGCGCTAAAATGTACGCGATTTACTTTTTGTTGCGGATTTCCACACGCCTAATCTTGCCGCTGATTGTCTTCGGAAGCTCGTCAACGAACTCGACAATGCGCGGGTATTTGTACGGCGCGGTTTTGGCCTTGACGTATTCCTGAACCTCTTTAACGCTTTCAGCTGTGGGAGTGTACCCCTTTACCGGCACGATTGTGGCTTTAACAACCTGCCCCCTGATCTCATCGGGCACACCTGTCACGGCACATTCCAGCACGAACGGCAGCTCCATGATAACACTTTCGACCTCAAACGGCCCGATGCGATAGCCCGATGATTTGATTAGGTCGTCACTGCGCCCTACATACCAGAAATATCCGTCCTCGTCGCGCCATGCCATGTCGCCGGTATGGTACACGCCGCCTCTCCAGGCATTTTTCGTCGCTTCCGGATCGTTGTAGTACTCCTTGAACAAGCCGCAGGGCATACCTTTGTCGACGCGAATGACAATCTCGCCGGTTTCACCCTTCGGAACAGGCTTGCAGTCGGAATCCACAAGGTCGACATCGTATAGCGGCGACGGTATGCCCATGGATCCGGGCTTTTCTTTTGTACCGTTGAGATTTGCGATTGTCAGCGTCGTCTCGGTCTGACCGAAGCCTTCCTTGAGCGCGATGCCGGTTGCTTCGAGAAATTTCTGGTATACCTCGGGGTTCAGCGCTTCGCCCGCAACAGTCGCATAAACGACCGACGAAAGGTCGTACTTTGACAAATCCTCTTTGATAAAGAAGCGGAACATCGTCGGCGGCGCGCAGAACGTGGTTATCTTGTACTTTGCGAACATCGGCAGTATATCCGCCGCGTCAAATTTATTAAAGTCGTAGGTAAACACCGCTCCTCCGCACAGCCACTGACCGTAGAGCTTGCCCCACATCGCCTTGCCCCAGCCGGTATCCGAGATCGTGAAGTGGAGCCCGTCTTCTTTTACATTGTGCCAGTACTTTGCGGTTATGAAATGGCCAAGCGGGTACTTGTGATTGTGCAGCACGACCTTGGGATATCCTGTTGTGCCCGAGCTGAAAAACTCGAGCAGGTCGTCGTCGCCGCACGGCGTATCGGATGTGCGCTCGAACACGTCGGAGCAGGCGGTAAACTCGTCGTCAAACGAGTGCCATCCCTCGCATCTGCCGTTGACGCTTATAAGCACTCGCACTGTCGGCGATGTCGGAAGCGCCGACTCCGCTTCGGCTGCGACCTCTCCTTCAACCGTGCAGACAAGCGCCGCGACGCCGGCTTTTTCAAAGCGATACTCAAAGTCTTTCTTCATCAGCAGGTTAGTTGCCGGTATCGCGACCGCGCCCAGCTTGTGCAGGCCGAGTATGCAGGGCCAGAACTGCCAGTGGCGTTTCAGCACAAGCATCACCCTGTCCCCGCGGCTTATGCCGAGCGAGGCGAAGTAGTTTGCAGCCTGCGACGAAAGCCTGCTCATGTCGCCGAACGTGAAGCTCCGCGCCGTGTGGTCGGAAGAAACATGCAGCATCGCCAGCTTGTCGGGCGACTGTGCCGCAATTTTGTCAACACAGTCGAAAGCGAAGTTAAAATGGTCGGCGCCGGGAAACTCAATATCGACAAGCGCTCCGTTGCGCTCCTTTGCCACTATGAAATCGCCGTAGCGCACCGTGACAACAGGCGCCTCTTCCGGCTTTTTCACCTCACCGCCGTAGGCAGATGCACGGCCAAGCGCGTCGGTCACGACCGCGATGAACTCGCAGGGCTCGAAGCCCACCGCAATCATGCCGTGCGGCTGTGAGCTGTCGTAATAGATTGCGTCGCCGGCGTGCAAAATCTCGGTGTGACCTGCGACCTCAATCTTCAGTGAACCACGCAATACATAGTCAAACTCCTCGCCCACATGCGACGAGAGCGGGATGGGCTGATTTTGCGCGGCTTCGTCATACGGTACGGTTACAAGGAAAGGCTCGGACAGTCTGCCCGCGAATGCCGACGCCAGATGTTCGTATTTAAACCCCCGACGGCGGTTGAGCGGCATTCCCTCCCCTGTCCGAACCACCGAAAAGGTTTTAAGACGCGCATCCTCGCCCGATATGAGCGCGGTAATGTCAACGCCGAGCTCCCTCGCGCAGTTGTGTATGAATGTAAATGAAAAGTCGAGCTCACCTGCCTCTGCGCGCAGGTACTCCTCCTCGCTCACTCCTGTGACCGCCGCCATCTCACGGGCGCTTTTACCTTGAATCGCGCGCAGCTCGGCTATGCGCGACGCGATTAGCTTGATCTGATTATCCATTATGCGTTATCCTCCGGGTATGTCGTAATTTATTATTGACCTGTTTATGTATTCTATTTGACGGAAATAAAAAAACTCCCGCCCCTGTTGGGACGAGAGTTCCGGTTAATCTCCCGCGGTACCACCCAAATTGACGCTAAATGCGTCCGCTTGACAGGATCGGCTGAAAATCCTTTGCTCACAGATACGCACACCGCGCACCGTTTTGTTTAGCTTCCGATTTTCGGCTTAATCCCTGCGCCTTAACGCGGCGCGCCCGTTTTGCTTAAAATTTTACGGGCTTTTATCGTCGCAGCCTGTCCGCGCCTGCGGTTCAGCTGCGCCGCTTCGGGAGTGATTTGCAGCGTAACCGCGCCGCCCCGCTTTCACCTGGCTGGGGCTCTCTGCAGGCGTTTGGTTCCGTGCCGTCTCCGTCACTGCGTTTGTTATAATTGAATGCATTTTACCACATTTACAGCGTTTTGTCAACACCGCTTTATAAAAATATATAAAAATTGCGCAGTTATGTTCATATAGCCAATATTATGCCATTTTAGCTTAATATCGAGCATATTATCATGTCTGCGCAGTCTTACCATTATATTGTATATAATTACACAATATCCGGTATTGACATGAAAACCTTTTTAGAGGTATAATATACCATAAATAACTAACAGGGGGTAAAAACATGACAAAAAAAATCAAATTACTCTTTCAAGGAGACAGTATAACTGATGCAGGCCGGGACCGGTCAAATATACGTAATCTCGGCTTCGGTTACTCCAAATATGCGGCAGAATTGCTGCAAAATGCATATCCCGATATACAGTTCGATTTCATGAACACCGGCATTTCGGGCGACCGTGCGGAATCGCTTTTGGCGCGCTGGGACACCGACGCACTGGCGCTTGAGCCCGATGTTGTGTCTATCCTCATAGGCGTAAATGACACATGGCACCGCGACGCAGCCGGAAACTGGATGACTGAGGAGTATTTCGAATCGTGCTATCGCAGCATACTTGCAGCACTCAAAGAAAAAACACACGCGAAAATAATAATGCTCGAGCAGTTCCTGCTCTTTGTCCCGTCAGGCTCTGTGCATCCTGCAGAATTCCGGGCTGACCTTGACCGCAAGATTCAGATAACACGCAAACTTGCGCGCGAGTTCGCCGATGTGTTTGTACCGCTCGACGGCTTATTTGCCGCCGCTTCGGTGGGCTGCAGTCCCGAAAAATGGGCGGCTGACGGTGTTCACCCGACCGCTGATGGTGCCAAATTCATAGCGCAACATTACCTTAATGCTTTCAGACAGCTCGGTTTTTAAGCTTTATGGCTATTTATCCGGATCTAAATTCATTTGAGAGCATTCGCACACCGCTTATAATTACCGATAGGAACGGACTCGTTTTATTCCGGAACAAATCATTTGCTTCTCATTTCAGAACACCCCGGCGCGGCGGCAATATTTTTAAACAGATCGGTGAAAACCCAGCTTTTAACGATGTTTTCCCTGATGGTTTGCCGGTGTATTCGACGATTGAGAAGGTTACCGGAACGGGAATAAACATATCGCGTACACCGTGGCGCGCGTTCGTTTATCAGGTCGATCATCTGGATAAAAACAACGAATTTCAGGATTATCTGATTTGGCTGTTTCCCCGGCGTTTTATCACCGCATCCCCCGGCCAGGTGGATACTTTGCTATCATTTTATACCGAAAGGCTTGGCACACTCAGGTCGTTTTTGAATAATATATGTCGTGCGCCGAATATAAAAGAACATCGTCCGTTGCCCTACTCACGCTCTCCGGAAAGTGTTTTTGATGCTGTTTCGGTGGACAACACCTTTAAAAACCGCAAAGGCTCATATGACCTACCGATAGACCTTTCGACGTTTTTCAGCATATTCAGTGAATGTGTTACAAAACAGCTCAGTATCAGGGGGTTCAGATTTGAGCCGCATTATCAAAGCCAGAAGGTCGGAGAAACCCTGACCATTGCAGGCGGAGAACTTGCAGCGTTGTGCGTTCAGCTTATTTATGCTGTGCTGCTCTTAAGCAAAAGTCATCAGCTTATAATGGACTGCTTTTACACGGACAGCAAGCTAAGTATTGTTTTCACCGCGCCGATATCCGAAGGGACAGAAATTGTCACGGCTTCCGGCTCAATACTCGACGCAGCAGCTCTAAACCTTGACCTTTCCATAGAACTATACTTCTGCGATCTGCTCTGGAACGCACCGGGTCGCCGCATTATATGGGATTCGTCGCCCGAACGCGTTGTGCTACGCGCCGAATGCGCGCTTGAAAGCCCGAATTTTGTCATGCTGAGGAGCGGCAGTAAGCTGACCAGAGAAGATCTGATTAAAAAAATCAACGAGATGATCAAAATTATCGTTTAAAAGCAGATACGGGGGATTGAAATCCCCCATGATACTTAGTATCCGTTTGCTTCAAAGAGCGGCACGCAGCTTTTCGAGTGCCGCTTTTTCAATACGAGAAACATATGAGCGCGATATACCGAGTTTTGCCGCAAGCTCGCGTTGGGTCACAGGCGGTGAACCGCCCAGACCGTACCGCATGATAATTATCTCGCGTTCGCGCTCGTCAAGCACAATTCCTATAAGCTTCAACGCCCGTGCACTGTTCAGCTTAATGTCGAGGTCATCTGCGATCGTATCTTCACAGCTGATAACATCTATGTACGACAGCGGGTTTCCGTCGCGGTCGACGTCTATTGTCTCGTTTGTGGAAACCTCAAGCGCTTGTTTTTTCTGTGAACGGAAATACATAAGAATCTCGTTTTGCAGGCATTTGCTTGCGTAGGTTGCAAACCTGGCGCCGTTCTGGGGATCGAAGGTGTCAATTGCCTTTATCAGCCCTATTGTGCCTATTGACATTAAATCTTCCTGATTGCGGCTGCCGGTGTAATATTTTTTAACAATGTGCGCTACAAGCCGCAGGTTATGTTCAATAAGCTTTGCGCGCGCATCGCTGTCGCCCTGCCTGGCAAGGACGAAGCAGCGTGCTTCTTCCTCCGGATCGAGCGGCGGCGGAAAGCTTCCCTGTGATGAAACAGACAGGAAAAACAGCATTATACGCGCGATCAGAGCGTCCAGAAACATGGCGATCACCTCCAGTTGGCATAGTATAACTCCCCGCCTGTGGTGCAATATTTATATATATGCTGCACGAGCTCTGATATTTACTCAATTCTTCCCTTGCGCGCAATCTGCCGGGAGATAAATATGCCTGCATATCAGATTCGATGGCGGTAAATTAACAGCCGGATGCCTGTGATGTTTTATACAAGCAGGCAAACCGCACAACACTTGGCGCTACCGCTCACCTTATAGGGCGTATGTTACGTGAGCCGGCGATACCAAAGCGGCGATTTTTAAAAGTATATGAGTGAATTTATATGACGAAAGACAGTATATACATTAACCGGGAGCTGTCATGGCTGAACTTCAACCGCCGGGTGCTCGAACAGGCAATTGCCGATGAGGTGCCGCTTTTCGAGCGTCTGCGTTTTGTCGGGATTTTTACAACCAATCTCGACGAGTTTTTCATGGTTCGCGCCGGCGGCCTGCACGACCGCTCGCTGATACCTGACGCTCCGCCAGACAACAAGACCGGCATGACTGCCGCCGAGCAGCTTAATGCGATCTATGAAGCGGCAAAAGCGCTGTACGGCTACCGCGATCGCGTTTTCTCCTCACTCGAAACTCAGCTTGCCGCCGCCGGCATACGCCGGCTTGATCTGCACAGCGCGGACTCTGCATCGCTTGCGCCCGTAAAGAAGTATTTCAAGCGCGAACTATTGCCCCTGCTGTCGCCGTATCTGATCGGGCCAAAGCATCCACTGCCTCACCTTGAAAACAAGCGCATGTACATCGCCGCCTCGCTCAAGCGCGACGGGCGCACATTTTACGGTATCGTGCCGGTGTCCGACGCGCTCGGAACCATATATGTCCGCGAGCTTGAGGGCGGGGGCATCGAGTATGCGCCGGTCGAGGATATACTGCTGCGGTTTGCATCGCAGATATTCTCCAAATACACCGTATCGTCCCGCTGCGTCGTGCGTGTAACTCGAAACGCCGATGTTGAGGTCGACGACAACTTCTCCGACGAAAATATTGACATGGACAGCGTGGACTACCGCGAGTATGTGCGCGTTATAATAAAAAACCGCGCGAAGCTCGCGCCTGTGCGCATCGAGCATCGCGGAGCGGGCTACGCAAAGTCGGGCAAGCCTGCGGCATATATTGCACAGCGGCTGAAAGTCGCGCCCTCCATGTGCTTTGAGTCGGAAATGCCGCTCGATGCCGCTTTCATACGCAAGCTCGAGCCATATGCGCGACCGGGTATGCTGTACCCGCCGCGTCCGCCGCAGCCGCCTCGTTCGATTGACGGTGACAGGCAGCCGATATCTGTTATCGCAGCCGAGCGTGATATTTTGCTTGTCTACCCGTACGAGCAGATGGATCCCTATCTGCGGCTGCTGCGCGAGGCTGCTGATGACCCCGGCACGGTCAGCATTAAAATTACTTTGTACAGGCTCAGCCCGGAGTCGCAGGTCGTATCGATACTCTGCCACGCTGCCGAAAACGGGCGCGAGGTCACGGCTGTGGTTGAGCTGAAGGCGCGTTTTGACGAGGACAAAAACATAAGCTGGTCGAAGCGGCTTGAAGATTCGGGCGTGCATGTAATATACGGTATCGGCGGGCTGAAGGTGCACTCGAAAATCACTCTTATAACGAGCCGAAGGCATGGCAGGACCGAAAGTATGGCTCATATCGCAACGGGCAACTACAACGAGCATACGGCGCGGCTTTATGTGGATTACGGCATAATAACCTCCAATCCGGAGATATGCGCCGAAGCTGCTGAGTTTTTCCGCTGTCTGTCGCTCGGTATCACTAAGTCTGACTATCGCAGGCTGTGGGTTGCTCCCGAAACGCTAAAACCGAACGTCCTGGCTAAAATTGAAGGACAGGCGAAACTTGCGGATGTCGGCAAGCCGGCATATATTTGTCTAAAAATGAACGGGCTGACCGATAAAGACGTGATTGACGCGCTTTCCGGTGCGTCAAGGCGCGGGGTCAAAATAGACCTCATCGTGCGCGGCATATGCTGCCTGCGCCCCGGTGTGCCGGGGTTAACCGACAATATACGGGTAGTGAGCATTGTCGGTCGCTATCTTGAGCATGGGCGGATTTTCATTTTCGGTTCGGGCGACCCCGGGCAGCCCGACGAGCTTGGCGACCGCGAGATTTACATCGGCTCGGCTGATCTGATGACGCGCAATACGACGCGGCGGATTGAAATATGCGTGCCGGTGCTCGAACACATGATCGCTGACCGGCTGTTTAAAATCACGCGCGATCAACTGCGCGACAATATCAAGGCGCGCTGGCTATTTTCAAACGGCGACTACGAGCGCCTGATCACCATGGACCCGCCCTTCGATTCTCAGGTCATGGGCGAAAATTAAGAGACTGTGGGGAAGCTTTTTTAAAAAAGCTCCCCACACCCCCGCAAAACTTTATACTAATTTTTACCGCTCCGCCCTATGAGTCTCCAAACGGGCGGCTTGAGTAGTCGCAGGGGGACACGACACGGCGACTTATCCAGTGAGCAGAAACTTTAGCCATCAGTGATACCGCCGGACATCATAAGGCCGCCCGACGGTGTCGCAGACGGTTAGCGCTTAACCATAAAAAAATAGCCGCCTGTTACCGGACGGCTAATATATTTATTATGCTACTTAGTCTCTCACATAAGGCAGCAGCGCGACCTGACGAGCGCGTTTAATCGCGGTGGTCAGCTGACGCTGATGCTTTGCGCAAGTGCCCGTGATGCGGCGCGGGAGTATTTTTGCGCGCTCGCTGAGACACTTGTTAAGCCTTGCGGTGTCCTTGTAGTCGATGTGCTCGATTTTATCCGCACAGAACTGGCATACTTTTCTGCGTCTGCCGCGCTGAACTGCGGGGCGCTGCGGACGCTGTGCTGCCTGGGCAGCAGGTGCAGCAGATTCAGCAGGTGCAGCAGATTCGGCAGGTGCAGCAGATTCGGCAGGTGCAGCAGATTCGACAGCTTCAGCCGATGCATCAGATGTATCATCAGCCGTGGTTTCGGGCATATCTTCACGGACTTCCATGGCTTGCTCGTTATCCATCTTATGAAACCTCCTTATAGTTTAGTTGCTTTGCCGCTGTCAGAACGGAAGGTCGTCGTCGCTCGAAATATCTTCGAACTTGTGCGGTTCCGTAGCCGGAGCGGCATAATACGGCGAGGGGTTGGGGTTGGCGTATGCGCTATTATCGCGGCTGGCAGGGCTTTCACTCTTGGAATCGACGAAATACACTTCTTCGGCTACAATTTCAATCGAAGTGCGCTTCTGACCCTGCTGGTCAGTCCACTGGCGCTCCTGAAGTCGGCCTTCGACAAGGATCGAACTGCCTTTTTTAAAGTAGCGTGATACGAACTCTGCAGTATTCTGCCACGCAATGACGTTGAAGAAATCCGCCGTCGGCTGTGTCTGCGTGCCGTCGCTGGATGATCTGGCAAAGCGGCGGTTGACAGCGACGCGGAACGACGATACAGGCGTACCGGAGTTGGTTTGACGCAGCTCAGGGTCGTAGCACAGCTTGCCGGCGATCGTTACCTTGTTGTAATTAAGATTTGCCATTTTCGTTCCCCTCCTGCTTACGCGTCGATCTTAACGATCATGGAACGCATGATTCCGTCGGTAATGTGGAAAACACGGTCCAGCTCTGCGGGGAAATCGTGGGGAGCTGTGAACTTGACAAGTGTGTAATATCCCTCTGTGTGATCATTTATGGGATATGCAAGCTTGCGTTTGCCCCATTCCGCCGTTTCGGTAATCGTTCCGTGCTCCGCAATCAGCGATGTGAACTTGCTGACAAGCGCAGCGATCGATTCCTCGCCGATTGTGGGATCGGCTATGAATACCGTTTCATAAGACGAATGAAGTTTCTCCATGCTATTACACCTCCTTATGGACATAAGACCGCCGTTTTGCCGCGGCGGCAAGGATTATATCGTGAAGACGCGCAGTATTACCAGTGTGCGTGCTTCAACTAGTCAATTATACCTTGTCAGGCGACCGTTGTCAAGTGGTTTCGGCAGTTTTTCCGATTTTGTCGTGATTTTTACCTGCGCCGTTTATTTAATCCAAAATAATCACCAAGTCTTGACAGTGTGTACAGATTGTTGTAAAATATTATGGAATTACATACAAAAATCTGCTATAAACATAGAAAGCGCCCGCGAGAGTTTTAACCGTATGAACGATAAAAGCAGCGAAAAAAACAGAAAAGAAGGCCGGATAACCGGCGCTGCTTTTGCGGCGCTTTCTATTGCGCTTGCTGCCGCAATATCTTTTCGCATTTATCTTGCGGCAAAGGACTATTATGAGTACCGCAAGGTGCAACAGGTCTACGCTCAATTCGCAACGCTGCCGGACGACGCCTTCCCCGATTTTGATATTGCTGAGTATACTCTACCGGACGCGGCAGTTACGGACGAACCCGTGGTGGACGAGTCCGGCACTGCCGAGGCAATCGCGGAAACACACGCTCCGGAAACCTCCGCTATGACAGCAAGTGTGACCACTGCTCCCGCGCCCGCAACCGCCGCTCCCCGTACCGAAGCTGCGACAACCGCGGCGAAAAAAGTTTATACTTTCGCTGATTTTGTGGCTCAACTTGCGTGGCTCGAAAGGAAATACGACGATTTTTACTGCTGGATAAGAATCAAAAACACCGTTATCAACTACCCCGTCGTGCAGGGCGGCGACAACGAGTATTATCTTGACCACGACATATACGGAAATAAACTGTCGCTGGGCGCGATTTTCGCTGACTACCGCTGCGACTCGCCCGACAAAGCCCGCAACATCGTACTATACGGCCACCGGGCGAAGTACAATGTCATGTTCAATCAACTGGCTGATTTCATGAACGCTTCGTTTTTCAACGCGAACCCGTATGTTTATCTTTACACGCCTGCAAAAACTTACGTTTATGAAGTTTACGCCGCATATAAAACCTCTATGTATTCCGATTTCAACCAAACGGAATTTAACAGCGACGAAAGCTTTCTCGAGCACATGAATTCATTTTACTTAAGCGCCGACCTGAAACGCGACGTAACACTCAAGCCCGGCGACCGTATACTGACGCTCTCCACCTGTACGAACACCGACCAAAGCGAACGCTATGTGGTACAGGCACGGCTTGTGTCAACAGCCGACAACTGAACGGCTGAATTATTCTGTTTTATATGATTTTATGTTATTACGCCACCACGTTGACAGGATGACCATAAAACTTACAATCGCGGTGCTTATATTCTGCGTGCTCTGCGCCATAACTGCCTGCAGGGACACGGGCGATACGCCGGTGCCCATGCCGGATACAACAACGGCAGGCTCAAATACGACAACAGCGACGGGTACTGCAAAATCAACTGACGCGCAGTCAGACTACACCGCAGATACGCAGGAAACCGAGGCTCCGCAAACAACTGAGCGTGAAACTCTGCCGCCTGAAACTCAGGCACAGGATACCACGCCGCCGGAGACAATCCCGCCCGATACCAAACCGCCGGAAACCATCCCACCCGAAACAAAGGCACCGGAAACTAAAGCACCCGAGACTAAGGCGCCCGAGACTAAGGTGCCCGAAACCAATCCCCCCGAAACTAAGGCGCCCGAAACCAAAGCGCCTGAAACCAAGCCGCCCGAGACCGAAGCACCGGCGACCCAAGCGCCAGAAACAAAACCGGCGGGACAAGCGCCCCAAAAACCGGCAAAGCTTGATGAAGCTGCGATATTTACCTCCGCCGCGATAACGGGATTACCCATGCCTCAATCGCCCGGTACATACGCCAAATCATCCGACAGGGCGACAATCGACTATTCATACTGCTCCGAGGGATATGTAACGGTTAAGTTCACAGGCGCTCAAGATAAAAATTATGTGGTGCGCATAACTGCGCCGGGCGGCACATATTACGACTATATGTCGCTGCCCAAAACCGGCGGATATCTTTCATTCCCGCTGTCAGAAGGCTCGGGAACTTACAGTGTGACACTCTATGAATCGCGCGTGGGCACAAAATACGCGCCGCTGCTCAGCGCGAAATTCGATGCGGCGCTGAAAAACGACTTTACCGCCTTTTTATATCCGAACTATTACGTCAATTACACCGGTTCATCCAAAGCAGTAAAGCTCGCCGCGCATATCACCTCCGGCATAAAAAATGAGCTTGACATTATAAAAGCGGTATATGAGTATGTAGTCGGCAATTTTGAGTACGATTATGAGCTTGCGGACAGGCTCAGCGGAACGACCACCGTTTATGTGCCTGACCTTGAGCGGCTTATGGCTGTAAAAAAAGGCATATGCTTTGACTATGCGTCGCTGATGACAGCGATGCTGCGAAGCCGGGGCATCCCGTCAAAGCTGATTTTCGGCTATGCCGGCACGACATATCATGCGTGGATAAACGTGCATACCGCCGAGCAGGGCTGGATTAACGCATATATCCGCTTTGACGGCAAATCATGGAAGCTGATGGACCCTACCTATGCCTCCTCGTCAAAAGAAGACCCGGAGATTATGAAATATATCGAAAACGGCAGCGACTATAAGATGAAATATACATACTGATTATGAACACAAATACCGGAACCGAAAAGAAAAATAGCGCCGGGCGGCTTTTCGGCAATACATATTTATCGTCGCTATGCTATGAGTTTGCCATGCTCTTCCGCGCAGGAATATCCGCCGCCGACAGCATGGCGATCATCGCCGACGGTGAGTCTGACCGCAAAGCCGCAGCCAAACTGCGCGCTGCCGCCGACAGGCTGCAGGCCGGGATTCTCTTCTCAGAAGCGCTTGACGCAACGGATTCGTTCCCGAAATACATGATTGACATGCTGCATATCGGCGAGGTCACCGGACGGCTTGAGTCGACGCTTTCCGCGCTGTCCGATTACTACGACCGGCGGGAGCGGCTGACCCGCACTGTCCGATATGCGGTGCTGTATCCCGGCGTGCTCAGCGTGCTGATGCTTGCGGTCGCTGTTATACTTATCACGCGCGTATTGCCGATATTCGCTGAAATCTCGCAGCAGCTCGGCATCGAGCAGAGCGGCGCGGCGCTTGCGCTGACCGACTTCGGCAGGTTTATTTCAAAGAATTTCGCATGGCTCATCCCTGCTGCTGCCGCACTTATCGCGGCGATGACGCTCGGGGTAATCGAATACTACCGGCGCGGGCCGGTGGGCAGGAGCATCGCCGCCGCACGTTTTGCCGCCGCGCTTGCAATGGGCATGAGCAGCGGGCTTGACACCGACAGGTCGCTCGAGCTGGCAGAGCAGCTTTGCTCCGACTCATTTGCATGCCGACTCGTTTCGCGCTGCCGTGAAGCTATGCGCACCGGCGAATCGTTCACTGATGCTATTGCGGCAACCGGACTGTTCGGCGGGCAATACAACCGTATGCTCGCGGTCGGCTTCAAGACAGGCGCCGCCGATGCCGCGATGAGCGAAATCGCGCGCCGGTATGAGGAAATTGCCACCGAGCGCACCGAAACCGCGGCGGCACGGCTTGAACCGGCGCTCGTCATTGTCATGGCGCTGCTTGTCGGATTTATACTCCTGTCAGTGATGCTCCCGCTCATGTCCGTGATGTCGGCGCTTTGAAGGTATAACGCCATGAAGCGCAGATTTGAAAGCCGCGGCGTGCTGTCCGCCGTTTTGACACTCGGTGTTGCAGCCGCCGCATTAGTTTGGTTTTTTATTTCGCTTTCCGGCGCGTCGCGCGGCGGAACGGAGGCGGGACGCATGGCTGCCGAGAACGCCGTCAAACGCGCGGTGCTGACCTGCTACGCGCTTGAGGGCGCATACCCGGAAAGCTACGACTACCTTTCAGAAAACTACGGCATATCGGTGAACACCGACCGCTACATAGTGCATTACGAGATATTCGCTTCAAACATAATACCCGATATCGCCGTGATTGACCGCGGGGGAACGCCTGATTATGAGAAATAATGCATACGGCGCGGGGGGTGAGCTATGACGGGGCGCAGATTCGCGTCAGACCGCCTTACAATGGACGCGGCGGTCGTATTCGCGCTTTTCGCGGTATTTACTGTGTCGGTAATTATGGCACTGCTCGCCGGCGCGGGCGTTTACCGGTCGGTCGCGGAGCAGATCTCCGAAAGCTTCTCCCAGCGCACCGCAGAGGCGTATATAATCTCTAAAATCAGGCACGCCGACGGGCTTGACTCAAGCGGTTCCCTGCTTGTCGCCGTCACGAAAATCGACGAAGCCGATGCGTTGGCGCTCTACGAAGAATACGACGGCGGGTGCGACGTGACCTACATATACTGGCGCGACGGCTGGCTGTGCGAGCTATTCGCCGGCGCGGACGAAACGCTCGACCCGGATATGGGCGAGAGGATTATTCAGACCGAAGGGTTCACGGTTACGCAAAACGGGTCGCTGCTCACCATCGACACCGGCAGCGGGAGGCAGTATGTTACGCTGCGGAGTATTGAGTAATATAACGAAATATTAACAAACTCTGGCATTTTTCATATGGCATTGACTTCATGTTGAATGAAAAGAATTAAAATCGAATAAGTTTATTTCATCCTTACCAGTATTTTAAAAAAATGTAGCTGGAGGAACATATACTGATGGTACACTGGCTCCGGTTCTTCAATCGAAAATATCATCGTAAAAAGACTTATGGCATTGCAGACAGTGAAAAAGCAGTCCGGCAGGTTTTATATTCAATTCTGGACAAAACGCTGCTCGAGGTCGCATGCGGCAGTGCTGAATTATCGCTTGAAGCAAGCCAATACGCCAGAAGTGTTACCGCGATAGACACGGATTTGGACGTAAGCGATGAAGCGTTAAACCGCGAAAACTTCAAATTCAGACTGATGGATGCCTCCGAAATTGAGTTTCCCGACGCATCGTTTGATGTTGTCGTCATCTTCAACGCACTGGCGCGCATTAAGGATAAGCTTGACGCAATTTTAGCCGGGTGCAGGCGCGTTTTAGAAGACGACGGAGAAATTATAATCATCAGCACAGCAAAGAAAGATAAAATTTTACTTTACGAATTCATCCCCGGTCAGGCGCAGTCCGAAGGAAAAATGAGCATTGTGAAAATGAAAAAGTAAAACATACATATCCGATTGAGGGTGAACGAGAATTAAGGCTGCAGAGTTATACAACAAGCTGAAAACCGACTTTATCAAAGACGGCATAACCGATTTGGGCTGGGCAGCCAGAATGCCTGACCTGGACAAGTATCTCTGTGGCGAGTTCAAACAGTCGGGCATGGGTCTGATGTGCGACTTCACAGATAGAATCGAAAAGGTTTATACCACGGTGTTTCTTTCCGATAAAGTGCTTTCTAAGGTTTTGTCCGATAACGTCACACATGCGATGATATTTTCTCATCACCCCACAAACTGGGATATCGAATATCACGGCGGCAATTATTCCGCTGCCGAGGAGTACATTGCCGCGCTGCGTGACAGAAACATCTCCATTTATATATTGCACCATCCGCTCGACAACTACGGCGAATACTCGACCTGCAAAACTCTTGCCGACATCATAAATCTCAAAATCGAGCGGCCTGCATTTCAGTACTGCGGCGCCTGGTGCGGAGTAATCGGCACGACAGATTGCGAAAATATCGGCATACTGCATGACCGGTTTACAAATGCGATGGGTCACAAAACAAGTCTGTACCAATACGGGAATGAAAATATACAGGGCAAGAAAATAGCCGTTTGCCCCGGCGGCGGCAACGCTGCATTTGTTGTAAATGAAATGCTGGAGAATGGTATAAAAATTTTAATAACAGGCGTTACCATTTTAAACGACTATTCAAGAGAAGTCCATAAACTCGAAAAAGAAAACGGCATAAACGTACTTGGTGGCACGCATTATTCAACCGAGAAATTCGCACCCTTGAAAATGTGCAGATATTTTGAAGACTTGGGGCTGCGTTCCGAGTTTATTGACGATGAACCGAAGCTATACGATTTATAGAATTCTTGCCGATGAAATTACATAACTAACATGAGACGATCCGGGCTTTTTTTAATCGAACTTGTGATAGTGATACTGTTTTTTGCAGTGTCATGCACTATCTGTGTCCGCATTTTCGCGGCGGCGAAGCTTTTCTCCGACCGCGCGCGCAGGCTTGACACGGCAGTTGCGGCTGCGCAAAACGCCGCGGAGCTTTATAAAAACAGCGGCGGCAGCCTTGCACAGACTGCCGGGCTGCTTGGCGCGGAGCTGTCCGGCGGCACAGCGACGCTTGACGCAGGCGACGGGCTGACGCTGGTCATGGCTGATGCCGGCACGGCGGATGACAATCCCGCAACATACTGCGAGATAAAGGTGATAGACCCGGAGGGCGAGACCGTGTTCGGGATTACCGCCGCAGCGCTTACCGGCGCCGGATACTCCAGCGCTACAGTCGGAGGTTCGTGACGATATGAACCATAGCATTTTCAGCACAACACCTGTAACGTCACTCCCCCGCCCCCGCACAGCATGCTCTGCGCGCGGAGGTGCGCCCGGACTGGGCGCCACACCGATAATTATGGCTTTCGTCATACTCTGCCTTACGATATTTGCGGCGCTCACACTATCAACCGCAAGCGCAGAATACAACCTTTCAAAAGCATATGTAAACGCATCGCGCGACTACTACGCCGCCGATGCAGAGGGAGTGCGGTTTGTCGCCGCACTGGAGGCCGAAGCAGAGGCAAGCGGCTACGCAGCCGCAGCCGAAGCGCTCGGCGCAGATGTGTCCTATTCCGGCGGTGAGATTCATATAACCCGTGATTTTGAGATAGGCGACAGCAGTCAGGTACTGCGCGTTTCGCTTGCCGCGGACGACGCCGGACTGCGAATTACCTCATGGCGCATTGTTTACGCCGGCGAGTGGGCGCCGGGCAATACATTTAATCTTTGGACCGGAGAATAAATATGCCGTTTGATCTTGATTCCCTGCTACGCGAGGCGGTAGAAGCCGACGCATCCGATATTTTCGTCATATCCGGACTGCCTGTTTCGTTTAAAATTGACGGCAAAATTCTGCCGAGGGGTACGGATAAGGTCAATCCGGCAAGCGCACGCGAGATTATAAGCGGCATATACGCGCGTGGCGAGCGGGACATGGCGCAGTTGCTCATAAGCGGCGATGATGACTTTTCGGTGTCGGTGAGCGGGCTGTCGCGATTCCGCGTCTGTGCGTACAAGCAGCGCGGCTCGCTTGCGACGGTGATACGAGTGGTAAAATTCGATATACCCGACTATCGCAAGCTGAACATACCGGATGAAGTAATCGCCGTCGCGTGCCGCTATACCAAAGGTCTTGTGCTTGTGACAGGCCCTGCCGGTGGCGGCAAATCGACGACGCTTGCGTGCATGATCGACGAGATAAACCGCACGCGTACCGGACACATCATCACGCTTGAGGATCCTATCGAGTTTTTCCATCGCAACATCGGATGCGTTATCAGCCAGCGCGAGATTAAAAACGACACCACCGATTATGTGACGGCATTGCGTGCAAGCCTGCGCCAGTCGCCCGACGTGATACTGCTGGGCGAGATGCGCGACTTTGAAACGATTAAAACCGCTATCACCGCCGCCGAAACCGGGCATCTTGTCATATCGACACTGCATACTGTGGGCGCGGTCAACACTGTCGACCGTATCATCGACGTCTTTCCGCCGGCGCAGCAGCAGCAGGTGCGCGTTCAGCTCGCCATGATCCTCGGCTCGGTGATAAGCCAGCAGCTTATCCCGACCACCGACGGCAGCCTTGTCCCGTCGTTTGAGATCATGCACGCAAACGGTGCGATTCGCAACATGATACGCGAATCCAAAACCCACCAGATCGATTCCGTGATATACAGCTCGGCAAAAGAAGGCATGATTTCGATGGACGCGTATATCTACGAGCTTTACAAAATCGGCAGGATAAGCCGCGAAAATGCGCTGCGGTTCGCCGCCGCGCCCGATACGCTTGAAAAGAGAATCCAGCTCTGAATTATTCCCATTAACATTTTCGGGAGGATACATATGGCCGGGCGTAATACCCAGGTTAAGAAAGCTGCAAATGGCGAAGCGTTTCCCCGCGAGAAAAACGGTTATGCCGTTGAAGCGGTTAAAGATTATATTGAAAATCTAAATCGCCGGTTCGAGGACACGCTTTACGATTATAAACGGCAGATTGTAGATCTGAAGCGCGAGCTTGACGCTCAGTCAGCATCAAGCGCTCCCGGCGAGGATATGGATAAGCTCCTGGAACGGCTCGATGACGCGCAAAATGAGCTTGATTCCGCTCAAGGCAGAATAGAGGAGCTTACCGCCGAACGCGACAGCCTGCTGCAAAAAGTCGCGGACCTGTCGGCTGAGATTATGCACTACCGGACTTTGGCTGAGCTTGACGACAAGTATGAGCGTGCGGATTCCGGTCATATGTACGAGATTCCGACTGCCGGAACGGCTATACCGGAGTTCAGCCTGAACATCGACGCCTCTGCCGGGACTCCGGCTGACACCGGCAGCGCCGGCGCCGCAGGTGAAATCAACATTGATGCCAAACCGGACGAGCCGGCACTCACATTTCAGATGTACGAGGTGCCGGAACATAGCGATGTTACGGTGATACCTGACGGCGGTGACGCGGATACTGAGGATACCGATACCGAGTTCATCTGCTGGCCTGCGCTCGACAACGGATGCTTTGTAAAACCAGATCACGACGAATGCGATCCCGAGGAAGCTGACAGCAACATTTATGAAATCAAGCCGTCGGCTGAACAGGGCTCCGATTTCATGGCGCATGCAGACGGCATTCTCACAGACGCCGCCAAACGCTCTGCCGAGATAATCGCCGAAGCGCGAGAGGAGGCTAAGCGGATTCTGCAAGCTGCCGGCGAGGAGGCTGATATGCTGCGCGCCGAGCGTCTTGTAAAAACAAACGAAGAGGCCCGTGTCATCAAGCGCGAGGCTTACCTTCGCGCACGGCTCATGCTCGAGCGCATCAGCCGCAAGCTCAATACGCAGGCTGAAAGCTATTACAGTGCTTTGACAGACAGCGGACTCGACGCCTATCGCGAGCTAACCGATTTTCTTGTCAGGATGCGGGTGGCGCTCGATGATCTCAGCTACACTGCACTCGACAGCGCACAGCAAACCATCGAGGAATTCAAAAATGAAACCTCAGGAGAGGTCAAGCCATAATTATACCCCGGGACACTGCCTGTTGCAGTCCCCGGGGTTTACATATGCAGTCAAAACGACCGCCGGCTCTGTTTGAAACCGGCGGATTTTTATGTCTGTGTTGATTTTATTCCAGCGATTCGATGAATCTCTGAACAAACTTGGTGCGGGCACGTAGGAAGTCCTTCATTATCTCAAGCTGACCCGCAAAGGTGTCTTCATTTGCTATTTTTTTAGGATTGGCACCTACAGGTTTGCCCAGTATACGCCATTTTTCGAAGTTATAAGCGGCGGACTTTTCAATCATTTCCGCGTATGCGTCAGCATATCCGGGCATGCCAAGAATAGCGCTCTTATATTTTTCCCATGTCGCTTTGAGCAGTTCGCGGAACTCGGGCATACGCAGCTGGTGACGGTAGTAGAACGTCGTGCTCATATAATCGCCTTCGGGTGAATCGCAGCCGCCGTAGTTGCAGTTGCCGATCGCAAGGTCAAAATCCCACACCGGCCCCATATGAATTATGCCGTCGCCGGCAACATACATAAAGCAGCTGCACCAGAAACCGGCATCCATGCTCTTTGTGATATCCTCGACTAAATACCATTTGGCAAACGACTCAAGATCAGCCATGGAGCTGACCTTTTTGTAGTCAAGGTTGTCAATCGCTTCATCAAATTCGAGCAGATAATTATAAATGTGGATAACCGCTTCATCGGTTATCTTCTTAGTCGATGGGTCCTCTATCACTATCCAGCCGCTGGTATGGATGATTGTTTCGTCGGCTATCGGATCATACCAGCATTCGCCATTGCCGATTCTGCGCCAGCGCTTTTTCTGGGATTCGGGCACCTCCGAGCTATGCCCGTCGAACTCGAGTATATATCCGGTTTTCTCGGGCGGTGTGCCCGGGACGTATTCGGGCACACCGATCGCCTGCACCTCGATTTTTTCGATCAGCATGTATGTGCCGTTATACTCGCCGTTTAGCCACATATCGACCGACCGGGTCGATACCGTAGCTTCCATTTCGAGCACTTCCGCCAGCCGTGCGCCGATTTCGTTGCGCATCAGCGTTTTGTCCTGATAATTGGAGACAAGCGTCCAGTCCTTGAGTTTGTCAAGCCCGAGCAGTGCGGTTCTCTTTTCCAGTTTGACCGCATAACCTTTTTTAGGGAATCCGAAAGAGGTATTTCCCCTGCCGTGCGTGGTTCCGGCAACTATGAGGCTCCCGTCCATGGCGTAATGGCAGACATCGGGGGCGCCGCCGCCGACATACAGAGTGCAGTTATAAATTGTTTCCTTATCATTTATATTTCTGAAGTTTTCCACCGTCAGCGCCAGTGACGGCAGGCCGGTATTCATTGTCTGAATATCGACCGTGACGGTCTTTTTCACTTCGCCTGCATAAACTGCAGAAAGCATGACAGGCTGTGAAAAATCAATCGCTGTTTCGCCTGATTTGAGTTTGGTATCCCCTATGTATACACCGTTGGAATTGTCGGTAAAGGTCGGGATGAGCTTCGTAACGTCAATGCCCGCAGGCAAAAGCGCTGTTATCCTGTCGTCTGTTATATGGCAGGCAACACTGAACGGCAGTTCCGGGTTGCGCTCGGTCGTAAACATGAAGCGCGTAATCAGGTTATCAGAGCTTGTCTTTTTTACTTCGTTTATGCTTAAAAACGCCTTGCCGGCTTCAGCTGATACAGGAGAGATGGTTTGTTCACGCGGTTTGGGTTTTTGATTTGCGGGGGTGGTTTCCGCAACCGGCTTGTCCGTTTCGGTCCCGCCGTCAGACGAGGGTGAGTCTTTGCAGGCATAAAACAGCGAAAAAACCGTCACGAGCGCCAGTATAAGTGCGGTAATCCTGTAAAAATGCATAACGGTAAAACCCCCGATAAATACAACTGATAATTTTAGAAATGCTTGCCCTTGTAGCGCAACCTGAGCATCCACCGCTGTGCAAGCT
>JAPXNL010000015.1:0-23139 GCA_033808535.1 Clostridia bacterium
AGATGTGTATAAGAGACAGATCTCCTATTGCTCCGGAATAGCACTTGTCTTTATGAACACATCTGACCCCGTATCGATCCTGCCGTATAGGCTTTTATATGCTGCGCTCAACTTCGCGGCGGATCTTGTGATACTTGGAGCGCTCACGGCGGCGGCAGCGGTCACGGCGAAAGCTGAAAAGAACGCGGGACTGACAGGCAAAAGGCTGTTTGTCCGAGGCTGCATCTGGGCGGCGGTCATATTCGGCATCGCCGGGTTTATTCAAATCGGGGCGCAGACTGTTGTAGAAATCATGGACTCCGGAGCACCGTCATCGATTAACGCCTATATCTACTATATAACCCCGTATTTGCAGATTGGGGTGTATTCAGTGATCGGAGCGTTCATCGCATGGCTTGCCGGTTCGCTGGGCTTAAACGACGCCGGGGAATCCGCCGGAAATTCTGAAAACCGACAGTAATAGATTCGGCTCAAAAAAAGACCGCCGGACAATGGCGGCATATGGCATATAAAAACAGAGGGACGGAAAATGACATTAGAACAGCTTCGCGCGGCAGTTGAGTCAGGCGACCTGCCGCAGGTCAGACGCACACACTACATAAACAACCACATCCACACGACCCATTCGTTTTCGCCGTATACGCCCGCAGGCGCGGTTTATACTGCGTGGGTGAACGGACTTGCGACCGCCGGAATCATGGACCATGACACAACCTCCGGCGCGCGCGAATTTCTGGAAGCCGGCAGGCTGCTTGTTCTGCCCGTGACTGTGGGGGTCGAGTGCCGGGTGGATATGTCGCGCACGCCGTTTGTCGGCAGACGCATCAACAACCCCGACCAGGACTCGTGCGCATATGTCGCTATGCACTGCATACCTCACCAGCACATAGAAGCGGTTGACGCGTGGCTTGCGCCGTACCGCGCGGCGCGCAACGTGCGCAACCGCGCAATGTGCGAGGCGATAAACAGGATCGTGCCTGATTATCTTTCCATAGACTTTGACCGCGACGTTCTGCTGCTGTCGGTGTCGGCTGTGACCGAGAGGCATATACTGTTTGCGCTCACGCATAAAATAACAGCGGCATTCGCGACGCCCGACGAGGTGCTGCACTGCCTGAAAAATGTGCTCGGGCTTGACGTGCCTGCAAGGGCAGAACGCAATATTAAAGCCGGACTTGACACGCCGGACTTTTATAAGTATGATATTCTGGGTGTGCTGAAAGGCAGCATGGTGGAAAAATTCTATATTGACGCCACGGACGAGCTGCCCGACGTCACCGAATTTATCGATATGGTGCACCGCTTCGACGGTATTGCGGCATATGCTTATCTTGGCGACGTAGGCGACTCCGTGACGGGCGACAAGCGCTCGCAGAAATTTGAGGATGACTACCTTGACAGCCTGATGATCACGCTGAAAGAGATTGGATTTGACGCCGTGACATATATGCCCACGCGCAATACGCCCGCCCAGCTTGACCGCGTGATGGAGCTTTGCAAAAAGCATGACTTTATGGAAATCAGCGGCGAGGACATTAACTCACCGCGCCAGTCGTTTATCTGCCCCGCATACGACAACCCAAAATTCAAGCATCTTATAGACGCCGCCTTTGCGCTGATCGAGCGTGAAAACCGCTTAAGCGTATAAGGCGGGGGTCGGAGCGCAGGGAAAAGGCGCATCCGGCATAAACACATTTTATTATTTCCGCGCCGGCGTAACGGCGGCGCACTTTAAATTTCGGAGAACTGCATTACATGGAAAAAATCAAAATCGGCTTTATATCGCTGGGCTGCCCGAAAAATCAGGTTGATACCGAAGTCATGCTCTCGCTTCTGCACGAGGCGGGATATGAGCTGACAGGCGAGGAAATCGAAGCCGATATTATAATTGTAAACACCTGCGCTTTCATTGAGAGCGCGAAAAAAGAATCGATAGACAATATTCTCGACGTTGCTTGGCTCAAGAAAAACCGCAATCTTAAGGGGATTATCGCCTGCGGCTGCATGGCGCAGCGCTATGCGGACGAGATCGAGCGCGAGCTGCCAGAGGTCGACGCGATTGTCGGCACCGGAAGCCTGCATGACATTGTCAAGGCGGTCGAAGCCGTCGCACACGGCGAGAAATTCCGATCGGTCAAGCCCAACGAGGAGCTGCAGCTCGGCGGCGACAGGATTATAACGACGCCGTCGTATTTTGCCTACCTCAAGATAGCCGAGGGCTGCGACAACCGCTGCACATACTGCGCGATTCCCTCGATACGCGGCTCGTTCCGCAGCCGCCCGATGGAGGAGCTTGTTGAGGAAGCCAAAACGCTCGAGTCGCTCGGGGTCAAAGAGCTTGCGCTCATCGCGCAGGACACGACGCGCTACGGGCTTGACCTCTACGGCGAGTACAAGCTCACGGAGCTGATACGCAGAATTTCAGCCGAAACCACGATACCGTGGCTGCGGCTTATGTACTGCTATCCCGACAAGATTACAGACGAGCTGATAGCCGAGCTGCGCGAAAACGACCGGCTTGTCAAATACATCGACCTGCCGATCCAGCACATATCCGACAAAATTCTGACCGCCATGAACAGGCGCGGCGGCAGCGAGGCAATCCGGTCGGCAATAATGCGTCTGCGCGAGGGCGTGCCGGGCATAGTGATACGCTCGACTGCGATCGTCGGCTTCCCGGGCGAGACACGGGCCGATTTCGGCGAGCTTTGCGAGTTTATACGCGAGGCACGGTTCGACAGGTTTGGCGCGTTCACATATTCCCGCGAGGAGGGAACGCCGGCATTCGATATGCCCGGTCAGGTATCCGAGCAGGAAAAGCAGCGCCGGCTTGACAGGCTGATGTCTATTCAGCTCGACATCCACGAGGATAAAAATAAAGCATGGGTCGGACAGACCATAAAGGTGCTGTGCGAGGGCTTTGACACTGTGGCTGAGGTATACTTCGGCCGCGGATACGCGGACGCGCCCGAAATCGACGGCAAGGTTTACTTTACCTCCGACAGGAAGCTGTCCGAGGGCGAGTTTGTCGATGTAAGAATCAGCGATGCCGTTGACTATGACCTGCACGGCGTAAGAGTGTAAATATATGCTTCGGCTTCAACGGTCCGGAGCCGGCAGTGTTGTTTTGGCAAAGTAAATTATATATAAAGGAGATTTGAGTATGAAGTATCGGGATTTCGGCAAAACCGGGCTGAAGATTTCGCAGATTGGTTTCGGCTGCATGAGACTGCCGGAGATTGATCGTGACGGTCAGCGCATCGTAGACGAGGAAAAGGCAATACCGATGCTCCGCCGCGGATATGAACTGGGCATAAACTACTATGACACGGCGGTATTCTACAACAACGGCTATAGCCAGTATGCGGTCGGGCGCGCAGTAAAGCCGTTCCGCGACAAGATAATGATTTCGACAAAGCTGCCGCTCGATATGGTAAAGGAGCCCGACGACTTCAAGCGTGTGCTTCACCAGTCGCTGGAGCGCATTGACACCCCGTATATTGACTTCTATCACTTCCATGGCATAAATAAAGACGTGTTCGACAACAAAATCATGCCGATGAAGCTGATGGACGAAGCCCGCCGCGCAATTGACGAGGGGCTGATCCGTCACATATCGTTCTCGTTCCACGACAAGCCGGATCATATGCGTCACATCATCGACCGCGGCGAGATCTTCTCGTCGGTGCTGATGCAGTATAACCTGCTCGACCGCAGCAATGAGGAAGTGCTTGCCTACGCGCACGAGAAGGGGCTCGGCACAGTCATAATGGGACCGGTTGCAGGCGGCAGGCTTGCGGCGCCCTCTTATCTGTACGAGAAGCTGCTCGGCAAAAAGAGCGGCTCCACTCCCGAGCTTGCGCTGCGCTTCGTGCTGGGCAACCAAAACGTCTCCTGCGCGCTGTCGGGCATGACAAACATCGAGATGGTCGAGGAAAACTGCAAAATAGGCGACGATGCAAATCCGATGGCCCCCGGGGACTGGGAAAAAGTCACGGTGATGATGGAGGAGATAAAGAAATTCTCCGACCTCTACTGCACCGGCTGCGCATACTGTATGCCCTGTCCGAAAGGCATCGATATACCGTACATATTCAATTGCTACACATACTTCAACGTGTACGGTCTCAAAGACCACGCGCGCCATATGTACTCGCGCGTCGGCAGGGAGGAGCGCGGCGTTGGCAAGGCCATCTCAGAATGCGTCGAATGCAAAAAGTGCGAGAAGAAATGCCCGCAGCACATTGAGATATCAAAGAAACTGAAAGAAGTGCACGCTGCCATAACAGGTTGACATGGCAGGCACGTCCAATGCGGTGCTTTGCGGTGTATAGAAACAAAAAACTCCGCCGGAACGGGAATTGCCCGATTCGGCGGAGCCTGCATTTTATGTAACTTTTCTTTACCTCCAGCCGTTTGCCAGCCGGAAAATCCATACGACAACAAACAAGACTGCGACCACAATCAGCGTTATCTCCGCTATCTTTCGCGGCAGCGGTTTCTTTCCAAACGTATACACTGCCAGAGCGCCCGCGAGCACCGGGGCAAGCGGGAACAGCGGGTGCCAGAAAAAAGCGCCTTTGAAATATCCCCGTAAGACGGCGAGGTATGCGCGCGTCATGCCGCAGCCCGGGCAGGGAATGTCGGTTATGGCCTTGAAAGGGCAGACAGTGCCGAACAACTTGTTCAGAAAATACGCGCCGACTCCGATCACAACAACAATTCCCGCCGCCGCGAAAAGCTTTTTGAGTGCCGGTTTCATAATATCCGAAGCTCCGCAACACGTTCGTTTCCGCCATAGTCGCGAAAAATCACGCAGCTGTACCCGTGTGCAGCCGCAAGACTGCGCAGCGCGTCGCCCTGGTCATAGCCGATCTCAAGCAGCATAACGCCGCCCGGTGCGAGCTTGCGCCTGTACTTTTGCAGGATGCAGCGGTAGAAATCCAGCCCGTCGGCACCGCCGTCAATCGCGATGAGCGGCTCGCGGCGCACCGGCTCGTCGAGCGTGGCGATAACATCCGTTGCGATGTACGGCGGGTTGGAGGCAATAATGTCAAAGCCGCCGTCGGGCAGCATAGCTATGAATTTATCGTCGCGTATGTCGGCGTGTATAAATGCGACGCGGTCTGAAACGCCATTTCGCTCTGCATTCTGCACGGCAAGCACAAGTGCTCTCTCCGACAGCTCGACAGCCGTAACTGAAAGGTTCGGGCAATGCGCGGCGGTCGAAATGGCTATGCAGCCGCTGCCGGTGCAAAGGTCGAGCATGTGTAAAGCGCGGCTGCCCGCTGCTGCAACGGCGCGGTCGACAAGCCGCTCGGTGTCGGGTCTGGGGATAAGGCAGTCGGGCGAAACGGTGTAGACCTCATCGTAAAAATACGCCGTTCCGGTTATATACTGCACCGGCTCGCCGTCCGCCAGCCGGCGCATGGCATCCTCAAACTCTTTGCCCCCGGGAAACCGCTCCCGGATCAGCCGCTTGGCTTCATCGGGGATCAGCGGGCGGGCATTATTTTTTTCAGCCGGCAGCATTTGCGGTATCTGTGCTGTGCGCCGCTTTGTCTTCGTCGCCGTTTTCGGCGGTTTGCGCGCGCACGCTGACCTTGAAGTCCGGAAATTCCTCGGGCAAAGCGGATTTAAGCGCGGCGATAGCCACCTCAAGCTGCGCTTCGTCTGGCTCGCGCGTGGTCAGCCGCTGCATCCACAGCCCCGGCTGAGACAATATTCTCACGAGCAGATTGTCGTGTTTGCCGGCGTACATTATAAACTCGTAACCAAGAGACACAAGCACCGGGATGAACAGCAGCTTTGTGAACATGCGCAGCAGCATGTTGTCCCATGTGAACAGCGGCAGCGAATAAAGCAGGATGCTGATGAGCAGCATGACAATCAGAAACGATGTGCCGCAGCGCGGGTGGAAGCGCGTGTACTTTTTTGCGTGCTCAGGCGTCAGTTCGTCGCCTTTTTCATAGCAGAAAATCGATTTGTGCTCCGCGCCGTGGTATTCAAACGTCCTGCGGATGTCGGGCAAAAGCGACACAAGCGCTATATAGCCGACAAAAATGGCTATTTTGACAATGCCCTCGATGAGGTTGCGCGCCAGACCAAGCGTACCGCCGGCAAGCTTGTCTATACCTTTTGTGACAAATATCGGCAAAAAGAAGAACAGCCCAATGCCCAGCACCAGTCCCAGAATTGTGCTGATCACCATGACGGCGTCCATGATGCCACGCCCGAATTTCACGCGCAGCCATTTTTCGAACCTGCTTTCGCTGATTTCCTCGTCCATGCCCATCGCGCGCGCGGAGATTTCCAGCGTTTTATAGCTGAGCGCAATCATCTCGCAGAAATTGACCACGCCGCGGATTATCGGCCAGCCGAGGATTTTATATTTATTTTTCAGCGCGGTAAAGCGCTCGGTTGTAACGTCTATATTGCCGTCTGCAAGCCTTACAGCCACAGAATAGCGCTCGCGGCTCTTCATCATCACGCCCTCGAGCACTGCCTGTCCGCCGACGGTGCCGATTTTGCAGGCGGCGTCCTTTTTGATTTTATCTTTCATAATATACTGTACCTGTAATTGTATTTCAACCGGATTTCAGGCTCTATTATAACACCGCGGGCTGTATAAATATATAATTAAATGTTAATATTTTTGTATGAGGACGTTTTATTCGGGTATATAGGGCATAAATGCGAAAAAATACTTGACAAAAAGCGCGACTTGTGTTTATAATATAGGGTAACGTTTCAAAAATGGCGTTAATTTTTTCGTGCGTGCTTATACTGCCTGCGTGCTGATAAACCTGCATGCGTGCAATTCAGCCGCAGTGAAAAAATATAACGGAGTGCACGTAAACACAAAGGAGTTGAAACAGCAATGCTCAGAACATACCAGCCCAAGAAGCGGCAGCGCAAGAAGGAGCACGGCTTCCGCAAGAGAATATCCACCGCCAATGGCCGCAAAGTGCTGAAGAGAAGACGCGCAAAGGGTCGCGCAAGACTCACTCATTGAGTTGAAACGCATATCTATTACCGAGAACCACCTTTATTCAAAGGTCTACGCCAGAGGGAAGAAATTTGTAACCCCCACGGTTGTAGTCTATGTGCTTATAGACTACCGCGCCGCGCGCTTCAGGAAACAGAATCCCGAGAAAAAGTTTATAAACCGCATCGGACTGACCGTTACCAAAAAGAACGGCGGCGCCGTTGTGCGGAATCGCTGCAAGCGAGTGCTGCGTGAAGCTTTGCGCGGCGTTGAATCGAAGTACCAGCTGCGAACCGGGAATCTGATTGTCCTTGTGGCGCGCGACGCTACGGCGACTGCAAAATCGCATGAGATTGAAAGAGACCTGACTCGCGCGTTCTCGCGGCTGGGTATGCTCATCGAAGCGAAGCGGGACAGTTAAAAGTGAAAAACTACCCCCGGTTATTTGTGATCGCCGCAATTGAATTTTACAGGCGCTGGATTTCCCCGCTGAAACGCATGCCGACATGCAAATACTATCCCACCTGCTCTCAGTATGCCATCCAAGCGGTGAGCGAGTGGGGCGTTTTTGTAGGTGGAGCGTTGTCGCTGTGGCGGATATTGCGCTGCAACCCGTTCTCGCGCGGCGGAATTGATTATGCGCCCCGCCGCCGGAAGCAAAACGAGTCGCCTGTATACGGCGGCATTATACGTATATATTACTACTCGCCGTGAAACCGGCACGGCTTTTTTAATCTGATAAAATAAAGAAAAATATAAATAGTGGCTGTCTAACAGGGCAGACCGCGCAAGGAATAATAAACGAAGATGAATTTCTTTGACTTCATAAATGTACCCATGGGGTACATCATACGCTTCTGCTATACGATAATACCCAACTACATGGTGGCGCTGCTGCTTTTTGCGCTTGTCATGAAGGTTCTGCTTTTCCCTTTGGGCATCAAACAGCAGAAAAACATGGTCAAGCAGGCGGAGCTGAAGCCTAAAGAGGCAGCAATCCGCAAGCGCTATGCAGGCCGCACCGATAAGGTCACACAGCAGAAGATGAATGAAGAAGTCATGAAGCTGTACCAGACCGAAAACTACAACCCGATGGGCGGCTGCCTTCCGATGCTTGTGCAGCTCCCGATCATCATGTCGCTTTACACGGTGATAAACAACCCGCTCAAATACCTGTGCGGGCTGTCTGCAGACGTTATAGGTGCCATAACCGACCGCGTTGCAACGCTGTACAAATCGTCGACGCTCGTGCTTTCGGGAATATCGCAGTCGGTGGTGGAAAAACTTGAGGCGGGCAAGCTGCTTTCGAGCATCGATATCGTTACGCTTATGCAAGGCTCCAATTACCCGCTGTTTTCCGACCTTTTGCCGAGCGGGTTTACGGAATCTCAGCTGCCGGACTTTTCGGCGTTCGGCGGGCTTGTAAACCTTGCCGATGTACCGACCATAAATCCGCTTACAATCCTTACGGCGATACCGGTGCTGACATTTATTATTTCGTTTGTCAGCATGAAACTGATGCGCAGGATGACCTACACGCCCAATATGGAAGACCCCAGCGCGCGCGCTTCCATGCAGATAATGGACTTCACGATGCCGCTGTTCAGCGTATGGATCGCTTTCACCGTGCCTGCGCTCATCGGCATATACTGGATTTACCAGAACATTCTCAGCACGTTGCAGCAGTATATTCTCAAAAAGATGTATCCGATCCCGCAATTTACGGAAGAGGACTTTAAACGAGCCGAACGCGAGATGAACGGCACAATCCGCCGCGAGAAGAAGAAAATCCGTTCGCTTCACCGCATTGACGAAGAAGATGACGAGGGCGAGAGTGAAGAGCAAAAGTCCGAGCCGCAGCCCAAACCCGGCAAGGCCGCCCAGCTAATCGGCCGGGCAGAACTGAAGGACGAAAGCGATAAGTTCGCCGGCAAAGACGAAGCCGATAAACAAAGCGGCGAAAAAAAGTCACGCGATAAAAAATGACGGGCAAGGCGGAGCGGACACTCCGCGCACAGACATTACAGTTTTAAGGAGAGCCCAATGAAACAGGAAATTGTCGCAACCGGCAAGACTGTCGAAGCCGCGGTCGCATCTGCCGCCGACAGTTTTGGCGTTGATATATCAAAGGTGGAATACGAGATCCTCGAAGCTCCGAAAAAGGGTTTTCTGGGTTTCGGCGAAACTATGGCGAGGGTGCGCGTCACATACACGCCGCCGCCCGAGCAGAACGCGCTTGCCTTTGTGCGCAAACTGATCGATGATATGGAGCTCGACGCCAGCGCCGAGCTGGGCGCCCGTGAACCCGGTACAAACGACCGCACTATTGATATAACCGGGAGAGACGCAGGCGTGCTTATCGGCCACCACGGCGATACGCTCGACGCGCTGCAGTATCTTGCGAACCTCGCCGCCAACAAGCGCGACGAGGATACAAAGCAGGATTATACACGCATAATCATCGATGTCGAAAATTATCGTGCCAAACGCGAGGAGACGCTGCGCAAACTGGCGCGCAACATGGCGTCCCGCGTGCTACGCCACGGCAAGAGCATCACACTTGAACCGATGAACCCGTATGAAAGGCGCATCATACACTCCGAGGTACAGAATATTGAGGGCGTGACGACCGTTTCCATCGGTGTAGAGAACAACCGCCGAGTGGTAATATCGCTTGACGAAAAAAAGCCGCAGAGCTTTGAAAAGCCTTCTTCGCACCGTCACCGTAACAGTGGACGACAGAATAGATGAGAAAATTATAAAAATGTAATACATTTTCGCCGCCGGTTCGGGATTTTTCGAGCCGGCGGTTTTTTGGGGTGAATTTACTACAAACGTAAACAACGTTAAAAATATGTACAATAAATATTAAATATATGGTATTGACATGTTGACAAATGGAATTTCATATTGTATAATACAATCAACCATAAAAATGACGGAGGTCTAAAATGAAGAAGGCAATAAATATTTTACTTCTTCTCGCAATGATTGCAGTACTGGCGCTTCCGGTATTTGCGGAAACAATTGTTTTCCGCACAAGAACGGAAGAAGAAGAACCGTACATCTACATGGAGATGGGCTCCAATGACCCCGGCGATGGCAAGAGCCGCTTCCATGATGGTACAGGCTTTATCATTTACGAGTTCCCGTGCCCCGAAGGATCCAAGTATGCATCGCTGACCTGGAAAATGCAGGCTCAGTTCCATGTATCCGTAACCAACACCGATCCCGATGACGACGAAGCATTCGAGGTTATCGACGAGAACAAACCGACCGAAGAAGAAATTGCCAGCGGCAAACAGGACTGGGGTTATTCGATAGGTGTTCAGTACCCCACATACGACCTGTCCAAGTGGACCCAGAACAACACCAAGGGCAAGATCTGGGTCAAGATGGCTGACGCTGACACCACTAACGGCTGGGGCGGCTACATATTCGGCGACTTTGACGTAACATATTACGTCGGCACAGAGCCCGGCGGACAGGTTGAAAAACCCAAGACCGCCGAAGAAGAGGCTGCCGATATACTCGCTGCCATGGGTCTGACCGCAAACGATCAGGCTTTCGTAGTAGGCACAACAACCGAGGAGCCTTTCTTCTACAAGAAGGACGGCAATATCGACGGACGCAGAGCACGTTTCATGGACGGCGCTGCATATGTCGTTTACCAGTTTGACGTAAAGGCTTCCGATACCGTTGCGACACTTACAATGGGCGTTGACAACCAGTATGACATCCGCGCAACAAGCGGCGATCCCGATGATATCGACGGATACACTCAGATTGCTGTTGCGGAGCCTGCCGAAGACGAAGATCCCGCATCCAACAACTGGGGCGATCGTTATGACGAAGAAGGCAATGTTCCTTCTCAGACATTTGATCTCAGCAGCGTGCTTCCCGGCAAGGATGGCAAGATTTACGTCTACGTCGGCGACTGCCTGCCGGATGGCGGCTGGGGCGGCCGTATAGCGTTCAAGAACGGCGTTCGCTTCACATCCTACGGTGCTGATGGTCCTGCGACCTCCACAACCGATACGACGACCACCACATCCACCGATACACCTGCTCCATCCACATTTGATGCGGTTTCCGTAACTGCCATCGTTGCTTTCGCAACACTCGGCGCAGCAGTTGTGCTGAAGAAAAAACGCTAATCAGCTAAATAATCATCAAGCCTCCGGTTATCCGGAGGCTTCTTTTTGTAAGTTGTTATTGAGCACGCAGAAATGCAACGAGTTGCAGCCGATATTGCTGAGTATAAATGTGAAAACCGATCCCTATTTTTTGAAGCGTTATATCACAGCGTGGCAATTTAAACTGCGCTGAGTTATTCCCATGCCCGTTTTTCTCTGTTTTATTGACACGTTGACGCTTGTAATGTATAATTTAAGTTGTTTGTTATCGGTTTACTCTATATTAGGTGGTGTTTCCCTTGAAGCTGTCTCGCGCGGCAGCCGTCTTGATTTTCGTGCTGCTTTTTGCCGCCGGCGCGGTTGTGAATATATCGGCATATACAATATCTTTTACGGTTTTTTCCGAAAAAGAGCGTGAATATATTTACGAAGATGTCGGCTCCGCTAACTCCAACGGAAGCAGGTTCTGCGACGGCGTAGCTTTCATTATTTATGAATTTCCGGTCAGCCCGGACGATAAATATGTTTCGCTTAACTGGTCAATTGCAAACCAGTACGCCGTATATGTCTGCGTAACCAACCCCGACAATATGGACGAATGGAAGCCGATATATTTTCTCGAGCGTCCCGCCGACGCCGACAAGCCGGACTGGTCGCCGTTCAACCTCAAAAACATCACCCACGACCTGTCCAAATACGCGCCGCTCTGCACTCAGGGCAAGATATGGATCATAATGGCAGACAGCGACCCTTCGGGCGGCTGGGGAGGGTATATATCAAACACTGCTCCCGTGGTCTTCAAAACTTCGCAAAAGGAACCGGTTAAGGACGCAGTTCCCGAATATGTGCCGACTGTGAAAGAGACTGAGACGGCTATTTCTCTGCTCCCGGACGGCACGATCACGACGCCCGACAATATGCCGGAAGCGGGTAATGCGGATACTCCTCAAAAGCGCGACACCGCGCTCGGAGCAGCAGGAGTTATAGTTGCAGCGCTTGCTTTTGCAGCCGCTTACGTGGCAAGACGCGGGTTTTAAAATCTATACATCACCGGGAAACGCAAGTTAAACATGAATATTTACCTGAAATACATAAAAAAGCACTGGCTGCCGTTTATCGGCGGCCTGATGTGTGTCGCCTGCGAGGGGGTCTGCGACCTGCTCGGCCCGACATTTATGGCAAAAATAATCAACGAAGGCATTCGCGGCGGGAATCAGAGTCTGGTTATCCGCTGGGGTGTTTTTATGCTGCTCGTCACCGCATCGGGCGCGTTTTTCGCAACCTCGCGCAACGTGCTCGCTAGCTCCGTATCGCAGCGCGTTGGCCGCCAGCTGCGGTATGACCTGTTTGAAAAGATTATCAGCGTGGCGGAATTTGAAACCGACCGGCTCGAACCCGGCTCGCTTATAATACGCATGACTGCCGACACTCAGCAGGTCACACAGTTTATAAACGGGCTTATGCGCATTTTCCTGAAAGCACCGGTTGTATGCATTGGCAGTATGGTGCTTGCAGGCATGCTCAATTTCCGGCTCAGCCTTATAGTTTACGGTGTGGTAGTGGTAGTGCTGTCACTTATCGTCATAAGCATGAAGCTCAGCTACCCGCTCTATTCAAAGCTGCAGGCGGCGACCGACCGGCTCAATTCAGTCGTGCAGGAATACCTGATGGGCATACGCCCCATAAAGGCGTTCGGCACATATCGCGAGGAGGAGGAGCGGTTTGCCGGCGCAAACGCCGACCTGTACCGCAAAAGCATTCACGCCCAGCTCATCATAACGCTGATATCGCCTGTTATGACGCTCGCAATCGGCGCGGGCACCGTGCTTGTGCTTGCAATCGGCGGCTCGATGTTTGAAGCCGGCAACGCATATCCGGGCGATATTTCGGCGTTTATAGTGTATATGGCGCAGATACTCGGCTCGCTGATGATGATGACAAATATATTCAATACCATAGTCCGCACGCACGCATCGACAAGGCGAATTGCGGAGGTTTTCGCAAGCCGTGACGATTTCACAGGCGGCGACATAACCGATATACGCTTTGAAACGCTTGAGTTCCGCAACGTGCGCTTTACATATCCGACCTCGTTCGGAAATGAGCAGGGGCGTCCGGCGCTTGACGGCATATCGTTTACCGTAAAGCGCGGCGAAACGCTGGCGATAATCGGACCCACGGGCAGCGGCAAATCGACACTGTGCGCACTGCTGCTCCGGTTCTACGACGCCGATTCCGGTGAAATTTTAATCGACGGCAGGCCTATTTCCAACTATAACGTCACCGCTCTGCGCAACGCGATAGGCTACGTTTCGCAGAAACCGACATTGTTTTCCGGCACCGCGGCGGACAACCTCCGTTTCGGGCGCGAAGACGCCGACCGCGAGTTGCTTGAGGCTGCAATCAGTGACGCTCAGGCGGGGTTTATATACGAACGTTCCGAGGGACTTGATACAATACTGGGAAGCGGGGGAGTTAACCTTTCCGGTGGTCAGAAGCAGCGGCTTGCGATAGCGCGCGCGCTTGTGAAGGGCGCGCCTGCATTGGTGCTCGACGACGCGACAAGCGCGCTTGACGCGCTCACCGAAGCGAGTGTCCGGAGATCGCTTGCGCGCACCTCCGGCTCGCGGCTGACGCTCAACATAACGCAGCGCTGCGGGTCTGCACGGTTTGCCGACCGTATACTTGTGCTTGAAGACGGCAAACAGGCGGGTTTCGGCACGCATGATGAGCTTATGCAAAGCTGCAGGGTATACATTGACATTTACAAATCGCAGATTGAGGGTTCGCAGAGGGCAGGCGCATGATGTACGGAAGGCAGATACAAACCGAAACCAGACTGCCAAGCATCGGACGCAGAGGCGGGGGCGGCGGCGGGGCTAACCGCTTCCGTCCGGGTGAGCGCCCGCGCGATACAGTGGGAACGGTCAGGCGCATTATAAAGATTTACATGAGGCAGAAGTTCGCAATTCTCGCCGCCGTGGCGCTGACCGCGATTGCGTCGGGCATATCGGTGTCGATACCGTATTTTACGGGCAAGGCATACAACGCCTTTGATATTGCCGCAAACACGCTCGACAGGCCGCTGCTCGTAAAGTTTCTGTTTATCATCGGGATTCTTTACGCATCAAACTGGCTTATAGGCACACTCAACGGAGTTATAACACTGCGTGTGTCGCAGATTCTCATACGCACATTGCGAAGCGAGTTTTTTGACAAGCTGCAGAAGCTTCCGCTCTCGTTTTACGACACGCGCTCGAACGGCGATACGATGAGCCGCGTCACAAACGATGTCGAGAGCATCAGCAGCACGATAGCGCAGTCCACAACGCAGTTTATCTCAAGCGTTATAACATTCACGGGCGCACTTATGCTCATGATTTCGCTGAGCCTGCCCCTGACGGCTGTCACGCTGACCTGCATACCGCTGATAGTCGGGCTGACCGCATTTATCGCCATGAAAAGCAAGCCTCACTTCATCGGCCAGTCGCGTAATCTGGGCGCGCTGGGCGGGTTGATAGAAGAGAACATCATGGGGCTGCGCACCGTAAAGGCGTTTGGCCAGAAACAACGTGTGCTGCGCGAGTTTTCGGAGATAAACGCCGCGCTCACGCACGACAGCTACAGCGCGCAGGTCTGGTCGGGGCTGATGATGCCGCTGTTCAACGTAATCAATAACCTGACATTTACGCTTGTGGCGCTGACCGGCGGACTGCTTGCGACCGGATACGGCTTGCCGGTGGGTACGGTTGTGAGCTTCCTCAGCTATTCAAAGCAGATCGGACAGCCGCTCAACAACGTGGCCGGCATGTTCAACACCGTGCTCTCGGCGCTTGCGGGCGCTGAGCGCGTGTTCGAGGTCATGGACAGCCCCGAGGAGGTCCCCGATGTGCCTGACGCCGTCGAGCCGGGCGACAATATCGCCGGAGAGGTGGTGTTTGACCATGTCAGCTTCGGATATACGCCCGAAAAGCCTGTGCTGTTTGACATCTGCTTCAAAGCCGAGACGGGCCAGACCATAGCGCTCGTCGGCGAAACCGGATCGGGCAAGACCACCATCGTGAACCTGCTCACCCGCTTCTATGACGTCGATTCCGGCAGTGTGAAAGTCGACGGCGTGGACGTGCGAAACTACAGGCGCGACAGCCTGAGACGCCTGTTCTCGGTCGTCCTGCAGGATACATGCCTGTTTTCGGGCACGATAATGGACAATATCCGCTATTCGCGCGTCACAGCCACCGATGAGGAGGTAATCGCCGCGGCGGTCACCGCGCACGCCGACGAGTTTATCACCCGTCTGCCCGACGGCTACAACACAGTCGTATCGGGCAGCTCCGACTCACTGAGCGAAGGGCAGAAGCAGCTGCTTGCCATAGCGCGCGCCGTGCTGTCGGGAAGTCCCATACTCATACTGGACGAGGCGACAAGCTCTGTCGACACAAAGACGGAAAAAGATATTCAGCACGCGCTGACTACGCTGATGGAGCGGCGCACGAGCTTCCTTGTGGCGCACAGGCTGTCCACAATCCGCGACGCTGACCTGATATTGGTGATTGACAGCGGCAGGATAGTGGAGCGCGGCACGCACGCACAGCTTATGGCTGCGCGCGGACGGTATTACAATATGGCAAAAAGCCAGGGCGCGACGGAAGAAACTGCTTAAATCTCTGTAACGCCGGTATAACACATATTCGCCGGTAAATATGCATATTTCAAGGATAAAGAAGCCGCCGGTACGGGTTGCCCCGCACCGGCGGCTGTGATTTCAATTCGCGAGAGCAAATCTGTCAGCTTGCGTAGGCGCGCCGGATCTGGGCGCACATGAGAGATACAAGACGGGAAATCTCTTTTTCCGGCAAATCGCGCTCGGCGTATTTGATAAATTCAAATGCGCGTGTAATCGGCTCGGCATGGGTGTCGGCAGTTACTGCGCTCACTTTCAGCTCGATTTCAGCCGGCGTATCGGAGATTTTCAGATAAACGTTCTTTTTATCGCCCCAGCAGCGCACAAGCTCGTTGTATGCAAAAACGAGCCGCCCGCGCGCGTCGGGTATAGCTTCAAGCCGGCGCAAAAAATCGCGGTAGCTGTGCGGAGGATGCATGTTTTTACCGCTGTAATCGCGGATGGCGTTTTTTTCGGTCTTTGTCTCTATATCGCGGTAGTCGGATAAGATGTACTTATCGGTCGATAACCTGTTGAAACTGAACAGGTTTGCCAGAAATTCCATCAGGCTGGCAAACAGGATGTTTATAAAGTCAAATATAACTTTAAAAATGTTGCGCTTCCGTATAAAGATGAGCACGATAATTGCGATAAGCAGCAGCCCCATAAATACAGAGAAAAGTACTATTGAAAACTGCGGGCCAACGCCGCCTACCCTCCCGAACACAAAACTGCTGAATTCCGCAGTCTGTTCACCGACGTCTGCATAGAGCAATTCTTCAGACTGACCTGTATTGCGCAGTATGAAGAACAAAATAATATTTAAGAGTACTATCAGACCTACGATGACAGCCAACACGAACGGAAAAGCCAGGAGTATAAACAAAAATATTATTCCGGCCGAAATCAGATTGTAATACCGCACGCGAGGCGTGAGCAACGCGGTTTTTGCAGCGCTGATGACAGTTATGATTTGGTTTTGGTTTATAACCAAAAGCGACAACATAATAACCGGTACTGTGCAAATCAAAAGGAAGGTCTGCGGCTGCCTGTACGCGTAATTGAACACGAAAACTGCCCCGGTGCAGACCAGAAAAACAAACGACGAACGCAGGGATATCAAAAAGCCATACGGATAAAACCAGGTTATAACTCCCATTGCCATAAGCGCCGCGCACATCAGGCCGGATAAAATCGGGATAGCTGAGGCTTTCTGGTAGTATAAGCCGATATGCAGCAGATATCCCTCGCGTAACAGGCTCGTTACAAATGACGAAACAGCGAAGCCGGCCACAGCGCAGAGCGCCAACGGCAGCGCCGCTTCCGGCAGGCTGAAATACTTTTCTATCCTCTCATAAGTGCGCGACGAGGGGGCGCGCTTTATGCGCATTACCGCGCCGAACAGCGACTGCAGGCCGTATCCGAGGCAAAACATCACGGGCACGACGGTTATAGTCAGCAGCGTTGTATATTTGCCCGCTGTGGGTCTGACAAGAGTATGGAAAACCGGCGCCGCTACAAATATCAGTACGACGCAGGCAAGAAATTTATAAAGCTTCTCAAATGCAGCCTGCGATTTAAGAGAGACTATTCTCGCGTCCTCGGACGGGCGTGAGCCGGTCATATAATCACCTCGCTATAGAGATAATTGCTGAATTTCCGCCGGTATTTATGCTTGCGTTGAGACTTCGGACGACTGACTTTTCAGCGGAATGTTTTGAACCAGACGTCAACATCCTCGGGTATAACCGGGGCGTTCTGGTTGGTGGTTGTGATATAAAACACGACGCGCACGCCGATTTTGCGCATCACGGCGTGGAAGTTGAGCATTCGTTCGTCGAGATAAGGGGATACGACAACAAGGTTCCCACCGTCGGTGTACTGCTGCGGGTCGGCGATTACAGCGTCAAACATCTTCTCCGCCGGGCAGGATATTTTCATCGGCAGAACAGCCAGCAGCCGGAGCGCGTCGATCATATCGCCGCGTCCCGTAAAGGCGCGAGTGCGTATGATCGCGTCGCCGTCGATCATTACTGTGCTTTCTTCGCCCAGACCGGCGTCGGAAGGCGGTGCGTTGACATACATCCTGACCGGAACGCTGCCGTACGACATCATGTCGAATATGGAGGCGCAGACGCTGACACACAGCTCGACGGACTGCGGGTCGCTTGGCGTGCGCGGGTCGTGCTCGCGGCTGCGCGACTGCATGTTGAGGATGAGTCCGAACCTGTTCTGCTCGGCAAATTCCTCGACATTGACCATCAGCTTGCCGTGTACGACGGTGGAGAGCCAGTTTATTTTGTTCATAGGATCGAGCGGGGTGTATTCGCGGCTGCCTGCAATCCGAAGCGGGTCGGAGAGCAGACCGTGCGGCGCGGTGCGGTCGCCGGCCGGATTGTACGAGGCGGCAAAGAATCTGTTCATGTCTATGGGTTTAGGCAGCACGGTCACCGAACCGCGCTTGCCGGAGGGCGCTTCCACGCGCTTTGACTGCGTTGTAATCCCCAGCGGGTCCGTTGAAATCAGCATGGTGCCGCTGATGGAGTATGTGCCGCGTTTCTGGCAGGCGATGCGCCACCGGCGCATGATTTTGCGGTAGCTGTGAAGCACGAAAATGCTCTGCACATACCTGCGCAGGTATTCGCCGGAGCTGTCGGGAGCTCCGCCGGTGTCAGATTTCTGGACATGTACAGGGCGCGAGGTCACCGGCCCGCGCTTTTTGCGTTTGGTGACTGTCGTGGGTGTACCTTCGTCCGGTTCATCACGCTTGTGCAGGCGGAAATACAGGCCCTCGGGGAGCTCGGTATCAACGCGCACGCAGGGGAGGGGAAGCGTTTTGTTGTTGACGATCTCCTCGAATAAAAACAAGTCTTCGTCCTCAAACACCTCGGAAGTGCTGAGCGAGATGGAGTATTCCACACTGCTGAACGTATAACGTGCGTAAATGCGCGAGACAGCGATGAACACAACGACGGCAGAGATAAACAGCGTTGCGATAAACATAGCCGCACCTTATATCGGCGCGCGTACGCCGTCGATTATATACTCGATGATATTTTCGTTGGACTCGGGCAGTCGTATCGTATTCTGCGAACGCGATATAATGCGGTGCGCGAGCACGGGCACCGCGACGGCCTTTACGTCGTCGGGCAGAATATAGTCGCGGCCGTCCATAGCGGCTTTTGCCTGCGACGCGCGCAAAAGCGACAGCGCACCGCGCGGCGATACGCCGTGGCGGATTTTCTCCGACTCGCGAGTTGCGTTCACTATTCGCACGATGTAATCCTCTATGGCGTCGGAGGCGCGAACGCGCCGCACATCGGCGATGGCGGCGACAATGTCGCTTTTCACGCATACTGCACCCAGTGTGTCAAGCGGAGAGGATTCGGCAAACCGCCCGAGCATGGCTTTCTCTGCCTCAGGGGCGGGATAGCCGAGCGTCAGCTTCATAAGGAAACGGTCGATCTGCGCTTCGGGCAAAGGGAATGTGCCCTGCGACTCGATGGGGTTTTGAGTGGCTATCACAAAGAACGGCGGGTCGAGCGTATATGAGACGCCGTCGATGGTCGTCCGGCGCTCCTCCATGCATTCGAGCAGCGCCGACTGCGTGCGTGGAGTGGTGCGGTTTATCTCGTCGGCGATTAAAATGTTTGTGAATACCGGACCGGGTCTGAATACAAATTCGTTTTCTTTTTGGTTATAATAATTTATGCCGGTCAGGTCGGAGGGCAAAAGGTCGGGTGTGAACTGCACGCGCTTGCAGTCGCAGCTGATGGATTTTGCAAGCGCACGCGCAAGGCTTGTTTTGCCGGTGCCGGGGATGTCGTCCAGCAGCACATGACCGCCGGCCAGCAGCGCTGTGATAACAAGCGTTATTTTGTCGTCTTTGCCGCAGATCACGCGGCTGATGTTTTCGGTGAGCGCGGACGCGAGCCGCGCGGTCTCGGTGAACATAACAGACATTACCTCGCTATAATTTTATTCTGCGCCGACCCGGCGGGATTTCGGGGATAAAACGGATTTCTGTCGGTTATCTGCAAAATGCCGTGTTTTACGGTGAGGTTCGCTTTATTTTGAGCGGCAGACAGCTATCCAAAAAGAAAGCGGCGCGGAATTGGTCCCGCGCCGCAAATATGTCGTCTTCGTCTGTGGATAAACGCAGCGGGCGATCATAATTATCTTAGCTTCAGATATATTACACCGGAGCATTGCCCCGGATTATTTTCCCGGTTGCTCTATATCCTGTTGACTTGTATCAGAATGTCATTTTAGATTTTATTTTGCGTATTCGACAGCCCGGCTCTCGCGTATCAGGTTGACCTTTATCTGGCCGGGATATTCGAGTGTGCCTTCGATTTTAACGACAATGTCGCGCGCCATAAGCGCCATCTGCTCATCGGATACCGTATCAGCCTTGACCATGATGCGTATCTCGCGGCCTGCCTGAATTGCGTAGGATTTTTCCACGCCCTCGAAGCTGTTTGCGATTTCCTCAAGCTTTTGCAGCCGTCTGAGGTAATTTTCCAGATCCTCGCGCCGTGCGCCCGGACGTGCTGCAGATACTGCGTCGGCGGCCTGAACAATCATTGCGATGACGGTCTGCGGCTCCACATCGCCGTGGTGCGACTCAATGGCGTGCAGCACTTCTTTGTGCTCCTTATACTTGCGCGCTATGTCCATGCCGATTTTAACGTGCGAGCCTTCAACTTCCTGCGTCATCGCCTTGCCGATGTCATGGAGCAGTCCGCAACGTTTTGCCAGTGTCGAGTCGACACCAAGCTCGTCTGCCATCATGCCCGCCAGCATTGCGACCTCGATGGAGTGGCGCAGTACATTCTGTCCGTAGCTTGTGCGGTAACGCAGCCGGCCCAGAATCTTAACCAGCTCGCTGTTCATGCCGTGGATGCCGGTTTCAAATACAGCGCGTTCGCCGGCCTGTTTGATGATGGTATCGACTTCCTTGCGCGCCTTCTCAACTGTTTCCTCGATTCTGGACGGGTGGATTCGGCCGTCGGCGATAAGCCTTTCAAGCGAAAGCCGTGCAATTTCGCGGCGGATCGGGTCGAAGCTCGACAGCGTAATTGCCTCGGGTGTATCGTCGATGATAAGGTCGACGCCGGTCAGCGTTTCGATTGCGCGGATGTTGCGCCCTTCGCGTCCGATTATGCGCCCCTTCATGTCGTCGTTGGGCAGCGGCACAACCGAAACCGTAGTTTCCGACACGCATTCGGATGCACAGCGCTGGATGGCAAGTCCTATTATGTTTCGGGCGCGCTGGTCAGCCTCCTCCTTGAGCTGCGACTCGATTTCCATAATCCTGAGCGCTGACTCGTGTTTGACCTCGTCTTCGATGCGGCTCACAAGCTCAGCTTTTGCGGCTTCGGCGGTGAGCCCTGCGATTTCCTCAAGCTTTGCAAGCTGCTCGCGCTTAAGCTCCTCTATTTCCTCTGTCTTGGTTTCCCACTCCTTGATTTTGCGGTTCAGAGTTTCGTCTTTCTTTTCAAGACTCTCCAGTCTGCGTTCGAGCTTTTCCTCTTTTTGTGCCAGATTTCGTTCGCTGCGCGTCAGCTCCTGGCGGCGGTCTCTGATTTCCTGTTCGAGTTCGTTGCGCTGGGCAAGTATTTCTTCTCTTGCTTCGATCAGCGCTTCTTTTTTCTTGGTTTCTGCAAGCTTGATGGCGTCATCGATAATACGCTGGGCTTCAAGTTCGGCTGAACCGATTTTTGCTTCGGCGACCTTTTTGCGATACAGGATACCGATCAATATACCTAGCGGGACGCCGGTGACAATACACACCACGCCCGCGATGATTGACCATATATAACCGGGCATAAAGCACCTCCCTGATTTTGAAATAATGAATATTGCACTATACAAACATGCGGGGCACACGCCCCGCGGCATAGTTTGCTAATATAATATTGTAAACCTTATGCTCACAAATGTCAAGACTTTTGAATAAAAAGCATTGTTTGAACATAAAAATTGCCGGTATCAGGCAAGGCTTGTCCGGCAAAACGCCTGAAGCGGATAAATCCCAGAGTGATTTTTGCCGCTGTGTCAAATTATTTTTATAAGCCGGTTGCAGGAATGGATTTTTCTTCTTGCATTTTTAATAATATGAAAATGATGTCATTTGTAAAAAATGTGAAAATAAAAGTCTGCAGCTATTGTATAGAGAGGATGAATAATGTAAAATATAACTGCTAATGATATATTAAAAATACAAGGAGATGCCCCACAATGTCAGTTAGAGTTGCAATAAACGGATTCGGCCGTATAGGCAGGCTTGCGTTCCGCCAGATGTTCGGAACTCCCGGCTATGAAATCGTTGCTATAAACGACCTTACGAGCGCGAAGATGCTTGCCCACCTGCTCAAATACGATACCGCACAGGGCGGATATACAGGTGTTATCGGAGAGTCCCGTCATACCGTCACTTCCAAGGAGCCTGTGCTTGCCGATGACGGCAAAACAGTCATCACACCCGGTTCGATCACTGTTGACGGCAAGGAAATTACGATTTACGCCATACCGAAGGCAGAGGAGATTCCGTGGAAAGAGCATGATGTTGACGTTGTGCTCGAGTGCACCGGTTTCTATGTTTCCAAAGATAAGAGCATGGCTCACATCAAGGCTGGCGCGAAGAAGGTTGTCATCTCCGCTCCCGCGGGCAGCGACCTCAAGACTATCGTTTACGGAGTAAACGAAAAAACGCTCACTGCCGACGATCAGATCATCTCCGCCGCGTCGTGCACCACAAACTGCCTTGCACCGATGGCAAAAGCGCTCAATGACTACGCTCCTATCGTCAGCGGTAACATGACCACCGTTCACGCATATACCGGCGACCAGATGCCGCTCGACGGTCCGCACCGCAAAGGCGACCTGCGCCGCGCCCGCGCTGCTGCAGCCAACATCGTGCCCAACTCCACCGGTGCCGCGAAGGCGATCGGTCTTGTTATTCCCGAGCTTAACGGCAAGCTGATCGGCTCCGCTCAGCGTGTGCCCGTTATCACCGGTTCCACAACGATTCTTGTTGCGGTTGTCAAGGGCAAGGATATCACCAAAGACGGCATCAACGCCGCTATGAAAGCCGCAGCTACTGAAAGCTACGGCTATTCGGATGAAGATATTGTTTCGTCCGATGTTATCGGCATGACTTACGGCTCGCTGTTCGATGCCACCCAGACAATGGTATCCAAGATCGACGACGATACCTATCAGGTACAGGTCGTTTCGTGGTACGACAACGAGAACTCCTATACAAGCCAGATGGTTCGCACCATCAAGTATTTCGCCGAACTGAAATAAGCGTAAAATAATTAAAAAGAGCTGACCTTCCGGCGGCT
>JAPXNL010000016.1:0-22424 GCA_033808535.1 Clostridia bacterium
AATAGACATATTACAAAAACATTGCATTTTTGGTATACATAAGGTATAATAAAAGGTAATCTCTTGATTATACTGGAGGCACTATATATGGTCAGGGTCGGTATACTCGGTTTCGCTCACGGACATGTGATGGCATACGGCGGCAGATGGGTTCAGATGCCCCAGCTCGGCGTTAAAATCGTCGCCGGCTGGGATCTCGACCGCGCGCGCGCAGAGTCTTCGTGTGCCACGCTGGGCGGCGCGGAAGTTCTTGACAGCGCGGAGGCGCTTGTATCGCGCGGCGACATCGACGCCGTTGTAATTTCGTCGGAAACGCTCTATCACGCGGAGCTTTGCGAGCTGGCTGCAGCCGCAGGCAAGGCGATTATCTGCTACAAACCTCTGGCGCTGACGCTTGCAGATGCCGACCGTATCGTCGAAGCGGTCGAAAAATACGGCGTGCCGTTTACGCTCGGCTATCAGATGAGGGTCGATCCCCAGAACATCAAAATCAAAGAGCTTATCGAGGACGGCACAATCGGCGATATTTACATGTACCGCCGCAGGCACGGGCTTGCCATACATACATGGGCGGGCTTCGAGAACACCTGGCACGCCGATCCAAGGCTGAACCGCGACATTTTCGCCGACGACAGCTCCCATCCGATCGACATGCTTAACTGGTTGTTCGGCGTACCCGAAACAGTAATGGCCGAGCTTACGACAGTGTGTAATCCGAAAGTACCGAACGACAACGGCGTCGCGCTGTTTAAATACAAAAACGGCATGATTGCCGAAATCTCGGCGTACTTCACCTGTTCCGCTTCGGAGATAACCACCGAGGTATACGGCTCGCGCGGCTCCATCCAGCAGTATTTCGGCGACGGTCCGTCAACGCGCCTTCCGCACGGCACGGAGGGGCTTAAATATTTCGTCGAGGGCAGCTCGGACTGGACGCCCTCCGGCATACCCTCTCCCGCCGGACACGGCGAGCGCATCGCCGGGCAGGCAGGCCCGTTTGCGGAGTTTTTATCCGGCAAACGCCCGCCTATCTGCTCTGTGTACGAGGCGCGCGACTCGCTGAAAATGGTGCTGGCATGCTATCTTTCCTCAAATACCGGCGAGCGGGTTCGTTTGGACGATCCGAGGCTGTATGACATATAATATATTGTGGCTGCTTGCCTTGATTTTTCAACCACCCGGACTGTGTAAATTGTCCGCCTGTAAAAACAATGACAAATTACGATCCTAATAAACCTGTTTCCGGTCAGCGCAGACCGGAACTTGAATATACGCTGAAGCGCAAGCGCTCCCCTCTTCCTTTGCTTATGTCGGCGGGTTTTCTTGGGCTCTATGCCGTTATAACGGCTTTATCCGCCTGGTTTCACTTTCTTATTGCCGGCGCGGGAACACTCCTCTTATATACGGTTTCAAAACGAATATTTCCGCCTGTCGAGGTAAAAGTCCCCCGCAAACGCCAGCTGCCGTCATCGGGCAACGGTGAAACAGATAAGCTGCTCGGCACGGGCGAAAACTATCTGAAGAATGCAGAATCAAGTATGACCAAAATCGCGGCATTTAATCGCAGTTTTGCCGACGAAATCGCGCCTGTTCTTGCCTGCGGCTATAAAATCAACTCCTATGTCGCTGAAAATCCCGAACAGCGGCAGTCGCTGCGCAGGTATTACAGTTACTATCTGCCCCAGCTTGACAAACTGCTGCGCGCATATCTGACATTCCACCGCCATGGAATGGACGGGCGCAATGCTTCCGCCGCAATGCGGGAGATCGAGGACGCCGTGCGCGCCATGTATGCGGCATTTTCCGCTCAATTGGACAAGCTGCTTTACGATATGACACTGGATATAACAACTGATATAGATGTGCTGGAATCAATGCTGTCAGAGACGGCGGGCGGAGTTACCAAATCGGATAAAACGCGCGGAGACGGTAAATAATAACATTATCATGAGAGGAATTATAATATGACCAACGAACCGAAGCAGCAAAAACTGCCTTCGCTGAAGCTGGAGACGGACCCCGCGCTGATTAAGCCTGACCTTTCTGAGGATGCACTGACCGACGAGGAAAGAAAGCTCGTAGCCCAGTTCAGCGAGAAAATAAACCTTACCGATGTAAACGCCATAATGACCTACGGCGAAGGCGCACAGGCCAAAGTCGCCGAATTCTCCGACTCCGCGCTGTCCAACATCCGCGTGATGGATCTCGGCGAGGCGGGCGAGATGATTACGGGACTTATCACCCAGCTGCGCGGATTTGAGATCGACGAAAACCAAAAGGGGCTGCGCGCGATCTTCAACCGCGGAAGAAATAAGATCGAGGCGCTTAAAGTCAAATACGAGAAAACCGAAACGGCGGTCGAGAAAATCATCGACTCGCTTGAAGGGCACCAGATACAGCTGCGCAAAGACATTGCGATGCTCGAAAAGCTGTATGAGGTAAACCTGCAGAACTTCAAAGAGCTGACGCTTTACATCATCGCGGGCAAGCGCAAACTGGAAGAGGCACGCGCAACAACGCTTCACGAGCTTATCGCGCGCGCCACCGAGACCGGTCTGGCTGCCGACGCGCAGGCGGCAAACGACTTCGCCGCGCTCTGCGACAGGTTTGAGAAAAAGCTCTACGACCTCGAGCTGACCCGCAACGTCGCGCTGCAGATGGGCCCGCAGATCCGAATGGTACAGAACAACGACGCGGTGATGAGCGAGAAAATACACTCGACCATCGTCAACACCGTCCCGCTGTGGAAAAGCCAGATGGTCATCGCGCTCGGCCTTGCCCACTCGCAGCAGGCGCTCAACGCCCAGCGGCAGGTCACCGACATGACAAACGAACTGCTGCGCAAGAACGCCGAGGCGCTGAAAACCGCTGCGGTTCAGACCGCCCGCGAGTCGGAGCGCGGCATCGTGGACATCGAGACGCTGAAAGCGACAAACGAGGCGCTTATCTCCACTCTCGACGAGGTGCTGACCATCCAGAACGAGGGTCGCGAGAAACGCCGCGCCGCGCAGGAAGAACTCGCGCGCATCGAAGACCAGCTTAAAAACAAGCTGCTGCAGATCAACGACAGCTACTCACAGCGAAAGTAGCGGTACGCTTAGCCGCCCTTAACCCAAGCGCTGTCTTTTTTAGTCAAGTCAATCCGCCGTCCGGCCGGTGTAGTCTCCCGGTCGGGCGGCTTGTAAAATACAACAGTTTATAAAGTCAAGGAAAGTCAATATGGAAAACAAACCAAAATACTATATAACCACTGCGATCGCCTATGCGTCCGCAAGGCCGCATATCGGCAACACATACGAGATAATTTTCTCCGACGCAATCGCGCGCTTCAAGCGGCAGCGCGGATATGACGTGTTTTTCCTGACCGGAACCGACGAACACGGTCAGAAAATCGAAAACAAAGCCGCCGAAGCAGGCGTCACACCCAAGGAATATGTCGACCGCATTGCAAACGGTGAGATAAAGCGCATATGGGATCTTGTCGGGGCAAGCTATGACAAGTTCATCCGCACGACAGACGACTATCACGAGAAGGCTGTCGCCGCGATGTTCAGGAAGTTCTACGAGCAGGGCGATATCTACAAGGACAAATACGAGGGCTGGTACTGCGAGCCCGACGAATCCTTTTATACCGAAACTCAGGTTGAAGAAAAGGACGGCGTTAAAGTCTGCCCCGACTGCGGAAGGCCCGTAATACGTACGCAGGAAGAAGCCTACAAATTCCGCATGAGCGCTTATGCCGACAAGCTGCTCAAGTACATCGAAGAGCACCCCGATTTCATCGAGCCCGAGTCGCGCCGGAAAGAGATGATAAACAACTTCCTTTTGCCCGGGCTGCAGGATCTTTGCGTGTCGCGCTCGTCGTTCAAGTGGGGCATCCCCGTGCCGTTTGACACAAACCACGTTATTTATGTATGGCTCGACGCGCTGTCTAACTACATCACGGCGCTGGGCTACAACCCCGACGGCTGCGAAGGCGAACTATTTGAAAAATACTGGCCGGCCGACGCGCATATCATCGGCAAGGATATAGTGCGCTTCCATACTATATACTGGCCCATATTCCTCATGGCGCTCGGCCTGCCGCTGCCGAAAAAGGTGTTCGGCCACCCGTGGTTCCTTTTTGGCAGCGACAAGATGAGCAAGTCGCGCGGCAACATCCTCTATGCCGACGACCTGATTGCAAAATTAGGCGTGGATGCAGTGCGACATTATGCGCTGGCTGAGATGCCATATAACGCCGACGGCAGCATAACGTGGGAGGCGCTTCTCGCCCGCTACAACGCCGATCTGGCAAACAACCTCGGCAACCTTGTATCGCGCACTCACGCGATGGCGCAGAAATATTTCGACGGCACAGTGCCCGCTCCCGCCGGCGACGAGGGCACCGACGCCGAGCTGAAGGCGCTTGCCGCGCAGACCGTCGCCGAATTTGACGAACTGATGGATTCGTTCCACACCGCAGACGCGGTGGAGGTGCTTTTCGCGCTTTTCAGGCGCGCAAACAAGTATATAGACGAGACCATGCCGTGGCAGCTTGCCAAAAACGAGGCTGACCGCGCTCGGCTTGGCACGGTTATATATAACCTGCTCGAGGCAATCCGCGTCGGCGCGGTGCTTGCACAGCCGCTGATGCCCTCCACCTCGGCGGAGATACTCCGTCAGCTCGGCACAGACGAGACGGGCTTTGAATTCGGGGCGCTCAAACCCGGAACAAAGCTCGGGGAGGCGAAAAAGCTCTTTGACCGAATCGACGAGGAGAAAATGCTCGCCGAAATCGCAGCGGAGAAAGAGGCGGCAAAAAAGTTCGCCGTACCCGAGCCGGAGCATGAGCCGGAAATCACCATCGAGCAATTTGCGGCTACAGAGCTGCGCGTCGCGCTTGTCACCGCCTGCGAGCCGGTGCCGAAGGCCAATAAGCTGCTGAAACTGACGCTCGACCTCGGCTACGAAACCCGCACCGTCGTTTCGGGCATCGCCGAGTATTACAAGCCCGACGACCTTGTCGGCAAAAAGGTGGTCTGCGTTGCAAACCTCAAGCCCGCTGTGCTGCGCGGAGTCGAAAGCCGCGGCATGATTTTGGCCTCTTCATCGGCTGACGGCAAAATCTCCGTGCTGTTCTCCGACGGCAACCCCGGCGACCGCGTGCGCTGATACACGCACACGGATTGACAGTAATAATTGCCCGCACGGCTGAGCATGAAGACTGACACTTCCGCTCCGCTGTGCCATATGTAATATATCTGAGATTATAATGAAAAAACCCTTTCCTCTTTTTGATCCTCACGCACATTACCTTGACGCCGCGTTCGAGTACGACCGCTATACTCTGCTCGACAATCTTTTCGGCTCGGGCGAAATTTGCGGCATTGTGGAAGCCGGCACAAATGCGCTATCGTCGCGCGCAGCCGCGGAGCTTGCCACGCGATATGGCAATCTATGGTTTGCGGCAGGCGTGCACCCGTCGGACATAACCGGCAATATATCCGACCTTGATGCTTTGCTTCTGCTGCTCGACAACCCCAAATGCGTCGCTGTGGGCGAGGTTGGACTTGATTATCACTATGACAACGGCGCGCCGCGCGAAACACAGCTCAAATGGTTCGACGCGCAACTCTCGCTTGCGGAGGAACGCGGCCTGCCTGTCATTGTCCACAGCCGCGACGCGCACGGCGATACCGCGGATATCCTGCGCGCCCACAAAAACGTGCGCTGCGTGCTGCACAGCTACAGCGGCAGCCTCGAGCTTATGCGCGAATATGTGCGCGACGGCAGGTACATCTCATTTTCGGGCGTTATAACTTTCAAAAACGCGAGTAAAATTTTGGACTGCGTGCGCGCCGTGCCCGAAGGTCAGCTTTTAATCGAGACCGATTGCCCGTACCTGACGCCCCATCCGTACCGCGGCAAGCGCAACGACTCAGGATATCTGCGTCTGACTGCCGCTGCCGCCGCCGAACTGCGGGGTGCCGACCCGGACGCGCTGGCGGCGCTGACCGTTCAAAACGCGAAGGAGTTTTTCGGTATAAAATGACTATAACATACCCGGTTGGCAATTCTCTTTATCTGAACATAACAAACCGCTGCACAAACGCCTGCGATTTCTGCGTACGCACGCAGAGCGACGGGTTTTACGCCGACAATCTGTGGCTTGAACGTGAGCCTACCGTCGCCGAAATCTGCGCCGACCTCGACACACACGAGCTCGACAGGTATGATGAGCTTGTGTTCTGCGGCTACGGCGAGCCGACCTGCCGGTTTGACGATATGCTTGCGGTCTGCGATTATATCCGCACCGTCACAAAAACGCCCATACGGCTGAATACGAACGGCCAGGCAGACCTCATCTGCGGGCGCGACACCACACCCGAACTTAAAGGACGGCTTGATACCATTTCGATAAGCTTGAATGCCGCAAACGCAACTGATTATCAGCGCGTCTGCCACTCTGTTTACGGAGAGGCTGCTTATAACGCTATGCTGACCTTCGCCGCAAACGCAAAAAAATATGTCCCGCGCGTCGTTTTAACCGTTGTGTGGGGAACCATACCCGATTCCGACCTCGACCGCTGCCGTGAGATCGCCGAAACGCACGGCGTTGAGTTGCGTATACGCGAATACATTCGCAAGGAGCAATAAAAATGCACAGATATAAAGCTGAGTTCATAGAGTTCATGATATCGTCTGGCGTTTTGACGTTCGGCGATTTTACGACCAAAAGCGGGCGCCGCTCACCGTACTTCATTAACACCGGCAATTACCGCACGGGCGCTCAGCTCCACAGGCTGGGGCAATATTATGCCGAGTGCATAATGCGGTCGATTGGCGGCGAGTTCGACGTGCTGTTCGGCCCGGCATACAAGGGCATCCCGCTCGCGACCGTCACTGCGGCGTCGCTGTATCGCGACTATGACCTTGACCGCGCATACTGCTTTAACCGCAAGGAGGTCAAGGATCACGGCGAGGGCGGCAGCTTTGTAGGCGCGAAACTGCGCGACGGCGACCGCGTGGTCTATGTCGAGGACGTCATAACCGCCGGAACCGCCGTAAGAGAGACCCTGCCGCTGCTAAAAGCAGCCGCAAACGTGACCGTGGAACACATGGTCATATCCGTCGACCGCATGGAGCGGGGTATTGGCGGACGCACCGCATCGGAGGAAATCCGCGACGAGTTCGGGATTGAGCTGCACTCCATCGTCACCGTGCGCGAGATAGTGGACTATCTGCGCTCCACCGGCGGCGACACCGAGCATATCGCACGCATGGAAGCATATATGGAGCAGTACTGCTGACACGCAAAACAGAATATAACGTAAAAAAGCCGGCGGCATATGTCGCTGGCTTTTTTGTCCTTATAAATGTCGATTTTTGTATTATTGCAATATTTTTTTATTTCATATTGACAAATGTTTTATATAATGTTACAATACATATGTAACTGGTAAGATATTCCATATACTGGCAACAGATTATGGTATAATGCATCCTTCTGATCAAAGGGTGCTTATGTAATACATTTACTGGCCGTATATGTCGACTATGACGGTTAGTAAATAAAGAAAAGGGTGATTCCAATGGGCAGGTAAGCGCTCGTCAACATTTCGACAATGCACACATTTATGCATATCATGAATGTGGACTGACAAAGGAGATCGGCTGACTTAAACTCAAATTAAAAATTTAAAAGGAGAGAGCAAAATGAGGAAGTTCACCAAAGATATCCTCTCCATTGCACTCGCTCTGCTTTTTATTGCAGTCGCCATCTTCCCGGTAGCAGCGTCGAGTGAATCGGAGAGCGAAACCAGTCATAACCATGACGAAACCTGCTTAACTGAAGCATCGGCAAGTGATCTCATTGGCCTTGACGGAGCTCAGGTAAATAATCTTACCTGTCTTATTAAAGGTCATTTATGGTCACAAATCAGCACCTATGTCGGCAGCGGCTTTTTCGAATTCGGGCCTGATGACATATATTGCTACACCTTAAGGCAAAGAATTATACCAATACTGAAGTGCTCAAGATGCGGAACCTTAGGAGAAGGAACTCCATACCCCGGGGCAATAATTGACTACGTAAGGCATTATCTTCTCCAAAGCGGGCAGCCCTATTACTCCAGCGACGGCAAATATATATGTATCCCCTACGAATGTGCCAGGTGCGGCCATACAGTAATAGATTTACATCCGATCAACTAATACTATAATATAATACAGAGTTGGCTTTGAGTGTATTGATAATATCAATACACTCAAAGCTATGAGGAGATTTTATGAAGTCTACTTCCCCAGTAAAGAACATATTCCGCAACAAATTCCGCTACATAATATTGTTTGTGCTGTATTTACCGCTTATCGTCGGGGTCCTGACCTCCGCAAATATCATATCAATGATATATTCATATTCACAAAAAACGTTAGAAAAATACGGCTGCACAGTAGATATACATTTTGTTAATGATACTTCAAAAGATATTAAAGCAGCACTGGAAAAACTTGATTACAAAAAATATTTAAAGGAAGTATATTATCCCGCAGTTGAAACAAACTCAAGAACCTTAAATGATAAACTGATAATTGAATATGTTAAAGACAATCAAATATTAAAAGACGAATATGATACGGAAAAATTTCCGTGGGTCGGAATATCGCTTATCGGCTTGGATACTTCCCTTTTGGAATATTCCGGCGAGAAGTTTGAATTAATCGAGGGGCGAATGTTTGAGCATGACGGCGAATGTATCATAAACAGGGAAGAAAACCCGGAACTTATAGTTGCTTCTCTTAATATCGGAGATAAAGTGATTTTCCGCGGCAGCGGCGAAGATATAGTATTGACTGTAACAGGTATAGTAAAGGCTGAATCTCCTTATGCCAACTATGATAACATTAAATCCTCGGCAGGATATTTACTATATACAACAAAAGAAACAATAATAAAACTGGCAACAGAGTACCGGCAGGAATTACCGCCAAATGCGTTTCTCACCGAGGAACAAAGGGAAAATCCATTTGTTGTCGACCGCTACATGGCAGTAAATAACCGCGGTTACGGTTATAAATGCGTGGGGATATTAAAAAATCACCAATTATTCAATGAATTTCAGAATTACATTTTTTCACAAACCCAGGAAAGAAGAACACCATTGTTTGCTAAATATTTTTATAATTTTGAAGAAGGAGTATTTAATATTACCGGTCAAATCTTTGAGTCTTCTATAATCTTCCTTCAAATTATCATCGCCATGCTCATTGTAACCACTGTCGTCACATCCATCATATATCTTTCGAACCGCAAATACGAATTCGCCGTGCTGTGCTCCGTGGGCATGAGCAAGCTCAAAATAATGGGCTCATATATAATTGAATCCCTGACGTTTACGTTCTTCACCTCACTTGTGGCGGCGGCAATCGGGCAGCCTATATTTGCATTCGGTCTGACAGACAAGATTAAATCGGCGTTTGAAGGCTGGATAGACACCACACTGCCGATATCGGATATACTACTCGGAAACGGCGCGGCTGTGCTCGCCGGTATGGTATTGATTGTTGCGATAACAGTTTTAATCTCGATGATATACATGCTCAGCTTCGAGCCGCTTAAAATATACAACAAACGCTATTCATAAGACGGGAGAAAGACAATATGAAACTCCAGCTTTGCGACGTTTCCTACAGATACAAAAGCAATCTGCCGCTTGCGATACATAACATGAACTATACCTTCGAGACCGGCAAGCTGTATGCGGTGATGGGTATGTCAGGCGCGGGCAAAACAACGCTGATTTCGATTATATCGCGGCTCGACAAGCCGAGCGGAGGGCAGATTTTATACGACGGCACGGACATAAGCAAAATAAAGCCGAGCCTTTACCGTTCTAAATACGTGGGCATTATATTTCAAAATTACAACCTTCTCTATAACTATACAGTAATGGACAATATTGCCGTGGTGCTGTCCGTCGCAAAATACACAGGCGACTACAAAAAAAGAGCGGCGGAGCTTCTGGAATATGTGAAAATACCGCAGGAGCGGTGGAACTACCCGGCCAAAGACCTGTCGGGCGGCGAGCAGCAGCGCGTCGCAATAGCGCGGGCGCTTGCGGGCGATCCCGAAATTATCATCGCCGACGAGCCGACAGGCAATCTTGACAAAGCGAACCAGATAAACGTGATGGATCTTTTCCGCGACCTCGCGTCAAACCGCGGCAAGTGCGTCATCATCGTCACACACTCCGATTTTGTGTGCACATACGCCGACGAAGTCGTGAACATTTCCGGCGGCACAATCGTGTCGGCAGACGAATCCGACGCCGGTATGTGCAGCGCAATGCAAAATTAAACTGAAAATACACAAGCCGGTGAGTTTTTTATCACCGGCTTGTTTGATTTTATATGCGAAATATGCCGTCAGGGCGGTTTAATTATATATCCTCGTCGCTGTCCGACTCAGTTTCATCATAGTAGTCATCATCTTCATCGTCGAATTCGTCATGTTCTCTCCTGTCAGCCGATCTGACCGGTTCGTCCGGCTCCTCCGGCTCCTCAAGCTCGGCTTTGAGCACCGTGAAGTTCGCAATCTCCGAGCCCTCCGCGGGACGCATGACAATAACGCCGGCTGCTGTACGGCCGTATACAGGTATCTCGCTCAAAGCTGTGCGAATTACGGTGCCGTCGTCGGTGATCAGCATTATATCGTCCGTCGGCTCGACGGTTGCGATGCCCACAACTCCGCCGGTCTTTTCGGTCACATTCTGGCATATAACGCCCTTGCCGCCCCTGTTGTGTTTCGGATAATCCGAAAACTCGCTCAGCTTGCCGTATCCCTTTGCGGTGATCGTCACCAGCTTTTTACTTTCGTCCACAATCGCGGCGCCTGCCACAACATCGCCATGTGTAAGTTTGATGGCACGGACTCCGCCCGCCGTGCGGCTGCGCGGGGTCACGTCACCGAGCGAGAAGCGCACCGAATACCCGCTGCGCGTGGCAACAATTATATCGTCGTCGTCGCCCGCAATGCGTGTGAACACCAGCTCGTCGCCTTCCTCAAGGTCGAGCGCCTTCTTGCCCGCCTTGCGGTTGTACTCGTACTCCTCAAGCGGCGTGCGTTTGATCTCGCCGAGCCGCGTAACCATCGTCAAATATCGGTCGGGGGCAAAATCCTTGACCGATATCATGGCGGTGACAGCTTCGCCTTCCATCAGCTCGAGGATGTTTACTATGTTTGAACCTTTTGATGTTCGCGACGCTTCGGGAATCTCGTAAGCCTTTTTAACGTAAACCCTGCCGAGGTTTGTGAACATCATCAGATATGAATGGCTGTGCGCGGCTATAACATTATCGACGCTGTCCTCTTCCTTTGTGGTCATGCCGAGCACGCCCCTGCCGCCGCGCTTCTGTGCGGTATAGGTATCGGAGGGCAGCCGCTTTATATACCCGTCGCGCGTCAGCGTTATCACGCATATATGTCGCTCGATAAGGTCTTCAAGTATAATCTCGTCCTCAACGGGTACAAGCTCTGTGCGTCGCTCGTCGCCGAAACGCTTTTTAATATCAAGCAGGTCGTCCTTTATAATCTGACGCACGCGCGCCGGGTCGGCGAGTATTGCGCGCAGGTCGGCAATCTGTGCCCGCAGCTCCGCCAGATGGTCCTCGATTTTTATGCGCTCCAGACCGGCAAGCCGCCCCAGCGTCATGTCCACTATAGCCTGCGCCTGTTCTTCAGTCAGTGAAAACTCAGCCATCAGCGCGGTTTTTGCTTCGGGAATCGAGCGGCTGGCGCGGATGATGTTTATAACGCGGTCGATATTGTCAATAGCGAGCTTAAAGCCCTCGTATATATGCTCCTCATGCAGCGCACGGCCAAGGTCAAATCTTGTGCGCCTTGTTATGACATCCTGCTGATGCGCAATGTAATGCTCAAGCAGCTGTTTTAAGTTAAGTGTGCGCGGCACCCCGTCGACAAGCGCGAGCATGTTCACCGCGAACGTATCCTGAAGCTGCGTGAATTTATAAAGCTGGTTGAGTATAACCTGTCCGTTGGCGTCGCGACGGTATTCGATCACGATGCGCATGCCGTCAAGGTCGGATTCATCGCGTATCTCTGTGATTCCGTCGATGCGCTTATTCTTCACGCAGTCGGCAATGGTCTCAACAAGCGTGGTTTTGTTGACCTGATACGGAATTTCCGTAACGATTATGCGGTAGTTTTCGTCCTCTACCTCCGCGCGTGCGCGGACTGTTATGCGGCCGCGTCCGGTAGTGTAAGCCGCAAGTATGCCCGACATACCGCAGATAATCGCCGCGGTGGGGAAATCCGGCCCCTTGATGTATTCCATCAGCTCGCAGATCGACGCTTCGGGGTTGTCCATAAGGTATATGGTGCCGTCGATAACCTCGCCAAGATTATGCGGCGGGATGTTTGTCGCCATGCCCACCGCTATGCCTATCGAGCCGTTGACAAGCAGATTGGGGAAACGCGAGGGCAAAACCGTCGGCTCCTGCAGCTTGTTGTCGAAGTTGGGCATGAAGTCGACGACTTCTTTTTTAATATCGCTCATCATCTCGGACGCAAGACGCGACATTCTTGCTTCCGTATAGCGGTATGCCGCCGCGCTGTCTCCGTCGATGGTACCGAAGTTACCCTGACCGTCGATAAGCGGATAGCGCATGGAGAAGGTCTGTGCCATGCGGACCATCGCGTCGTATACAGCCGCGTCGCCGTGCGGATGATACCGGCCGAGCACGTTTCCGACTGTTGTCGCCGATTTGCTGTACGCGTTGTTATAAGTCAGCCCGTCCTCATACATGGAGTATAGGATACGCCTGTGGACAGGTTTAAGACCGTCGCGCACATCGGGCAGCGCACGGGCAGTTATAACCGACATCGCGTACTGGATGAAGGAGGTTTTAACCTCCCGCTCCATGTTGACGTCGGTGATTTTCTGGTCCTTATATTCTATATCTTTTTCTTCACGTTTGTCGCGGGTTCTCACTTTTTATGCTGTCAAAACGGCTGTCCGACAGCCGCCGTCCCTTTCCGATTAAGATTTTCCTACAATATTATTATAATACATTATCGGCTTAAATGTTTTAATTTAAAGTAAATTTTCATATTTATCCTTTTTTTGCACGTTTTGCAATAAAAATTCACACGATTATTTCACAGTTTGTCAGATTATTCCCTCCAGCATTTTTCGTGTCGGCATCTCTGTGGACGGCAGCTGAACCTTCACTCCCGCCGCGGCATTCGCGCGCGAAAGCGCCTCGCGGCAGCTGTCGCCCCGCATAAAGCGGCGGTACAAAAACACCGCCAGCGCCGTATCGCCCGCGCCGGTGAATCCCCGCACCGTCACGCGCGGGCTGTATACCCTGAATACGCCCTCGGCACCCGCAAACACCGCGCCGTCGCCGCCAAGCGTGCAGAGTATCTCCGTGCCGGTCGCTTTGTAGATCGCCTCGCATTCGCCTGCCGCTTCGTCGGGCTTTATATCGCGTCCAAGAAGCAGCGACAGCTCGTATAAGTTGGGCTTTATCAGCGCCGGCCCGGCTTCCATGCCAAGGCGTAGCGCCTCCCCGTCGCAGTCGAGCACGCAGTATGTACCCCGGGTTTTCAACATGGTTATCAAGCGTTTATACACAGACTTTTCCACACCCCGTGGAATGCTTCCGCCCATAACGAAAATTCCGCCGGCAGGAAGCGACTTAATCTCACAGATAAGCCCGTCAAACTCGTCGGGTGTAATCGGACCGCCGCGCTCGTTTGCCTCGGTGCACACGCCGTCCGGGTCTATCATCTTTATATTCAGCCTTGTCTCGGCTTTGGTTTCGACAAACCTGTGGACAATTCCCTCCGCGTCGAGCTGCGCGCAGGCCAGTCTGCCGTTTTCGCCGCCGATAAAACCCATGGCGACGGCGTCGACTCCGCAAACGTGCAGCATGCGCGACACATTTATGCCTTTGCTGCCAATAATCGGCGGGACGGAGTATGACGCGCGGTTGAGCGCTCCCGCTTTAAACGGCACCTCGAAATACATCGTTTTGTCAAGCGAGGGATTCAGCGTCAGTGTGGCTATATGCTTTTCCATCCTTATACCTTCCGTATAAAATCAGTATCGGAGGCATATGCCCCCGAACGATATGTTAAAACAGCGGTGTTATCTCGACAGGAGAGGCGGCCTTCACCTGCGTGCCGAATGCGCACGCCTTATCCAATGCGCGCTTTGTCGCGGAGAGCGCCAGCTCCGGCTCGTTGTTCTCCCGGCTTATATGCGCCAAGAGCAGCCGCTCGGTGCCGCCTCTCGCAAGGATAGCCGCGAAATATGCGCAGTCGTCGTTGGACAGGTGTCCCTGCCGCGATAGTATGCGGCGCTTGAGCATGGCGGGATACGGCCCGCGCTTTAGCATCTCAACGTCATGGTTTGACTCGAGTATAACGCCCCGGCAGCCCATCATGGCATCTCCAGCCTCGTCGGTGACGCAGCCCAGGTCTGTCGCCACCGCGATATCCCCGTCGTCTGTGGTTATCCTGTACCCCACGCAGATAACGCTGTCGTGCGGCGTGACAAACGAGCGTATCATGTAATCGGGAGTTTCCAGCGCGTATCGCGGCGCATGCTCAATGACACAGGCGCGGGCATATGTACCCAGATGCGCCGCGGTGCCCGCCGCCGCGTGCACGGGGATCCGGTAGCGTTTTGAAATCACCTCAAGCGCGGAGATGTGGTCAACATGCTCATGGGTGATGTATATTGCGCTGATTTTGCAAAGCGAGCTGCCCAGTCTTTGCAGCGCGCACTCGACAGTTTTTGCGTTTTTGCCGCAGTCGACAAGGATTTCCCCGCCGCCTGCCTTTATATATACGCAATTTCCGGTTGAGCCGGAAAACAGCGTGTAAGCTTCAAGCATAGATTTTTGTCCGGTCTTTTATCTTTAGTTTGAAAAAAAGTTTATATATATCATGTCGAACATGAACATCAGTATGATCGGTATGATAAAAAGCAGCAGCGTTCTGGCAATCTTTTTGCGCTTTACATCGCTCTCAAGATATTTTTTGCGCTGCTCGGCATCCCAGTCGTCCGGAAACTGGCTTTCGTCGAACGGCTTGAGCGAATAACCGCGCGCGAGTACTACATACGCCACCGACAGCACCAGCAGCGCAATCGCGTAGGCGTGGACAATAAACGCCAGCCTGTAGTACACACATACGATGTAAATTATTGCAATTACGATAAAACTCGCCGCGAGCTTTGCGGCCAGTTTCCAGTTAAACTGTTTCACAGCGCGGCGAAGCTCCGATTCGCGCGCTTCTTGTCTGCGATTTTTCATATTTCCTCTTTCCGGCGCGTCAACCCGCGTCGTCGTCATAAAGCGGCCGGCCGGCAAGCGCGTCGTAGATCAGGCGCAGCGCACGAGCCGCCGTCTCGCGCTCCTCCGGGGTTCCATCGCGCATTTTGGGCAGCAGCGCTTTATATACCAAGCCCCTGATTGTGGGGTCGTCCGCAAGCGTTTCGGCGTTCGCCATCGGCAGTGTGGTGCGGTCGACAAGCTCAAGTGAAAACAGCCCCTGCACAGCGTTCTTGATCCGTTTTTCGGACAGTTCCGCCTGTGGCGGCAGCTCGCCTTCGAGTATGCAGCGCAGCGCCGTGTCCGAGCCGAATTTCTTCTCGATTATCAGTCTCTGCAGCCGCGATATGATTTCCTTTTCACTTATGCAGCCGGTGACATCCAGCCGTGCGATTTCATACCGCCGCTTTGAAAACCGCAGGCCGCGTATCTCGGCATGCAGCTCGCCGGACTCGGTTTTGTCGAGCACCGCATACACCGCGCCCTTATGCCCTGTCTCGCCGAAGTCGCGCCCCTCAAGGCAGCCGCTGTAGCCGTAATATGTGCCTCCGGCGCGCTCGATTCCGGCGGTGTTGTGTCTGTGACCGAGCGCTATGTAGTCAAAGCCCGAACTCTGCACATCCGAAAGCGCTATCGGGCAGTACTGCGAAACAGGTGCACCCAGATCGCCGTGCGCGCACAGCAGGTTTATCCGGCGGGGGTTGCGCGGCTTTCTGCCCGCAAACGGGTTAAAGGTCAGCGACAGCGAGGTGAAAGCATAGCCGTATATGTCCACGCCGAGATCGTCGAACGTGAAATACGACAGTTTATCCGAATCAAAAATATAGACATTGTCGGGAAACTGGAAACGAGCCCATATGCTCTCTGCTGTATACGGGTCGTGGTTGCCGGGCGAGATTATGAAACGGCACTTCGGGTTTGCTGCAAACTCGCGCGCCATGAGTGCCGCAGTGTCGCTTCCCGCATATTCGCTGTCGAACAGGTCTCCTGCCATCAGCATGACATCAACGCTCTCGGTCTTGGCGAACAGCATCATAGAAGTAAATGCGCCGCGCAGTTCCGCGCGCCGCTGTTCGGCTTTACCCGGGTCGTCAAGCGAAAACGGGCTGTCAAGATGAAGGTCTGCACAGTGCAGCAGTTTTATCATCGCGTATCGTAACCTCGGCCAATTATCAAATCACTTCGTTTATTATACATTATCGCGGGCCGATTTTCAACTTTTTCGTCAAATAAATCTTTATTTGTCTGCAATTGTATGGTATAATGAGACTATATTATCAGAAAAGAAACGGGGAGCGCATAAATGGCATATCTGATAGGCGTTGACATCGGCACTTCCGGCACAAAGACAGTGCTGTTCGACGAAGCGGGTCATACCGTCGCCGACGCGCTGTATGAATATCCCCTTTATCAGCCCAGAGCCGGCTGGGCGGAACAGGATCCTGCCGACTGGTGGGATGCGGCGAACAGGTCGATAGCGGACGTGATCGCAAAATCGGGCGTTAATCCCGCGGACATAAAGGGCGTTGGTTTATCCGGCCAGATGCACGGGCTCGTGATGCTCGATGCCTCCGACCGCGTGCTGCGCCGTTCGATAATCTGGTGCGACCAGCGCACGGGCGCCGAATGCGAGCAGATAACCGAACTTGTCGGCCGTGATAAACTTATTGAAATCACCGCAAACCCCGCGCTGACGGGCTTCACCGCGTCGAAAATCATGTGGGTGAAAAACCACGAACCCGAAATATATGAAAAATGCCGGAGGATCATGCTGCCGAAGGATTATATCCGGATGATGCTGACCGGCGAATACGCAACCGAAGTGTCGGATGCGTCGGGCATGCAGCTGCTCGACGTGCCGCGCCGCGAGTGGTCAGGTTATGTGCTTGATAAACTCGGCATCGACCCGGCGCTGCTGGGCAAGGTATACGAGTCGTGCGAGGTCACCGGCCGCGTTACCGAATCGGCGGCAAAACTGACCGGACTTGTGCCCGGAACGCCGGTTGTGGGCGGTGCCGGCGACCAGGCGGCGAGCGCCGTCGGCTGCGGCATTGTGCGCGGGGGTGTAGCCTCTGCGACCATCGGCACCTCGGGCGTGGTGTTTGCTCATACAGATAACATAAAAATCGACCCTGCCGGGCGCGTGCACACCTTCTGCCATGCGGTGCCGGGCGCCTGGCATGTCATGGGCGTCACACAGGGCGCGGGACTTTCATTCAAGTGGCTGCGCGACAATTTCTTTACGGGCGAAAAGCTGACCGCCGCCGAGACCGGCGACGACCCCAACTATATTATGGACAAAATCGCCGCGCGTTCACCTGCCGGCGCAAACGGGCTTATCTATCTGCCCTACCTTATGGGCGAACGCACGCCCCATCTTGACCCGAACGCGCGCGGCGTATTCTTCGGGCTGTCCGCCATCCACGAAAAGCGCGACATGATTCGGGCTGTTATGGAGGGCGTCGTATACTCGCTCTGCGACTGCATGGATGTGCTCCGCGAGCTTGGCATAAATCCGTCCGCCGTATTCGCCGCGGGCGGCGGCGGCAACAGCAAGCTTTGGCGCCAGATGCTTGCCGATGCGTTCGGCATGAAAATCTCGGTGTCAAGCTCCAAACAGGGCGGCGCGCTCGGCGTTGCCATACTCGCCGGAGTGGGCGCGGGTATTTACAAGTCGGTGCCCGAGGCCTGCGATGCATTGATTTCCGAGGCTTCATCCACCGAACCGGACGCTGCTAATACTGCACTTTACAGCCGCATACACGCACTTTACAAAAAGCTTTATGCGGACCTGCGCGGCGATTTCAAGGAGCTTGTCGCTATATTCGGCTGAATAATGAAACACCGGCGTCCGCATTACCGGCGGACGCCCCGCTGTATTGCGGAATGAGCCTGCAAACATTTTTAATAATACTACTACGGGAGGTAATTGTCATGCCCCGCTTTATTCCGCTCTGGGAAAACACCCCGCCTTTTTACAACCCCTCATACTGCGGGGGCGAAATACCGCGCATAACACCGTATATCATACCATCCGACCAGCCGCTCGGCTGCGTTATCGTGCTGCCCGGCGGAGGTTATGCCATCCGCGCACCCCATGAGGGCGAGCCAATAGCGCTCATGCTCAACGCCGCCGGTTATAACGCCTTTGTGTGCGATTACCGCGTGCAGCCATACCGCCATCCTGTCCCGCTCTGCGACGCAAACCGCGCCGTGCGCTTTGTGCGCCATAACGCCGCGCAGTTCGGCTGCGATCCGAGTAAAATCGGCATCCTCGGCTTTTCGGCGGGCGGGCATCTCGCCGTGACTGCCTGCGAGCATTATGACGATGTAATCGGCGACGACGGATATGTGCCCGACGAAATTGATAAAGAGTCGGCACGGCCCGACGCCGGCATCTTCTGCTATGCGGTCATATCGCTCGGCAGGCACACGCACAGCAGCTCGATGAACAATCTCACCGGCGGCGACGCGGAGCTGGCGAGAAAGCTGTCTGGCGAGGTTTCGGCACGCCCCGACATGCCGCCCGCATTTTTGTGGCACACATTCGACGACGAGGCAGTGCCGGTCGAAAACTCGCTTGGTCTTGTCGCGCGCATGCACGAGCTTGGCGTCCCGTGCGAGCTGCATGTGTATCCGAAAGGGCGCCACGGGCTGGGACTTGCGGAAGGCGACCCCTCCGTTTCGCAGTGGAGCGGACAGCTTGCAAACTGGCTGCGATACTCGCTGATATGGTAACTGCAAAGCGCTTTTGATTTTTGCGCTATTTACGTTTTAAAGGTTGTGAAATATGAAAATAAACCGGGAAACCGATTACGCACTGCGCATCATGCGCTGTCTTGCGCGGCGCAGCGATTATACCGGTGCCGCGACTGTCGCGCTTGAAACCGATGTACCGGCACGGTTCACGCAGAAAATCCTGCGAAAGCTGTCTCAGGGCGGGCTTGTCGTGTCCCGCAAGGGCACCGCGGGCGGTTATAGTTTAAGTCGGCCTGCAAATGAAATCAACATGCTGGATATTATTGAGGTCATCGACGGGCCGATTGCGATATTCAACTGCGACAGAGGTGATCTTGTTTGTCCCAGCCCCTCGTATGAGGGCTGCTCGTGCGTATATAACCGCGTGTTTGAAGAGCTAAGCGATCAAATTTCTAAAAAACTGCGCAGCGTTACGCTCGACATGGTGGTGTGAATGCAGAAAGACACTGTTACTTTAACCGAGGTGCTGGGGCTTGCCGGCATGCTGATACTCGAAAACGGCGGTGACACTCATCGCGCCGAGGAGACCGCAGAACGCATCTGTGCCGCCGCAGGTCGGCCCGGCAGCGATGTGCTTGCACTCCCCACCGGCATTATGATCACCATAGCGCCATATTGCGGCGAAAAGGAAATACCGGACACAGCCGGAAAATTAGCCAGACATCCTGTCGTCTGCTGCAGCACACCCGGCGGCGAGAGCGACGCGCCCGTGTCTATTATCCGGCGGGTTAAAAAGCGCACGATAAATCTAACCAAGCTCGAGCGCGTCAACAGGGCTGCGCGCGCATTCACCGACGGCAAAGCGACGCTTTCGGACACGCTGCAGGCATTGCGCGGGATCGACTCCATGCCGAAGGCAAACAAGTATTTCAGCGCTCTTTGTTCAGGACTCTCGTGTGGTCTGTTTTCGCTGCTTTTCGGCGGCGGATGGTTTGAGCTGCTTGTTTCGTTTGTCTGCGGACTCACTGTCCAGTATATCGCCTCGTCGTTTAGGCGCACGAGCATCTTCCATTTCGCGGTCAGTCTTATCGGCGGCATTATCATAGCGATGCTTGCGGTTATCGCCGTGACCGTCGCCGGCATGGGTAATATAAACATCATTATAATCGGGTCGCTTATGAATCTGCTGCCGGGCCTGGCGATGACAAACGCCATCCGCGACGCGATGACAGGCGACCTTGTCTCCGGCGTCGCCCGGCTTGCGGACGTTTTGATCATCGCCCTCTCGCTTGCGGGGGGCGTTGCCATTGTGCTGTCGATATTTATCAGCCTTGGAGGCACTGTGAGGTAAGCCGCAATGGACATAAAGAGGGTTGTTTTTGAATTTTTCGTCTGTACCGCGGCGACTGTATTCTTCTCGCTTCTGATGAACGCCCCGCCCAAAACCGTACCGTTCTCCGCGCTGATTGGCGGCGTGTCGTGGACTGTTTACAGATTCATGCTGGTATACAGCAAGCCCGAATACGCCGCATATTTCGTCGGCACGTTGATTGTCGCAGTCGCCGCCGAAGTGCTGGCACGCATATTTAAAATGCCCGCGCCGATATTTATATTGCCGTCGCTCATCCCTATCGTGCCCGGCACACGGCTTTACAGGACGGCGCTCGCACTTGTGGAGGAAGATTATACCCTGTTCCGCGACGAAGCCGCACGGACGCTGTTCGCGTTCTGCGCTATCTCGGTCGCCATCGCTATCACCAGTGTGGCGGCGAGGTCATTTTCCGCCTACATCAGTACGCGCGCCCGAAACCGCAGGCAAAAACACCTTAAAAAGGAACCCGGATGATGACAACACGCATTTTACCCGCAGCTGCGGCCGTGCTTCTTGCCGCCGTTTTGCTGTCCGGCTTATACGGCTGCACGAGAGACAGCGAGCGGACTGCCGGCGACACTGCAACCGGATTGGAACAGACAGCCGGCAGCGCAGGCACTTTGCCTGAAACCGATATATTATCAGAGCACGGAGATACCATTATGACAGATATTCAAATCAGACGCGGCATGGGCGTGACCTGTGACGACCTTGTCCAGACCGGCAGCCGCAGTCAGCGCTGGCTCAGCATACCCGGCAGCAGGCTGGTTATAAACCCGTTCGACTTCGATGCCAACTCACCGCAGGCCACCCACCCGCAGGCATCCGATTCGGCGGAGCTGCCGCTAAATATCGGATACCTCGACCCGTATCTGCACAACACGCGCGGGCGCGGGCTGTATAGCGTCGTGCAGCTGCTGTCCGATACCGGCAATGCGGATGCGGGGATAGAGGAGCTTTGGAGCGCAAACTTTGAGAGCGCAAAAAAATGGAGCCGCAGCGGCGGCGACAAAACCTCCGTCGAAGTGGACGGCGGCGTGCTGAAGCTGACGGTGCTCGACGGCGCGCCGGAGCCGTGGCAATTTGCATCACAGGTGCTGCGGCTGGACAATGTAACCGCTGATACCGCTATAACCATAACAATCGACTCGTGCGAAGGCAACTGGGCGCTCAAGCTCAACGACGGCAAGAGCGAGGACATAAAGATTCAGGGCGACACAAACAAAACCGGAACCTTCACATATAAACTCTCCGACTTTTTGCCGGAGGGCGAGAAATTCCGCGGAACAGTCAAAATCTTTTCGATAGGTTATGGCAAGCAGCTGAAGGTCAGCGGACTGAAGGTCAGCCGGCTCGTCCCCCGCTATAAAGGCGCGCGGGAGTATACCGTATCGTGGGCGCCGCACGCGCTGAAAGGCTCCGCTTCATATGACACCGGTCTTGCGCTTGAGTATACGGACTTTTTCGCAAACGAGCACACCGTCACGCGCGTTGTAAACGTCACTGCGGGCGGCAGGCTCGCGGTGGGCGGGATGATATATGGCTCGGTCACGGCGGCAGCCGACGGCAAATCCTTTACGGTCAACGGCGAGAGGTATATATACGGATTCGCAGCTTCCAGAGCGCCGCAAAGCCTTTCGTTTTTTACCGACTCGTCCGCCATGTACACGGGCCAGAGCAGCGGCCCGGACGGCGCGACGGCCTATATGATGTATTTCGGCGAGGTCAATGCAGGCGACACGCTTGTGTTTTCACTCCAGCTACGCTCGGACGCATTTGACGCCGCGCTGTCGGCTTCGGTCGCCGTTGCGTCAAGCAGCGCGGCATCTGCCAAAAACGCCGCAGAGGCGCTCTCCGCGCGCGAGAAATACTGGAACGACTATCTTGAGAGGATCCCGGCAGCCGATGAGTTCACGTTTGAATATGTCGATGCGAAAGGTGTTACGTCCGGGCAGCTCAGGCAGCTTTACTGCATAGCCTGGGTGTTTGCCGCGCAGAACCTGTTGCCCGA
>JAPXNL010000017.1:0-22322 GCA_033808535.1 Clostridia bacterium
CGGCTGAAGAGGTCGGTGGACAAATTCATCGAAACGACAGGGAAGACCGTCTACTGCGGCGAGTACGGCGCGATCTTCAACTCTCCCCGCAATAGCGCAATCCGCTGGCTTAACGGTATCGCCACTTTGCTAAACGAACGCGGTATTGGGCGTGCCGTCTGGAGCTACCGTGGTTTTTCTGCGATCACTTCTCCCGACAATGAGAGCTGGGACGAAGAGATGGTTCGTGCCATCGTGCGGTAAATCAAAATGTAAGCTAAAACGGTTAGTTTAGATATTCCGTATACATAAAAGGGGGTTGTCACCCTGTTTTTGTGCACCCGATGTTTGACCCACAAGCTGTTATAACAAACAATAATGAAAAATCGGCATAGACGGTAAATGCATAACGGGCTATGCCGGTATTTTTTCGTTAATATGAATTTTATATAATAACCCAAGGGGAGGCGTTTTACATAAGTATTTTAAACGTCCTGTCGGCAGAAAAATGCAGGGTGGGGTACGCTGGTTTTCAAACCCCATAATTTATCCAATCTCCGGTGATAATAATTCAAACCGATGTTACCAAATCAGTCAAATCCCTGTCAAGTTGCAAGCTGTGGAAAAACTTGACTTTATAGCGCGCATGATATATACTATACTTATTTAATAGGAAAGGATTTCCGATATATGTACTGTGTTAGAAACGTAACACCGGACCTTGTCTGGGTCGGAGCCAGCGACCGGCGTCTGGCGCTGTTTGAGGGAGTATACGGTGTCCCGGAAGGCGTATCATATAACTCGTTTTTGCTCAAAGATGAAAAAACCGTACTGTTCGATGCTGTTGACAAAGCTGTTGCAAGCGTATTTTTTGAGAATGTGGAGCACGCGCTCGACGGGCGCAGGCTCGATTATGTCGTAGTGCACCACATGGAGCCCGACCATTCGGCAACGCTTGACGAACTGCTCCGCCGCTATCCGGAAGCGACTGTGGTATGCAACGCGATGATCAAAACGATGATCGGGCAGTTTTTCAGACCGCTGCCCGATGAAAGGTTTAAAATAATCAAGGAGGGCGACACGCTCTCTGCGGGCAGGCATGAGCTTACCTTTTTCATGGCGCCGATGGTGCACTGGCCGGAGGTTATGGTCACCTATGACAAAACGGACAAGATACTGTTTTCCGCCGATGCGTTCGGAATCTTCGGGGCATTAAACGGCGCGCTGTTCGACGACGAGGTGGATTTCGAGCGCGACTACATCCGCGAGGCGAGGCGGTATTACTGCAACATAGTCGGCAAATACGGTCCGCAGGTGCAGGCGCTGCTTAAAAAGGCTGCGGTGGTGGAAATTAAGCTGATATGCCCGCTGCACGGGTTTGTCTATCGCTCGAAAATCGGCTATATAATCGAAAAATACGACCGCTGGAGCCGCTATGAGCCCGAGGAAACCGGCGTGATGATCGCATATGCATCAATATACGGCAACACTGCAAACGCCGCCGATATACTTGCCTGCCGCCTGCGTGAGCTGGGCGTGAAAACCACCGTTTACGACGTGTCGGTTACACCTGCACCGGTTATTGTCGCAGAGTCGTTCCGCTGGAGCCATCTTGTGTTTGCTTCTGCAACGTATAACACGGGCATATTTGTCCAGATGGAGAACGCGCTGCGCGATGTGGCGGCGCACAACATCCAGAATCGTACCGTCGCGTTTGTCGAAAACGGTTCGTGGGCGCCGACTTCTGCCAAATTGATGCGGGAAATATTCGCGCCGCTGAAAAATATCACAGTGCTTGACGAAAAAGTGACTATTAAGTCGTCGGTCAAGCCTGCGCAGCTTGAGGAGCTGTACAGGCTTGCCGCTGCTATTGCCGCAACGGCAGGCGGCAAATCCTCTCCATTGACAGGGGCCGATGCAGCCGCAGTTAATACCGGCGCTCCTGCAGCCGACCCGAAGGCGATATATAAAATACCGTACGGGCTGTATCTGTTGACCGCCGCGGCTGACGGTCGCGACAACGGCTGCATAATAAACACAGTCATACAGCTGACGGAGACGCCGAAACAGTTTGCTTTCTCGATAAACAAGAGCAACTTCACCGCAGAGCTTATCGAGAAAAGCGGTATAGCCAATATCACGATTTTATCCGAGCGCGCGCCGTTTGATATTTACAAGCGCTTTGGGTTTATCTCCGGTCGCGATACGGACAAGTTCGCCGGATACGAGATAACGGCGCGCTCCGAAAACGGGCTGTATTACCTCACCGAATTCGCATCCGCCGTGCTGTCTGGCAAAATAGTGTCACAGGTCGACTGCGGCACGCACATGCTCTATGTCGCGGAGCTGATATGGTCGGCTGTGCTCTCCGGTGAAAAGCCTGTGACATATGACTATTACCGCGAGCATATCAAGCCCGGACCCGGAGCCGATGCACCCAAAAAGGGATTTGTCTGCACGGTCTGCGGCTATGTATACGAGGGCGAAACGCTGCCGCCCGACTTTATCTGCCCGATATGCAAGCACGGCGCCGACGTGTTTGAACCGCTTGTCTGACAGTTTTTCAAGCGATTCATCCCAGTCTGGCGTGTAATGCTGCCGGAATCTGCCCGCAAATTCAGACTTGCCGCCGGTTTCACGCCGCGCATATTAGCTAAACAAAGCCCTTCTGTGGCGTTATTTTACCACAGATGGGCTTTTAAGTTTTTTTATGATGTATATGGTGGCCGGTGCTTTCATTTTTATACGGGGTAATAGCGGGTGAGCCATTCGAGTTCTCTGCGGCTGTCGTTGGGCTGATATCAACCCTTATCAAACAGACGGTTCAACCGCTGAAAATATTCTTCATACATTTTGCCGATGCGATTCATGGAGTAATTGTCAACTGCCCAGTTGCGGCAGTTAATCGGCTTTATGCGCCAGATGTTGTTGACAGCCCAGCAGAATTCTTCAAAAACTCTGCAGCGGTAGCCTGTGATGCCGTGCAGAACGGTTTCGGGGAAGGCACCCCAGTCGGAGGTGATAACCGGAGTGCCGCACATCTGTGCTTCGACATTGACTCCGCCGAAAGGTTCGAGATAAAATGTCGGCATTAAAACTGCTTTCGCATTGCTGAGAAGTTCTGCCCTTTCTTTTGGTCCGACCGCAGGGTGATAATAAATATGTTTTTCGCCGCTTAAGCTGAGTCCTTCGTTAGGATTGTCAAGCGATCCCTGACCGACTACATAAAGTATATTTCCTGTTGCTTTAGCAATATCCGAAGTTACCTGCACGCCTTTCCGTCTGATAATTCTTCCGAAATAAAGCAAATAATCCTGTTTATTAGATTTATACGGGAAATCAGCAGGGTCAAAATAATTCGGGATCACAGCGTCATACCATACGCCGTCCTGAAGTTCGAGCAAGCCATAAACATAATGCATCCAGGCATAAGATTCAAAAACACGATGGTTTGAAAAAACGCTGGTATGACCGATACCCGGTTCGACTGTAAGAAGCTTCACGGCGTCTGCAATAGGTTTTTGATAGTTACCCATCGTACATAAAAGGATATCGCGCGGCGGTTTGCGTTCCAAAATAGCATTGATGACGTTTTTATTAAAAGTTATATGGGCGATATCTTTCGGGTTGTGCTTAAAAAATTCTTTTGATCTGTCATAATCTCCATATGCCTGCTTTAAAACGGCTTGCGTTGAAACCTTTATAAATTCGTCGCACTCAACATTGGAACCTTCGACACCGTAAATACAACATGGCCGAAGTTTTTAAGCATTTTGGCTAGCTTGACGATTTTCTGTGTATATGCACAGGAAGAATTCTTTTTGTTTGTCTCAAGATGGGCAAGGTTCAGTAAATGAAAGCGTAATTGCATATTTAAACCTCTCTTTTTTTATGTAGAATTAACAGGGGGACATTATATCCCTGTTAATTCTGCAGGTCCTTAAGCCATGACTTCAACTTTGCATGTGTTGACGGCAATATTGTTGTTGATTATTGCCACACCATATGCCGTTGCAGTGACTTCACCAACACCTAATGTGGTGCCACCTGCGGTTATTGTCACAGTTTTTCCGGGATCAAGGGTCTCGAGATATGCTCTGACTGCATCTTCGCATTCTGCTCCGCAGCCGGTAGGAAGCGGATCGGGATCGGGCAGGAAAGTAAATCCGTCGAAATTATCATCGCCTGACAGTTCGATGGAGGCGATTCTGCAAATGCTGAGACGGCCCGTTATAGTTCCTTCATCATCAGCAAGATTGAAAAGTGCATTGTCGGAAATGCTATCCGGTATGCCGGTTACGGTTACACCGTTTTCAAGATTGACAGTAATCTCCGAATCGGGGAATGCGGTTATAATCTGATCGATGATGTTTGTTATCTGCAGGTTGCAGTCGCATTCTGCAAGAATGGGTTCCGGACCTGTCGGGCCGGTCTCGCCCTGCGGGCCGGTCGCACCGGTCTCACCCTGCGGGCCTGTTGGTCCGGTCTCGCCCTGCGGACCCGTCGCGCCGGTAACTCTAAACCGAGTATAAGTAGTGGAAGACTAATCAATACTCTTCATACCCTTTCGCAATAACAATATATGCACGAAATAAAAATGTACAAGCCCTACTTTGTAGGAGCTTTGTCTGAAATATGAACATTGATAAATTCAGCAATTAACCATATTATTATAGTAGGAAAAACGCATGATTTTAAATGATTTAATTTTTTAAATGCTTGTTTTGAGCATAAAAAATCCACCTGTTACGGTGGAATATCAATTAGTTGTATGGGTATGTTAGCAGGCTACATCAGCGGTGCGCAGATTCTCATAAAAATCTGCATGGCGCGCGTGAGCACGTTGACGCGGCTGTTTTCCAGCGTTACCTCCCGGCTTTTAGCCTGTGTTTCCAGAAAGTCGCGCTTAATATCGGCGATAGCAGGCACTCGGTGCAGCAGCACTCCGCATTCAAAATGAAGGTACAGCGAACGGTAGTCGAGGTTTGCTGTTCCGACCGTAGCCGTCACGTCGTCGGCTATAAAGATCTTTGAATGTATAAAGCCGGGCGTGTATTCGAAAATCCGCACGCCGGCGTTCAATAGCTGACGGTAGTACGAGCGGGTGGTTATATGAACGAGCTTCTTGTCGGGAATTGCGGGTGTTATGATTCGCACGTCGACGCCGCATTTTGCCGACAGCTCCAAAGACGATACAAGCGTATCGTCGAGTATTAAGTATGGGGTAGTGATGTAAATATACTTGCGCGCGTTGGAAATCACGCGGCGATATACATGCTCGCCGGTGTTCTCGTTGTCCATTGGCGAGTCGGCATAAGGCTGAACATATCCAAGCTCGGGATTGGCATCGGCGGGTAAATTTATGGTACTTTGGGAGGTTTGCTCGGGCCGGAAAACACTGAAATTCTCCTTTGTCCTCAGCGAGCCGTTCCAAATTTCAAGAAACAGCACCGTAAAGGTCCATGCCGCGTCCCCGCGCAGCATAATGCCTGCATCTTTCCAGTGGCCGAACCGCCGGATACGCCCTACATATTCGTCGGCAAGGTTAAATCCTCCGGTAAACGCCATCTTGCCGTCCACGGCTATGATTTTGCGATGGTCGCGGTTGTTCTGCAGCGTCGACCAGAACGGCTGGAACGGATTGAACTTGATGCATTTGATTCCCATGCCGCGCAGCTTTTTGTCGTAGTCCTCGGGCAGCGTCATAAGACAGCCCATATCGTCGTAGATTACACGCACATCAACGCCGGCTTTGGCTTTGGCAGCAAGTATAGCCTCCAGCGTGTCCCACATCCAGCCGTTGCGGATGATGAAAACCTCGACAAAAATATACCGCTGCGCCTGCTGTACAGCCTCAAGCACGCGGGTGAAATATTTCATGCCGTCTTCAAAGTATTCGGCCTCGGTGTTCTTGTATACCGGAAAGCCCGGGACATCAATTAAGTAGTTGATTTGATTTATCCAAATCGGGCTCAGCTCGGCAAGCTCGCGGCGCACGCTCTCGTCCTGGGTGAGCGCCTCAGACGCAAGTTTGCTGCTTTCGCGCATTGCCTTGCGCTTTTTGCGCGCCGCCGACTGAACGCGGAACATGAAATACAGCGCGCCTCCGACAAGCGGAAGTGCCAGCACGAATACAACCCATGAAAGCTTGAAACTCTCGCGGTCGTTGCGGTTGACAATATACAGCACGACAACAAAGCTAAGCAATGTCAAAAGCAGCGCCACGACATTGTTTCGCACTCCGGCATGCCATATCATATAAACCGCCAGCCAGACTTGCAGAATCAGCAGCAGGATCACAAGCGCGCGGCGTGATAAAAGAAGTCTGATATATTTCATGATTATGACCGGATTCTCCTGCGCACGGCCCTGCCGCGCATATTTGATAATCGTATAACTGTCATAATTGTATAAATTATAACATATTAGCCGACTCTTGTAAAGGCATATATATCACAATCCGCGCATCATACAACCTTACATGGTTGTATGTATGTGGGGTTACAGACATGTCATAGTTCGCATATAATGGCGTAGACCTTTGCCGTTTTAATATATTTTGTGGATGTGATATGATAGTATGACAAAAAAAATCAAAAACAATTCAGATATAAAACTTGCTGTTATAGGCGGCGATGTGCGTCAGCTCTGGCTGGCGCGCGCACTGGCCGCCGACGGATACGAGGTGGCTGTCGGCGGGGCAAACGGATATCCCGGCGGTGAGGAGATACTTGGCAGCGCGGTGCGCTGCGTTTCGCCCTCTGATGCGCTTCGCATGTGCGATGCGGTGATATTGCCGCTGCCGTATACGTCAGACGGACGACATATTAACTGCCCTCTTGGCGGAGATATTTTACTTTCCGAGATTTTCGCGGGTGTACCGGCCGGTACACTGGTACTTGCCGGACGGGTAGACTCCGCAGCGCGAGAACAAGCCGCCGCTGCCGGCCTTGTGCTCGTTGACTATTACGACCGGGAAGATGTTTGCGTTGAAAATGCCATACCTACCGCGGAGGGTGCGGCTGCAGTAGCGATGGCTGAGCTGCCGGTCACATTGCACGGCTCAAATGTAGCGGTGCTTGGTTTCGGCCGGGTTGCACGCGCCCTCGCCCATCTGCTGAAAGGGTTCGGTGCAAATGTGACCGTAGTCGCCCGGCGTGATGACGACCACGCATGGATAAAGCTATACGGATACATACCACTGCGTTTTTCGCGCATATCGGAGCTGTGCACAGGCTATGACGTGATATTCAACACCGTGCCTGCGCGTGTGATTGACGATGAATTTCTCACGCGGTTTGCAGGTGGATCACCGCCGTGGAAGCTTATTATCGATCTTGCCTCAAAACCCGGCGGCGTCGACCCCGACGCGGCAAAGGCGCATGGCGTGAAACTGATCCGTGCGCTGTCGCTGCCCGGGCGTGTGGCGCCTGCATCCTCGGGGATGATACTGCGCACAGGCATACTCAACATACTGAGGGAGCACGGCATATGCGCCGCATCCGAAGGGGGCGGCACATCGTGATAGGATATGCAATATGCGGGTCTTTCTGCACATTCGATCGCACTTTTGAAACAATGCGCGAGCTGGTTTCCGCAGGTTGGGAGCTTGTGCCCATCATGAGCCAGGCCGCCGCAACGACGGATACCCGGTTCGGACGTGCGGCTGACCATATTAAAACCGTTACTGAAATATGCGGGCGAGAGCCTGTTTTGGATATTGTCGGCGCGGAGCCGTTCGGGCCCAAGCACCGGCTGGAGGCTGTGGTGATCGCGCCCTGCACGGGCAACACACTCGCAAGGCTTGCGGCAGGCATCACCGACGGCGCAGTTACGATGACCGCAAAGGCGCATCTGCGCTCCGACGGCCCGCTTGTGATTGCAGTGTCGACAAATGACGCGCTGTCCGGCAATCTCATAAATATCGCGCGCCTGCTCGAGAAAAAATGCGTGTATTTTGTGCCGTTCGGTCAGGACGATCCGGTGAATAAACCGCATTCGCTCATCTCGGATTTTGCGTTAATCCCTGATACGCTGAAAGCCGCTCTGGAAGGCAGGCAGATCCAGCCGCTGTTGATACAAAAGTGAAAGACATTTCATACCGCAGCAATAAAAATGGCCCGGGAGCAAATCGCTCGCGGGCCTTCCTGATTTAATCTTCTATATATTGACTGATTACAGCTTTGGATGCATCGAAGTCGTCTGACACACAGTAGATAAGGTATCTGCCTGCCTGCACGAGCAGCGGGTCGTCGAGCAGCGGGCGGTATTCAGTGTTGTAATCGTCGAAAGTATTTCGCTGCGCGTTTAGGTGCGAGTCAAGCTTTTCATAAGCTGCAGCGCGTGCGTTCGGGTCGGAGTATTCGGCGACGATAATTTCCTCCGGCGTCGCTCCGCTTCCGGCGTAAACAACTATCTTGACGGGACTTCCGAGGTCGTATACATAAGGCACGGCTTCGTCGTCCAGTCGCTCGAGAGCATCGATGAATTTCCCCTTCTCAAGCATTTCAAGTGCCACACGCTCGATGTCAAGCTGCAAATCGGCATATTGGTCAGCCTTATTGCATGCGGAAAACGCGAGAACTGAAATCGCCGCAATGAGCAGTAAAGAAACAAATACTTTTAATGTCCTCATAAATACGAACCTCAATCCGTAATATTTGCCGATGCTTGCACCGTCTGTTTGGTGACTGTATGTGTGCGCAGGTAGTCCATCTGCATCTTAATGCCGGCTTTGCTGAGATGTATTCCGTCGGCAGCCAGCGACGGGTCGAGCGTGCCGTCTTCGCCGGCGAATTTCTCGTATACATTTACGAAGTATACGCCTTTTTTCTCGGCCAGCTCATAGAGCAGGGTGTTGTTGCGTACGACTGCTTCGTTGTTGACTCCGTATCGGTTGCGGGCAGATGCCGCTTCAGAAACAGGGAGTATCGCCTGGATGTAGATTGTCGAGTCGGGCAAAAGCGCCATAACGCGGTCAAGGAAATATTCGTATGCGTTGATGAACGCCGTCGGGTTATAGCCGAGCTCGTTTATGCCGAAGCAGATATAAATCTTTTTAAATACGGGGTATTTTTCAAGGGCTTCGAGTACGGTAAGCTGCTTGTCGCCGCCTTCGGGCGGTGTCAGGAACGCGGTGTGCAGCACACTGAAAATGTTGAGCGACACTTTCGCGTAATAGTGACTTTTCACGCCGCTGTAGGTCATCATTCCGACGGTGCGCGAGTCGCCGATAAACACCGCGTCGGCAAAGTATTCGTCGCCGACAACTTTCGATTCGGGCACGGTTGTGAAAACCGGCTCGATATTTTCGCTTGCGGCAGGAAAGTCCCCGCCGGGTTCGACGACGACCGGCGGCGCTTTATATTCATTTAACTCCTCCTCATCCGGCAGCAGAAAACCGACCTTGCGCGGGATGAGAAAGTCCGGTATAGGCAAAGGGTCAGCAGGCGCGTCTGAGACGGCAGACGCGAGCGTGGCAGCGGTGGAAAGCCTGTATACAAGCCCCTTTTGAGGGAGATCCCCGTCACGCGCCGACGCGAATGTTGTGACCGAAAGAGAAAACAGCAGTGCGGTCAGAATAAAACTGCCGACCGTCCTGCCGATTTTTTTGCTCGAAACGAATTCCATAACAGTCACTGAAAACGCCCTCGATAACCCCCGAAAATCGGGACACGCTCATTAAAAACCTTTGTCTCGGTATTTTTATTATACCACGAGGAAACACGCAAATCAATCGAATCTTTGTTTTCATTGTAAAAATAGCGTTAGAAATTTATTAAATTTACTTGTGCACTTTGACAAATCGGTTTAAACTATGCAAATATACTCTGAAACAAAAAGACTTTACGATATAATATTGTAGCAGCACTGCAGTTGTGCTATAATATCACAAAAATCGGTGTAAAAGCCGGCTTTTGCCTCCGTTTTAGTACAGAGATGGCGGGCAAGGGCTTATAAAACTTACGGCAGGGTGAATAAATGGGCGTGATCTATCTGAAATCTGTCAGGCTGGGCAGCGTGCCCGAACCGGATCTGTACTTCTCATCTTTGCCTGCGGTGAAAAGCCTTTCGGGTGACGGGCTTGAGTTCAACGCGCCTGTTACGTTTTTCACCGGCGACAACGGCACCGGCAAATCCACGCTTATCGAGGCGATAGCGGTTGCATGGGGCTTTAATCCCGAGGGCGGCAGCCGCAACTTCAATTTCTCGACGCGTGCATCGCATTCGGAGCTTTGCAGGTATATAATACTGTCGCGCATGCCGGTTCGCCCGCGCGACGGCTGGTTTCTGCGCGCCGAGAGCTTTTACAACGCGGCGTCGCGCATTGAGGAGCTTGACGCCATACCCGCAGCGTCGCCGAAAATAATAGAAAGCTACGGCGGGCGGTCGATGCACGAGATGTCGCACGGCGAAAGCTTTATGACGCTGATACTCGAGCGCTTCGGCGGGCGCGGGCTTTATATACTCGACGAGCCGGAATCGGCGCTGTCGCCTGCGCGCCAGCTCGCACTGCTGGCGCGTATAAAAGCGCTGTGCGACGCCGACTCGCAGTTTATAATAGCAACCCACTCGCCGATCCTGCTGGCGTATCCGGGAGCCGAAATTTACGAGTTCGGCGAATCGGGCGCGGTGCTGACCCCGTACAGGCAGACGCTAAGCTACACGCTCATGCGCAGGTTTCTCTCCGACCCCGAGTCAATGCTGCGCGAGCTACTGTAGCCCCCTGCGCCGCTGCTCTGTCAGCCGCTCGATAAGCTCCCGCGGTATGCGCAGGCTTTCGCGCGCTTTCTGCAATGCTTTGCCCGCGACCCATGGGTTTGCTATCCGCCCGGGCTCAAAATAGGGCAGAAAATCGTCTGTCCGGCGCGCCAGTCCCTCGGCAAAATACCACGCAAGCGCCATATTGACGTAATACTCGCCGCTCCGGTGTGCAGCGCACATGTCGCTCTGCCCGGGGCGGTAATTTTCGCCCAGATAAAAGTATAAAAGCGTTGTAACGGCAAAACGCGCCGTGAAAGGGTGAGGGTCATGGAGCCATTTTGCAACCTTTTCGTACACGCGTCCGGGATTTAGTGCAAACAGTTTGGGCTTGAGCAGGTCGCAGGTCGCCCAGTTGTCGATATAAGGCAGAAACATCTCAACCCGGGCAAGCAGAGAATCTATATCGTGCCGCTCGAGCGAGAGCAGTGCGGCATGCAGATTGTTTTCGTCATAATAGCGGTGCGGGAGCGCGGCCAAATACTCCTCCGCCTCCGGCGTGCCTGCCGCGGATTTGGCAATTGCGCGCAGGGCGGGTATGCGTACGCCGATTATGCGTTCGCGGTCGATGCCGGGCAGCAGCTTTGCCGTGAAATCCGCGTAAACGCTGTCGCTGCTTGCGATCAGACGGCGGGTCAAGACAGGCTCAGACACCAAACAAATGCACCTCGATAAGTCCGGCTATGGCGAGCACGACCAGAAACGGTATGTTCAGCAGTATAAACAGACGCAGAAATTGTGCGGAAGTTCCGGTCTGCCGCCGGTATTCGCTCAATGTTATAAGGCTTGCAAGCGATGCGACCAGTGTGCCGGTGCCGCCGATGTTGACGCCGAGCAGAAGCGCGCGCCAATTGTCTGAAAACTGTGAGAGCAGTATTGCCGCAGGCACGTTGCTTATCACCTGACTTGCCGCAATCGATACAAGAAACGTGCTTTTTTCGAGCATAGCGGACAGAAAATCGCGCACCGCGCCGATGCGCGCCATGTTGCCGGCGAATACGAAAAACGCAAGGAATGTCGCAAGCAGCGCCCAGTCGAGCTGCAAAAAGACACGGCGGTCAAAGAAAAGCAGCGCCAGCCCGATTGTAATGCCTCCGAGCGGGTATGGCACGAGCTTGAAAACCATGGCGATTGCAAGCGCGAGAAGAATGAGATAGACGACAGTACGACGAATATCAACGCTTTTATCCGGCGCTTTCGGCAAAGAAAGCGGTTCTTTACCCGATAAAAATGATGCAGACCGCTATCAGCACGCCTGATATGATGAGAGGGGGAAGCATAACGATGAGAAAATCGGCAAGCGACAGGCTGTACTTTGCGTACAGGTAGAGGTTTTGGGGATTGCCGAAAGGTGTAAGCATTCCGCCAAGATTGGCGGAAAAATTCTGCATGACAAACAGGAACGCAAGGTCCTTTTCGCGTCCGGCTGAGAGCAGGATTAGCGCGCCGAGCGGCAGGAATGTGAGCAGCGCCATGTCGTTTACCATGAACATAGAGGACAAAAATGTTATGGTGCAGAGCACCGCGCAGCAGCTGCGCAAATTTGAAAATCTTGCAACCACGCGCTGTGCAAGCACGTTGAAAAAGCCGATGTTTCTCAGCGCATTTACCACCGCAAGCACTGAGAACAGGCAGACAAGAGACTTATAATCCGGATAGTCAAGGTATCCGGCGTCGGGCGGCACGAAAAATGCCGTCGCTGCCGCCGCGATTGCGGAGATAACCAATACTGCGTTGTGTTTTATAAAATTGCGTGCGCCGCCAAAAAAACCGCCGCTTGAAGCGGCGTGGGTTTCAGTCATAAAATATGAACTCCGCTCTGAGGATTCAGTTATAATGCGGGTACTTTCCAAGCCCGGTCAGCACGACAGACAATATGCAGACCGGCAGTCCGACAATAGCGTAAAAATCGCCCTCGACATGCTCGGCAAAAATCGCGCCGCGCTCCTGAATGCCGCACCCGCCGGCTTTGTCAATCGGTTCGCCCGATGCGATATAGGCTTCAAGCTCGTCATGGCCGATATTCCTGAAACGCACGCGCGCCGAGCTTGTGCCGCAGTAAACGCGCTTTTTGCCGCTGTAAACGCACAGCCCTGTGTGAACAACATGCTCTGAGCCCGACAGCTCCGACAGCATTTGCCTTGCGCTGTCGGCGTCGCCCGGCTTGCCGAGCACTTTCCCGTTAAGCTCGACAACGGTGTCGGCGGCAATGATAATGTGTCCCTCGCCGCAGAGAGCGAGCGCGCTCTCTGCCTTTTCGGCTGCAAGCAGCTGCACAAGCTCATATGGCCGGGGCGAGGAGATCGCGTCCTCGTCGATGTGCGCGTCGACAACGTCGAAGTCATAGCCGATTTGCCTGAGCAGCTCTGCGCGCCGGGGCGATTTTGAGGCAAGAACAATCTCTTTCAAAGCTTAACCTTCACTCCTATGAAAATTGCCAGCGCGACAAAGATAATCACTCCGGCTGAAAGGTCCAGCGTCAGCCCGAGCGTAAGCGTCACCACGCCGAGGTCAAGCGTGAAGGGTGGGTTCAGCCCGAACGAGAGGGCATATGACAGCCATGAGAGCCAGCTTATATCGGCAGTCAGATCCGCGGCAAGCGAGCCGGCCACAATACCGGCGCAGATGAGAAATACAAACCAAAGCGTTCGTTTCATGTCAGCTTGTCCGTTTTGATAATACTAGACAAATTGCGTATGAGGCGGCCGGAGTGTGCAATCGATTATTATTTGTCAAGTCCTGTGGAAATCGCGCCGTATGCGGCCTCGTCAAAGTCGAGCATTGCCGATAAGATGTAGTTTGAGACATACATGCCCTTGAGCGTCAGGCTGTATGAATTGCCGCGCTTCTGCATAAAGCCGTTTTCGGTGTAGACGTCAAGATATTTGTCGAAAAGGCGCTCGAAAGAAAGCCCGAAGCGACGCTCGAATTCGACTGTGTCAACGCCTTCCGCAAGCCGCAGCCGCAGCATGACATATTCGCCGATGCGCTCTGTCGGTGCGATCTCGTAGTGTTCGTCGACAATCTCGGTGTCGGATCCGACATTTTCAAGCGCGTTGATATACGCTTCAAGGTCGCGCTTAAACGAGAATCTGCGCCCGCCGAAATAAGAGTGTGCGCCCGCGCCCAGCCCGAGATATTCGCCGCAGTCCCAGTAGCGCATATTGTGGGCGCACTCCATGCCTGGCTTTGCGAAGTTGGAGATTTCGTAATGCCTGTAGCCGTGGCTCTCCAGAAAATGCACGGCCGACTCGTACATGCGGTATTCGGTGTCCTCGTCGGGCAGGGAAAGGCGGTCGGCGTTGTCCGCAAACGGAGTATTAGGCTCAATTTTCAGCCCGTAAAGCGAGATATGCTCGGGGTCGAGCTCGACAATGCTCTCAAGCGACATCGCAAGGCTGCGCTCGGTCTGCTCGGGTATGCCGTACATGAGATCGACGCTTATATTCTCGAACTTAGCCTTGCGCGCAGCCTCATAAGTTTCGACAGCTTCGTCGAATGTGTGGATGCGTGTCAGATTGCGCAGCTCGTTATCGCACGCGCTCTGGATACCAATCGACAGCCTATTCACGCCCGCGCGGTGCAGCGCTGAAAGCAGCGGACGGTCGGCGGTTGCGGGATTGCACTCAACGGTGAACTCCGCTGTCTGCAGCACGTTGAAGTTGCCGTAAATGCCGTCGATAATGTCGAGCAGCATCTTCTTGGGCAGCGATGTGGGCGTGCCTCCCCCCATGTAAAGGGTGTCGATATAAAAGCTGCGGGCGGCTTCTCTGTAATCCTCCATGTGCAGTATCAGCGCGTCCGCGTAGCGCTGTGCAAGCTCGTCGTCGGTGACGGAGTAAAAGTCGCAGTACGCGCATTTGCTGCGGCAGAATGGTATGTGCAAATACAGTCCGAGCGTTTTGTTCATGATATACAGTCCTTATATAATTATGCGGTTTAAAGGCTTGTCAGCTTCACGCGGGTTATCCGGCAAGGGGTATACCCTCCGGGTTTGCCGCACTCAGTCGGTTCTCTCAGCCTGCGGCGGACGGAGGTAGACAGGCGCAAGCGTCATGGCGTCGCGCACATACTCGCGCGCGCCAATGTAGTCGCGGTATGCGCAGACGGCGACGGATACGCCGCATTCATACAGCAGTTCGTCCGGTGCGGGTTCGATGCCTGGCAGTCCGGCAAGTGCGTTCGACGCGAGAGCCGTCCCGCCGCCGCATAGCAGTATGCGGCGACCCTTATATTCGCTTGCAAGTTCGGCGGCAAGCTCGTCTGCGGTAACGGCACGGTCGGAGCAAAGCCGCGTCACAGTTCCGGCTGATACCTCGAACAGCGCGTTGTAAAACCGGCTGCGGCGCGCGTCCATGACAGGGCAGGCGATGAAAGGCTCATCTGAAAGTCCGCGCAGGTTCAGCGCCAGTGCATGGAGCGCCGAAACGCCTGAGCAGGGAACCGGACTTCCGCCCGCGCCGGTCCGCCCGAACGCCAGCCCCTTGATGAGCGAGACGCCGATGCGCACGCCGGTGAACGAGCCGGGTCCTGCGGAGCAGGCGAAAAGCTCAATGTCGTCCGGCGCAAGCCCGGTTTCGTCAAACAGATCGAGTATAAGTGGCAGCATGGTTTCGCTGTGGGTGCGCACGCCGGTAAGCGCGCGGCGCGCAAGGGGTCTCTCGCCGTCGGTTATAGCCGCGGCGGCTGTTAGTTCGGTTGTATCAATTGCTAAAATAACCATATACTAATTCAAACGCGACGGGTCTTCTCCGGCGGGCGCGGTAACAATAATTTCTCTCGGCTCGTCGCCTGTCCCTGTTATTTTTACCTCATAGCGGTACCCGGGAAGCACATAGGGTATGCGTTCGCACCACTCGGCAGCGATGACGACGCCCGGCCTGAAATAATCGTCGAATCCGCAGGAGTAGAGGTCGTCCTCGCTTTCCAGCCGGTAGAAATCAAAATGCGCCAAAGTCAATGCCGGGCCGTAGTATTCGTTTACGATCGCGTATGTCGGGCTTGACACGCAGGCGCCGGGCGCAAGCACCGACGCCAGCCCGCGCACAAACGCGGTTTTGCCGGCGCCGAGATCGCCGTAAAGTGCTATGAAAATCCACCCGTCGCCAAATTCCGGCGCTAATCTGATTATATCGGCAAGTTTTCGCCCGAGCGCCTCCGTTTCAGCGTCGCTGTGCGACACGACATGCAGGATAACGCTGTTCATCGCTTAAAACAAGCCGGTAATGTTGCCGTCGTCGTCCACATCGATATTGTTTGCCGCCGGCACTTTAGGCAGTCCGGGCATTGTGAGTATTGAGCCGGTTAAAACGACGACAAAACCGGCGCCGGCGGACAGCCGGACGTCGCGGACATGCAGCTTGAATCCGCTCGGGCGGCCGAGCAGCGATGGGTCGTCGGAGAGCGAATACTGCGTTTTTGCCATGCAGACGGGAAGCTGCGCGTATCGCTCGCCAAGCGCTTCTATTGCTTCAATCGCGGCTTTCGCGGCCGGTTCGTATTCAACGTCGGCGGCGCCGTAGATTTCGGTTGCAAGCGTCTTTATCTTTTCGGTAAGCGGCAGCTCGAGTTCATACGCAGGTTTAAATGCAGACGGTTTATCGCAGACTCCAACGACGGCACGGGCAAGCTCAAGCCCGCCCTCGCCGCCGCGCTCATAAACCTCGGAGAGCGCGGCTTCGGCGCCTCGAGCGGCGCAGGCTTTCATAACAAATTCAAGCTCGGCGTCGGTGTCGCTGCCGAAGCGGTTTATCGCAACCACCACGGGCAGCCCGAATTTCGCAAGATTGTCGATATGCGCCTCAAGATTGCATATCCCGCGGGCGAGCGCGTCAAGATTTTCGTTTTTCAGCTCGTCTTTCGGCTGCCCGCCGTTGTATTTCAGCGCGCGGACCGTTGCCACAAGCACCGCTGCGGAGGGCTTCAGCCCGGCGGCGCGGCACTTGATGTCAATAAATTTCTCGGCTCCGAGGTCCGCGCCGAAACCCGCCTCCGTGACGACATATTCGCCAAGCTTGAGTGCGGTGCGCGTGGCGCGGACCGAGTTGCAGCCGTGAGCGATGTTTGCAAACGGGCCGCCGTGTATCAGCGCGGGAGTATTCTCGGTCGTCTGAACAAGGTTAGGCTTTAAAGCGTCGCGCAGAAGCGCCGCCATCGCGCCAGTAGCCTTGAGCTGGTGCGCGAAAACCGGCGAGCCGTTTTTGTCGTAAGCGACGATAATCTCGCCGAGTCTGCGCTTTAAGTCGGCAATAGATGTCGAAAGGCATAAAATCGCCATGATTTCGCTGGCGACTGTTATGTTGAAGTGGTCCTCGCGAGGCACACCGTCGGTTTTGCCGCCCAGCCCGATAATTATATTGCGCAGGGCGCGGTCGTTTGTATCGGTAACGCGCGCGAACAAAATCCGGCGCGGGTCGATGCCGAGCTCGTTGCCCTGATGAATGTGGTTGTCGATTATGGCGCAGAGCAGGTTGTTTGCCGCGGTGATTGCGTGGAAATCGCCGGTGAAGTGCAGGTTGATGTCCTCCATCGGCAAAACCTGCGAATGTCCTCCGCCCGCGGCTCCGCCCTTAATGCCGAATACAGGTCCGAGCGAAGGCTCGCGCAGTGCGATGACAGCGCGTTTACCCAGCTTGCACAGCGCCTGGCCGAGACCGACCGTGGTCGTCGTCTTGCCTTCGCCCGCGGGCGTGGGCGTGATGGCAGTGACTAAAATCAGCTTCCCGTCGGGCATAGACTCGATTCGTCGCAAAAAAGATTCCGTAAACTTTGCTTTATAGGGTCCGTATAATTCCAGTTCGTCCGGGGCAACGCTCAGCCTGCCCGCGATCTCGGTGATCGGGAGCAGGCGCGTCTGGCGTGCGATTTCTATGTCAGATTTCATATCGGTATCCTTTATATTAAACGTCTTGTATGTAACTGTCTATATCTGCCGGATCATTTATTCCGTATAAATACCGTCGGCACGGCATTTTTCCCAGTCGACATGCAGCACCTTTATGCTGCGCGACCCGTACGGGCGTTCATGCTTTTGATTTATATATCCGCCTTCAATAAGTTTTCGCAGCGCGTCCGCTATGGCGCTTGGCGGAACGTTGTTGATGCGCGCCACATTTTCAACCGTCGGCATAAAGCTTGGATAAGAGCGCCGTTTTCCGGCGTTGCTTTGCAAAAATTTCATGTTGCGAAGTATCATGCGATAATATTCGCGGGAGCTGTCTTCCTCGGTCGGGACCGTGACCGTGAAACTCGCCGTATTGCGCAGCTGGTTTGACATCGCTTCTCGCACGCCATATATGCCGACGGTTTTACCCATTTGGGAGATGAGAAAATTCGTTACCGAATTGAAATGCCCGTCACCGGTAAAAAGAATGAAAACGTCTATATCGGATGCTGTCATTGCTTTTTGATAGATATGGTCGAGCATAATAAAGTCGGTGAAATCTTTTTTAAAGTTCGATGACGTGTTCTGCGTTTCAATAATATAATTTGAAACTTCCCGTATTCGTGAAATCTCCGGCCTGATCAGCGGGTTTGAAAAATCAGCGAAAAAGATAAGCTCCTTGAGCTCGTATTTGGATGCCAGCTCGTCGCGCCAGCCCTTTATATCAGGACGCATGTGATACAGCTTATCAAGCGAAATAAACCAGTGCTCGTAATCGACGAAAGCAATCGCACGAGGCTTCGCTGCTTTATCGGGACGCTTCCTGCGTTTAAATAAGTTTAACACTTCTCTGCCATTCGCCTCCTTTCTGTCATTATTCATTATATTATAATATTATACTACGCCGCCATTTTAAATGCAAGGTATTTTATTATGAGCCGCGCAGCTTAACTGTTAACCCGCGTTAAATAAAAATTAACGATTAAGATACTTTTATGTATATAAGTTGTTTTTTTAAGTTATTATAATGGAAAATTACCACCTCATTACATCGGGGAATTCAAATGCACGATATTATTTATGAACTGCTCGAAATAGATGCCGACGCCCGCAAACTGACTGATGAAGCGCAGGCAAAACGCCGTGACGTGCGCCGGATAATTGCCGAGCGCACCGCAGAACTGCGAAAACGCTATCAAAAGGAAGCCGAAGAGCGACTGATGAGCTTCAAAGCAGCCGGCAGCGAGTCGGCAGAGCGTATTATCGCACAGGTGCGCGATAAAAGCAGCCGGCGTGTCGCCGCGCTGCGCGCCGCGGCCAGTCAAAACGGCGATAAATGGGCGGACGCCATATACCGGGCGGTTATTGGCAGGGAGTGACCGGCTATGACTGGTACCGCGTCGTATTCGGTGATGGCGAAGGTGCGGGCGCGCTACGGACGCATCCTGAACGAGCAGGATTACGATGCGCTGTTGGCCTGCCGCAGCCTTGTGGAATTTGCCGCGTACCTGCGCGGCAAGCGCGAGTATGAAGCCGCGATGAAAGAGCTTGCCGGCTCGCTTGTCAACCGCGGGCTGCTCGAATTTCTGCTTCGCGAGAACCTGTTCCGTGACAACATATCCATATGTATGGCGCTTGAGTCTTTCGGAAAGGGACTTGCGGACTTTATCATCGGACTGGAGGAGGCAAATTTTATCCTCACCATCCTGCGAAGGCTGCAGAGTCCCGATGAAAATCCGTATATAGCCGCATTGCCGCGTGCCTTTTACAGGTATACGAAAATAGATTTCAGCGCGCTCCAAGCCGCGCATGACTATATATCGTTTCTCGAGGCGATACGGGAAAGCAGGTATTTTCCGATACTTGAGCCGTACCGGCAACATTCTGAAGGCACGCTTGACATAACGGCAATCGAATCGGCGATATTCCACAGGCTGTTCGGAGATATCCTGAAATCCGGAAAGATATCGGACGACCTGAGGGCGCTAATCTCCACGAGGACGGAACTGTCCAACCTTGCCTTGCTGTTCCGCGCAAAAAAGATATACGGCGACACCGGCGATGTTTCGCCCCTGTTGCTACCTTTTTGGTACAAGCTTGATAAGCGCACAGTTGATGAGCTGATAACCGGCAACTTCCGTAATTTTATAGACACCCTGTCGCATACCGTTTACGGAAGTCTGGTTACAGGCATCGACAGAGGTTACGACCTGGAGATCGAAGGGCGACGGATTTTGCACTCCAAATGCGTGCATACACTGCATTTTTCGATGGATTCTCAGGCGCTGGTGTTTGCATATCTCCAGTTGCGCCGCATCGAACTGCAAAATCTGATAATCATTATAGAAGGAATAAGGTATAATGTGAATGCTCAGTCGGTCAAACGGCTGCTTGTGTATTGATTAGGAGCGACAATGGTGCAAATACACATTACGATAATTGTGCGGGATGGCTGCGGCCGGCCCGCAGTTGAGAGTTGGATAAAATGTCAATCGTAAAAATGAAATTTGTCAGCATATCGGGCGCCGCGGACACGCTTGACGCAGTGACGATGCGCTGTCTGCTCTCGGGCAATTTTCAGCCCGAGACCTCGACAGAACTGCTCTCCGGCAGCGGATACTACCGGATAAACGAGGAAAACCCGTATGCGTCGTATCTCGCGCGCATCACCGATGCGGTCAAATCGTCGGGTCGCGAGCCCGTGTTCGGCACTGAGATTATACCGGACAAAAAATCAGGCAGGGAGAGTTATTATAATCGCTTTTCGCAGACGGATAATGATCTGGCAGATATCGCCGATCCCGGTTCGCTTATAGACCGCCTGCCTTCGGCAGAGGAGATCGTACGGTCAATAGCAGAGGATACAAAGCCTGAGAACGGTCAGGATACGCAAAGCTCTGCCGATGAAGGCGCGCCCGAAATTGATAAGCTCAGGTTTTTTGAAGCGCTTGATGCCGAAACCGCGGGGCTGTGGGCGGCAAAATATATAAACCAAAGGATTGAAGATATATCTGCCGAAAATCAGGCGGATAATTCGCCGGGCGGGGATCCGCTGCTTGTCAGCTATGACAGGAGCATTCAAAAGATTGAAAAAGTCATCTCGGCACTGCGCGATGAACTAAAGCGGCTGGAGTCCGAGCTCGACAAGTATAAGGATGCGATTGAGCAGCTTGAGCATTTTAAATCGCTGGATGTTGACCTGGGCGAGCTTTGGTCGGCGAAATTTTTAAAGCTTCGGTTCGGCCGCATGCCGGTGGCAAGCGCAAAAGAGATAGACGCATACGACAAAAATCCCTATGTGGAATTTTTCCGCTGCTCCGAATCAAACGGATACAGCTGGGGCATGTACGTCGCACCGGTATCGGCAGTCGACGAGGTCGACCGTATATTCGCGGCACTGTTTTTTGAGCGGCTGCGAATACCTGACATAACAGGACGGCCTGCGGACGCAATCAGGCAGCTAACGGACGAATACAACAAGACACTTGAAAATGCTGAAAAACTCAAAAAGAAGATCAAGCTTTTCTGGGACGCCGAATACGACAGCTGCATGCGGGTTTGCGCAAAGCTGTACAGGCTGTCGGAGGCATTCAACCTGCGGCGTGCCGCCGCCCGCAACAAGGACGGTTATCTGCTGTTCGGCTGGGTGCCAGAAAAAGAAGCGGGGAACCTCGCGGCGAGTTTTGACGAGCTGCGCGGCATCGAGATGAAGCTTGACAGCCCAAAGCAGATTGAAAGATTCAGCCCGCCCACGAAGCTGAAAAACCCGCGGTTTATGCGCCCATACGAGTTTTTGGTCTCAATGTTCGGCATGCCAAGCTATGACGAGTTTGACCCGACGCCGCTTGTCGCCCTGACATATACGCTGTTCTACGGCATAATGTTCGCCGACCTCGGGCAGGGGTTGGTTTTGGCGCTTGCCGGCTGGCTGATGGGCAGGTTCATGCGCAACAGGTTGGGCCCGATTCTGGTGCGCTGCGGCATATCGGGCGCGCTGTTCGGACTTTTGTTCGGCTCGGTGTTCGGTTACGAGCACGCCCTTGACGGCTTTTACCGTATGCTCGGATTCGACGGCAAGCCGATCGAGGTCATGGAAAGCTCCAGCATTGCCACTATCCTGATCTCTGCCATAGGCATCGGCGTGCTGCTTTTGGTAGTAGCAATAATCCTGAACATCTTTATATCGCTGCGCAAGGCGGAATTCAGCGCGGCGCTGTTCGGCACAAACGGTGTCGCCGGGCTTGTGCTTTACATCGGGCTGATACTGCTGGTGCTCGGTTTTGTAGTTGATATTCCGGTGCCGACGGTGGTGATTGTCTGGCTGATGATCGTGCTGCCGTGTCTCCTTATCATGCTCGGCGAGCCGCTCAGCCGGCTTGTGGCGCGCGAGAAGCACTGGATGCCCGAAAAGTGGGGCGAATATCTCATCGGGGGTATCTTTGAGCTGTTCGAGTCGATACTCAGCTATATGACAAACACGGTGTCGTTTATACGCGTCGGCGCGTTCGTGCTTGTTCACGCGGGCATGATGATGGTGTTTCTGACCGTGGCTGAGATGGTCGGCGGCGGAGTTGCCGGCGTGATTGTAATGATAATCGGCAATCTGCTTGTGATTGCGCTCGAAGGGTTGCTTGTCGGCGTTCAGAGCCTGCGTCTTGAATACTACGAGCTGTTCAGCCGCTGTCTCTTATACACATCT
>JAPXNL010000018.1:0-7986 GCA_033808535.1 Clostridia bacterium
CGCGCCCGTGCGTATATGAGCTGACGCGCTCGGAATATACGCTCTGAGACAGATTTTTTGTCGTCGATTTTTTTGCAAAAATCATAGGTACACCGAACTGACAGGCAACGGCGAACGCAAGCGGAATGCCGGACGCCTCTACCGTCAGCACCTTATCCACATCACAGCCTGCAAAACGGGAGGCGAGCTCCTGTGCCATAGCCTGTGTCAGAGAGGTGTCGACCATGTGATTGAGAAAGCTGCCGACCTTTAAAATATTGCCGGGATAAACTTTTCCGTCACGTAAAATGCGTTCCTTAAGCAGTTCCATAACCCCAAGCCTTTCGCCGCACCGCATCCGGTGAGTACTTTATCCGATGTTCGTACAAAATTATATAATAAATGCCCTGAATTTGAAATAGCAAAAATAGCAGAATTTAAAAACAATATCTTGTGCAATTTCTATGTAGTGAACACAACAAAGGAAAAACGCGCAGCCCCGGGTTAACCGGGTCACGCGCGTTAACTCGACTGTTTGGTGGCAACCTGTTTGCGCGCATATCCGATGAGGAATGTAATTGTCGGGCTGAGCACCAGGTTTACAGCGAGCTCCAGCAGGAAATTGGCGCCGATCATGCCGATAAAAATAAACTCGGTTGCGTTGGTAAAGCCCTTATCGGCAGCCCAGCTGCTGATTGTAGGCAAAAAGAATAAATAGCAGCCTATGATGAAAATACCTGTGTTGATAACAGGCGCGGTTGCGGATGCGGCAACAGTCGCGGCAAAGTTATTGCGCTTTGAAAGCAGTCTGTATACATAACCCGCAGCTATGCCGGCAAGCGTTCCTTTCAGAATAACTGTCAATACGGTTCCTATTACATTAACCATGAGAAAAGGGGCTGCGTCAGTCAAAAGCACGACGATGCTGAAGACAAATCCCAGCCATCCTCCGGCAAGCGGATGAATGAGTGCCGCGCCGATAACGATTGGAAGCAGCACAAGCGTAATGGAAAACGGACCAAATTTGATCGTCGCTCCAATCGCCTGGAGCACGATGACAATAGCCGTCAGAATTCCGAGCAGAGTCAAATTAAAAACATTTAATTTTTTACCGGTGTGCGTTGTGACCAATTATATTACCTCCTCTTATTCCAGGTGCAGCCGATATCCGGCCGTTTAAATATGCATTATAATGGTATATTATACAAATCATTATACAACGTACTAACTGCTTTGTCAACCTGCTTTCAGCGCAAATTCCCTAATTGATAAGATATGAATAAAAATTTCAAAAAACTATTGACAAAATTTTCGGAATGGTGTATTATTGTTATAGTGTACTAATCAAGCGATACAAGAGAGGGGGTGATCGGTATAGCCTGGGAGCTTGACGACGAGCGGCCGATATACCTTCAGCTTGCGGAGCAGATATGCCTGCGTATTATTTCCGGCAGGTATGCGCCCGGCGAGCGCCTGCCCTCGGTGCGCGAGCTTGCGGCTGAAGCTGCGGTTAATCCAAACACTATGCAGCGCGCGCTAGGAGAGTTGGAATCGTGCGGACTTGTGATTACACAGCGCACAGTCGGCCGGACCGTGACAGACGACAGAAAAACGATAAATGCCGAGCGCAGGAAAATTGCAGAGCGCTATACAGCCGAGTTCACGTCGAAAATGAAGGAACTGGGGCTGTCGCAGGACGAGATCAGAAACTATATGGAGGAGGCGTTGAAATAAATGAACCAGCCAAATGAAAACGAAAAGCTGTCTGTGCCGGGCGAGCCGCCGGCTGAAAGTGCGGATGCAGTCACGGATACCACAGCAGACAAACCATTGGCAAAGACCAGTGAAGAAACAACCGGCGAAACCAACGAAGGTATAAACGGCGAAGGTGAAACCGGTGAAGGAACAACCGGAGAAAGCACAACAGGCGAAGGTAAAACCGGAGAAAGCACAACCGGCGAAGGCTCACTTGAACCCGTCAGGCATTTTACTCCCGCAGCACCGGCCGGCGCCGTCCCGCTGCTTGAATGCCGCCACCTGACCAAACGGTATTCGGGGAGCATGGAGGCAATTTCGGACATTAACCTGAAAGTTTATGGCGGGCGTATAATCGGCCTGCTCGGTCCGAACGGCAGCGGCAAGACAACTTTTATCAAGCTGGTATGCGGGCTGCTCCATCCGACTACGGGGGAGATATATATTAACGGATACAAGCCGGGCGTTGAGTCTAAATTCATTGTTTCATATCTGCCCGACCGCGTTTATCTCAGCGACTGGATGCGCGTGCGCCAGCTGATATCGCTTTTCGCGGACTTTTATCCGGACTTCAGCACCGATAAAGCTTATGCGATGATGTCACAGCTGGGCATAAACCCGGAGCATAAGCTTAAAACCTTGTCAAAAGGCACAAAGGAAAAGGTTCAGCTCATTCTGACGATGAGCCGGAATGCCTTGCTTTACCTGCTCGACGAGCCGATCGGCGGCGTGGATCCCGCAACACGCGACTATATACTGAACACGATCTTAACTAATTATAACCCCGGAGCCACGATTATTATATCCACTCATCTCATTTCCGATGTCGAGCGGATACTCGACGACGCAATATTCTTATCGAACGGCAAAATACTTATTGCCGGTGCGGCTGACGACATAAGAGCGAAAAACAATAAATCCCTTGACGAACTTTTCCGGGAGGTGTTCAGATGTTAGGTAAATTGCTTAAATACGAGTTCATGTCAACAGCTCGGATCTTTCTGCCGTTGTATGCGGCGCTTGTCGGCGTGTCGGCCATATTAAAGCTGTTTCTGACAATCGAGACGAAAATCCGGATAATGATATTGCCGCAGTTTTTGCTGGGCTTGCTATATGTGGCTTTAATAATAGGCGTGTTCGTGGTTGTTTACGTTTTGTCCTGCATGCGGTTTTACAAAAACCTGCTTGGCGACGAGGGATATCTGATGCACACACTGCCGGTTAAACCTTATAAGCATATATTGGCAAAACTTATCACCACTTCGGTCTGGATGTTTGCAAGCATATGCGTATCGATACTCTCGGTGATAATTTTGGCGCTGCGCAAAGGGCTTTTTGCGGACTTTTTCGGTTATCTTGATTATGCGCTGACAACTTCCGGAATACTGGCGCACAAAACATCTTTTATAGTTACGGTTATCACCTTCATTGCTTTTGCAATCATATCGAGCATCACTGGGTTTCTGATGCTGTACGCTTCGATGTCGGTCGGCCAGCTTCTGCGCGGTCACAGAATTGTCGGCGCGATAGCAGCGTATTTCGGTTTCCATACCCTTACGCAGATCCTCTCTTTGATTGTACTGGTGATTTTATCGCGTACAGGCATATGGTTTGCGCTTGAACAGAGCGATATTGCAATAATAAACACCGATGTGCTGAACCCGTTTACTATATTCTTTGCAGTTTACATCTGTATATACCTGTTATTGGCAGTGGCATATTATATTATAACAAACTACATGCTGAGCCGCAAACTGAACCTCGAGTAAAAAACATTCTGCACTTAAAAGGACGCCCGGGCGTCCTTTTTTTTGCTTATGTCAGGGGCGGTGTTGACTTGCATTGCTCAAAATGCTATACTATTTTTATAATTTATCAGATTTATTATTTAAAAATTAAATGAAATACGAAACTCATGAAATGCCCGACAGGATAATAGCAGATATTACGGATTATATATTCGTTTCCGACCCGCCTGCACCGTCAGATGCGATTTTTGTGCCCGGCGGCGTATTTGCCAGCCTTGCTGAGCGTGCAGCGGAGCTTTACGGGCAGGGCAAGGCGCCTTTTGTAATACCTGCGGGGCGTTACAGCGTTAAAAACGGCAAGTTCGGGGGAATAAAGGACAAACCCGAAATATACAGCGGCGACTACGCCACAGAATGTGAGTTTTATACCGATGTACTGCTGAAAAACGGCGTGCCTTCCTCGGCAATACTCTGCGAGGACCGCTCCATGCACACGCGCGACAATGCGTTTTTTTCGCGCGAGCTGTGCGACACTGCCGGGATTCAAGTTAACAGGGGAATTATCTGCTGCATGTCGTTTCACGCTCGGCGCTGTCTGATGCTTTACAAACTCGCATTCCCGGAAGCCGAAATTCTTATAAGTCCGGTGGAATGCTACGGGATTACACGCGATAATTGGTACCGCTCGTCTTACGGTGTCGAGCGTGTGATGGGCGAGCTTGCCCGCTGCGGCAGTCAGTTTGTCGATGATATTAAGAATTATCTCGATTTATAAAATTTAAACATTTTCCAAAAAAATAAGCCGCCCGCCGGTGATCCGGACAGACGGCCTGTGATATTCGGTTTTATACCGGCTATCCCGTCAGGGGCTGTTTGACAGCATAGCCTCAATGAAAATGCCATATCCCTTTGTCGGATCATTTATCATAACGTGTGTGACCGCTCCGACCAGCTTTCCGTCCTGTATTATCGGGGAGCCGCTCATGCCCTGCACGATTCCGCCTGTCAGCTCCAGCAGAGTGGGGTCGGTTATTGTCACCACAAACGACTTTGTTTCACCATCCGACCGGTTAATATTTGATATTTTAACTGTATACTGCCCTATGGTGTTTCCGTCAACCGTAGTGTATATAGCCGCGTCACCTTCTCTAACCTCGTGGCGCAATCCAATGGGAATCGGTTCTGACACCATATTTTCGGGCATCGACGAAAGCACACCGTAAACGCCTACATGGGTATTTGCCAGCAGACTGCCCACCCGATCCGCACCGAAATAACCCTTCAGCTCACCGGGAAGACCGATGCGTCCCCGCGTTATTCCGCTTATGGTTACGTCTGAAATGCTGCCTCTCAGAAGGGGCATTAGATCGCCGGTGTCCACATCGCATATACCATGACCCAGCCCGCCGAACTCAAGCGTTTTGGGAATTATATAGGTAATCGTTCCGATGCCTGCGGTGCTGTCGCGTATCCATATGCCGGCTTTATATTTGTTTTCGTTTTTGTCCCAACCGGGTGTAACCTTGAAAGTATACTCGCTGTCGCCGCGTGTAACGGTGAAATCGAGCGGTTTGCCCTGCGACCCTTCGATCGCAGCGGTGACTTCCTCTATGCTGTTCACTGGCTTACCCGATATGGCGATGATTATATCCTTAACTCTTATACCGGCATTATAAGCCGGGCTTGTGGAGTCGCCGGGCGCTATGCCCACGACGATAACGCCCTGTGTGTGCAGCTTAACGCCGAACGGCATCCCTCCGGGGTAAACAACCATGCGGTCATAGACGTCAACCGTTACGTTTTTCAGCGGTATCAGCCCGAATAGTTTTGCCGACAGCGTTATGCGCTGCGGGTCACCGCCTTTTAATTCCGAAAACGCCGCAACCGCTTCGCCCGCCGGAGCCTCGAGCGTGCATAGCGGAAATTTAGGCGTCCCGGTTCCGCTGTAGACCGACAGTCTGCCGGGTATAATAAAGTCGCCGATCCCGGCGACTGCGGCTGCCGCTATGACAACAGCAAGCGCGCAGGAAAGGATCGTGCGCATTCCGAGATTCAGTTTCCTGCGGTTCATACGTCCGTATCCTTTCGCGAGCGGAAAACGCTTCCGGGCTCTTTTAGCACCCCTCCGCGCAGCCGCCTGTATTTGTTAATGTTTTTCAAGTTTGGAGCCTCACAGAATAATCAGTTTTTGGTTTTGTTTCGACCGGGGAAAATGCGCTCTGCCTTTATATTGTTGACATCCGCGGCCCGATACAATCTGCGCGGCGTCGGCTGTGCGCGATATTATTTTGCGATTGCCCCGTTGCGATTATGTGATGTAATTTTTGCGCACCGTGGCATACAGGCATCGCACCGCGTTTTATCGCGGATCGTAATAAAATACAAAAAATAATAAAATAATACAATGAATTGGTTTGAGAGTGTGGTATAATTATGCCAAAGCAAAAAGACAGAAGCGTAGAGCAGGCTGCAGTGCAGGACCCGGAGCCCAGAGCATTGAGCGACGACCGCGTGCTGCAGGCTATAAGCAGATTAACCGGTTGCGGCTGTATGCTGGTCTCCGCAGAGGGAAATGTGCTCTGCTGCCACGGAAGCTGCGGCTGCGCCTGTCCTGCTCACGGCAATTCAGGCAAAAGCGCTGCAATCTGCGAAAGCCAGGACTGCGTCACGGCTCATCTTCATGCAGCGTATCAGGCTGAGCGGTTCGGCGGGAAATATATATACTTCTGCCCGTCGGGACTTATTTTCTGCGTCGCTGCGATTATAGGCGAGCGTGAGAACCGGTTTCTTGTCGCAGGTCCGATAATGGCAACCGACCGTGAAGACTATATTGCAGGCGACCTATCAGAACCATTCAGCGCGGATGTGCCGACCGGCGAGGAGATGGAGCGTTTTACAGAATCGCTGAAATATCTGCCGGCTGCGGACATCACATGCCTTTCCGACCTCATTTATATAGCAGCGAACCACATCAGCGGATACAATTATAAAAAGCTCATAAACAGGCAGGAGCAGGCTGAACAGCAGCAGCTTATCAGCGACTATGTCCAGAGCGTAAAATCGCGCATGCTGCTGGGTTCTAACGCATATGAGCCGTATCCTTATAATAAAGAGAAAAAGCTGACGTGGGCGATAATGACCGGCAACGAGGCGTACGCCCGAAAGCTGCTGAATGAAATTCTCGGGCATATTTTTTTCGCTTCTGCAAATAATCTTGATGCGATAAAAATTCGCGCAATGGAGCTTGCGGTTGTAATATCGCGCGCAGCGCTCGACGGCGGAGCCGAAGCCAGCAGCGTTTATTTGCTGAATCCGCAGTATATATCCGACTTCTTCGCGCTTGACACCATCGAGGACGTTTGCTTTGCACTCACCAAGCTGCTGCGCAGGTTTACCGATGAAACCTTCAACCTGACAAAAGTCAAGCATCTGGACCTGTTGTCGCGCGCAATCTCATATATCCGTGCAAATTACATGCACAAAATCACGCTCGAGGATGTGGCAGAGCATGTGTTTCTGTCGCCGTCGTACCTTTCAAAGCTGTTTAAGGAAGAGCTTGGCACCAACTTCAACAGTTTTCTGACATCCGTGCGCATCGAGCGAAGCCGTGTGCTGCTTTTATCGGAGAAGCTTTCGATAGCGGAGATTGCCGAATATTCCGGATTTTTCGACCAGAGCTATTTCAACAAGGTGTTCAAACGCGAAACCGGCGTCACACCAAAAAAATATCGCGAATCGCGGGGAAGCGCGATAAAAACCGATTAATTGTTTGAAAACCAAACCGTTTTTTTATATCATTCCCGATAGTAAACGGCGCGATTACGCCGAAGCTATAATAAAATCAGACAGAGGAGAAATAAAATGTCAATTTTAAATGAAATTGCCGAAAAATTAATGCTCGGTAAAGCAAAGGACATTAAGGAACTGGTGCCCAAGGCTATCGAAGAAGGCATCGCTCCGAAGGTAATCCTCGAAGAGGGACTGCTCGCCGGAATGTCGGTCATCGGTGAGAAGTTCAAAAACAACGAAGTCTATGTTCCCGAAGTGCTGATTGCAGCGCGCGCTATGAAAGCGGGCACAGACATCCTCAAGCCGTATCTCGTATCGAGCGACGTCAAGCCGGCGGGCAAAATAGTTCTTGGCACCGTCAAAGGAGACCTGCACGACATAGGCAAAAACCTTGTCAAGATGATGATGGAAGGAAAGGGCATCGAAGTCATCGACCTGGGTGTCGACGTTGCTCCGGAACAGTTTGTCAAGGCTGCCAGAGAGAATAACGTACAGGTTATCTGCTGCTCGGCGCTGCTGACCACAACAATGGGCGTCATGAAGGACGTCGTAGACCTCTGCATTGCTGAGGGTATCCGCGACAAGGTTAAGATCATGGTGGGCGGCGCACCGATAACCGATGTTTTCTGCAAGTCGATCGGCGCAGACGCTTATACTCCCGATGCTGCCTCCGCCGCCGACGTGGCACTCGAATTCTGCAAACAGGCAACAGCAT
>JAPXNL010000018.1:7996-21748 GCA_033808535.1 Clostridia bacterium
GCATAATAACAAAACAAAAGCCGCCGTATTCGAGCAAGTCGTTACGGCGGCTCTTTTTCTGTGTAAATCAGCTTTTTGCCCAGGTGTCAGAAATTAAACTAATGACGCTTGTATTTTTGCGAAAATCTGGTATACTAATCTGGCATACAATTTTACGGCGAGAGCGGAGGTGCGGTTTTTTGGCAAGCGAACGTGTTGTAAAAGGTTATGAACCGGCCGGCTTATTCGGATTTTTTGAAGATATATCGGCTATCCCGCGCGGTTCGGGCAAGGAGGCGGGCATAGCGAACTACCTCGTAAGATTTGCGGAGGAACGCGGACTGTGTGGCGTGCGCGACAAGGCGGGCAACGTTTTTATAAAGCGCCCGGCGTCCCCGGGACGCGAAGACGAGCCGGCGGTGCTGCTTCAGGCTCACACTGATATGGTCTGCGTTAAGTCGACCGGCTCCGAACACGATTTTTTAAAGGATCCTCTGGAGCTTTTTGTCGAAGACGGCATGCTGGGCGCGCGCGGTACAACGCTGGGCGGAGACAACGGTGTGGGAGTCGCGGCAATGCTCGAGCTGCTCGACGGCGACTACAGCCGACCGCCTCTGGAATGTCTGTTTACTACCGAAGAGGAAACCGGCATGGGCGGCGCATTTTCGTTCGACTGCTCGCTTGTAACGGCGCGGAGGCTTATAAACCTTGACTCGTCGAGCGAGGGTACCGCTACCGCAGGCTGCGCAGGCGGCATGAGGTATAGTGTTTCGCTTTCGTATGAGCGCGTCCCGGCGGCAGACAAGGCGATAACGATTGAAATATCGGGGCTTGCGGGAGGCCATTCGGGTGTAGAGATCGACAAGTACCGCGGCAACGCGATAAACATTGCAGGCCGGATGCTAACCGTACTGTATGAACGCGACCCGTTCTGCCTTGTAACAATCTCCGGCGGGGCAAAGGATAACGCAATCCCCACGGAATGCACGGTCGCCATAGCCGTGCGCGATCCGGCAGAGGCTACCGCCGTGCTGCTGGAACAGGAGGCGGTGATCCGCTCCGAGCTGCCTGACGAGGACAATGGCTTTAAGCTGCGCGTGTCAAAGCCGAAAAAGGCGGGTGATACATTGACATTTGCCGACACCAGTCGCGTCATATCGATGCTGACGCTCTTTCCGCACGGACCGCAGGCGTTCTCGCGCGATATGCCGGGTCTTGTCGAAACATCGGCAAACCTCGGCGTAGTATACGACAACGGGAGCGAGATTACGGCGCAGTTTCTGCTCCGCTCGTCGATTGAGAGCCGGCTCGATGAACTGTCGCTGTATTTTTCGCGGCTTGCGAAGTTCATAGGGCTTAAAGCGGAATGGCACAACCGCTATCCGGGCTGGCGATACAACCCCGACTCAGAGCTTCAGGCAAAATATATCGCCGCATACAACTCGCTTGACGGCAGGCGCCGTGACGCGGAAGTCGAATGCACCCATGCAGGGCTGGAGTGCGGCATATTTGTCGGCGCGATACCGGGGCTTGACGCCATATCCGTAGGGCCTGACATTTACGACATCCACACGACGGCGGAGCGCGCCGACCTTCGCTCGTGTGAACGCTTTTTCAGGCTGATTTTGAAAATGCTTCAGTAAAATTTATATAAATGGTTTAAGCAGGAGGGACAAAAATGGTATTCAACCGATACAATGACTCTTTGCGCGGAAAACTCAAGCGCTCTGCCAGAGTCTACGAGCAGTTTATCTTCAAAAAAGTCGGTGAACTTAAAAACACCGCCAGGCTCGAGACCAAGGAGCATTTGCGCTCTGTGCCCGAAACCGGGCTGACCGCATACGAGGGCAGCTTCCGCTGGGGCGGCGAATGGCAGAACGTCTGGGTCGTAGGCGATGTATGCGTGCCAGAGGAGGCGGCGGGCAAGAAGCTCTATGCCATTGCGAAAACCGGCGCGGTTGAGGTGCTGTTTTTTGTAAACGGCAAGCCCGCCGGCATCTACAACAGCCGCGGCGATTTTATCGGCGCAACGCACTCGGCACAGCTGATCTGCGAGAACGCCGTGCCCGGTACAAGCTACCAGCTTGCGTTTGAGTGCTACGCAGGCCACCATTGCGCGGGCACCCAGCCTTTTGAACGCTACGGTGAAGACGGCTCCAAACGCTCCGATGAGGATTTCAAGCGCAACTTTGAGAGCATCGATATCTGCGTGATGGACGAGACCGTCAAAGACTACCTTTTCGATCTCAGAGCCGTAATGCAGCTTGCCGAGGTGCTGCCGGAAAACAACTTCATGCGCGGCAAGGCTCGCAACGCGCTCGAGCAGGTGTTCGAGGTTATCGTTCAGTACCCGGCGGATGCCAGTGAAGCCGAATGGCGCGAGGGCCTGGTCAAAGCACGCGAGATAATGGCGGAAGTACTTTCTCTGCGCGGAACGGACGGACAGCGCGGCAAAGTCGGCGTTATCGGTCACTCGCATATGGACACCGCATGGCTGTGGCCGGTAAACGAGACAATACGCAAGTGCGCGCGCACCTACGCGAACGCACTCAGCCTGATGAAGCAGTATCCGGGCTATAAGTTCATCCAGTCGTCTGCATTGCATCTGGACTGGATGCGCCGCTATTATCCCGATATTTTCGAGGGAATAAAAGAGCAGACCGCGGCGGGCAACTATGAGCCCAACGGCGGCGTGTGGGTCGAGTGCGACTGCAACATAACCTCCGGCGAGTCGATGGTGCGCCAGTTCCTGCACGGACAGCTTTTCACACGCAAATATCTGGGTTACGAATCCGATGCTTTCTGGCTGCCCGATACCTTCGGCTACAACGCCGCGATACCTCAGATAATGAAGCAGTCCAACGTGAAATATTTCTATACGCAGAAAATCTCATGGGGCGAGCTGACGACCTTCCCGTATGACACATTCATCTGGCGCGGAATAGACGGCACGGAAGTGCTCACCCACTACAACCGCATGCACTGCTTCCCGGATGTGCAGACAACAGTCGAAGCCGTCAACGAGATTAAGCGCAAGGAAGTGTACGACGGAAGACTGGTGGCATTCGGACACGGCGACGGCGGCGGCGGTCCGACTTTCGGCATGCTCGAGGACCAGAAGCGCGCACAGGGACTTGCAGGCATACCCGAGCAGTACTTCTGCACGGTCAGCCAGTTCATGCAGGATATAGAGCGCGATGCGGTAAACCTGCCCGTATTTTCAGGCGAGCTTTATCTTGAAAACCACCGCGGCACTCTGACCCAGATGCACACCATCAAGCGCAACAACCGCAAGGCGGAGTTTGCGCTGCGCGACATGGAGTTTTTGGGCGTCGCAGCGGGCAAACCGAAGCACGAACGCGCGGACGAGCTGCTTGAAGTGATGCTGAAAAACCAGTTCCACGATATACTGCCCGGCACCTCGATAACAGAAGTAAATGCTCTGGCATATCAGGAGATGGCGGCGCTTATATCCGACCTCAAGTCGATAGCTGCCGAATATGCCGCAGAGCTGACAGAGCAGGGCAATTCGTTTACTCTGTTCAACACGCTCTCTTTTGGGCGCAACGACAACATTTATATAGAAAACTTCGAGGGCGGCCTTGAGGGCGCAAAAGTTCAGCATGTCACCGATATCATGGGCCGCAAGCTTGCTGTTGTCGGCGGCGTTGAGCTCGATGCGTTCGAAGCAAAAACGCTAGCCGTGACCGATGCAAAATGCGGGTCCTGCGAGTCGCCGTTCAGGTATGACGGCACGACGCTCGAGACGCCGCATCTGACTGTAAAGTTCGGTGAAGGCTACGGCATCGAATCGCTTGTCGACAAAAAGACGGGCAGAGAAGTGCGCAGACCCGGTTCCGAGCCTCTTGGCACCTTCTGGTTTGGCGAAGATGTGCCCGAGGCATGGGACAACTGGAACGTCGACTACGACCTGAAATATAAGCTGAAACCGACCGGCAGGCTGATCTCCCGCGAGGTTGTCGCCGACGGTCCGGTCGAGTTCAGAATTCGCCAGAAAATACAGCTTACCGAAAAGACCGGCATTACTCAGGATATAATCTTCTCGGCGTCGTCGCCGCGCGTCGATTTCCACACGGCGGTCGACTGGCACGAAAAGCACCGCCTGCTTAAAGTGGGCTTCGATGTGGATGTATTGACCCAGACAATTAAGAACGAGATCCAGTTCGGTCACTTAGACCGTCCCACAACGGAAAACAACCCGATCGAAGCTGCGAAGTTTGAGGTGTGCAACCACAAGTGGAGCGACCTGTCCGAATCTCGCTTCGGCGTAGCATTGCTCAACGACTGCAAATACGGCATTTCCTGCACCGATTCCGACATGCGCCTGTCGCTGCTCAAGAGCGGCGTCCGTCCCGATACCACGGGTGACGAGGGTCTGCATGAAATGACCTATTCGCTGCTGCCGCATGAAGGTGGATTCTCGGCAGAGAGCGTCGTGCGCGAGTCGTATATGCTCAACGTGCCGGTTTATGCTGCAAAAGGCAGCCTGAAGGCAGGTTACGAGCCGCCCGTTACGGTATCCGCGCCGAATATAATTGTCGAGGCCGTAAAACCCGCGGAGCTGATCGAAAACGCCTATGTAGTGCGCCTGTACGAGTGCGAGCGCAATAAGACTTCCTGCACTCTGAAATTCCCGGGCAGGGCAAAGGCTGTATATGCCGCTAACATGCTCGAGGATACCGGCGATGAGCTTCCGCTCGAAGGCGGCACAGTGAAATCTGAGTTTCGCCCGTTTGAAATCAAAACGTTGGTTGTAAAATATTAAGGAAATAAATGGAAATAATTTATTCATTATTTATGTTTCATATATTTATAAAATGTTTACTAAAATGCAAACATATGGATATTGCAATATTATATAATACGTTTGAAGCATAAGTTACAAATGATGAAGGGAGTATATTCCAATGCTCAAAAAACTTATTGCTCTTTTGCTGGCATCGCTGCTGGCTATGGTAGCTTTAACTGCTTGCGAACCCAAGGATGAAAACGAGGACGAAACAACTGCAGAGGAAACCACAGTAGCCGAAGAGGGAACTGACGAGACCACAGTCGCTGAATAACCGGCGAAGGTTATTTCGGCGCGACGGTTAGACCAACGACGGGAATTATTCCGCAGCGGAGCCCGGACGGTGGACAAACTGTCGAACAACCCGCAAAATCATATAAAAATACGCGCGCCCTTTCGCCGGGGCGCGCGTAATCTTATTGTTTTGAAAATATAACTCATATAACGAATAAATCTTTCAAAAATGACAGATGCAGGGTGCTGTCAGTCTGCCAGGTCCTTTACGATATCGCACAAACTCCCGCCGGCTCTGACAGTAAGCTCCGGCAGATAAGCCACAGCGCTGTCCATATACTGCGACAATTTGTCCATCGCACCGTCGATCAGATTTAAGTCAAGCGTGAATGCGTATTTGCCCAAAGTCAGCCTGCCTTCGCACTCATTCAGTTTTTCATAACTTACGACCTTGTTGTCTCCGCCCGCGATGAGCCGGTATTCAACGCCAATCGCGGCTGCTGCGCCTCCGATTATGGCGGCGCAGATCAAAAAGTTGAGCGCGCATTTTAAAAGGTATTTAAGCATTTATAACATCCGCCTTTTTTATCTTCCATATGTATTTTTTAGTATCCCAGCGCTATGAGTTCCGACAGCACTGACGCAATCTGTGTTCCTGCAGTTTTCGCTTCCGCAAGAGTGTTCGCGCAGGCTCCGACCTCGATAAGCAGATTGCGGTAGCTGTACTGTGCGTTGAATGACGCTTTTCGCAGGTTTATCGGGCGCATCATGCCGGGATAGCGTTTGGCGGCAAGCGACTGAGCTGCAAGAGCAAACGCCAGATTATTCTGCCAGTGCGGGTATTCGGCGCCGCCTTCGTCGGTACCCACAACAAACATAACCTGTGCTATCGGAACGCCGTTTTGCTCATACACACACTTTGTGATTGTGCCGTTGCCGATAAGCGCGTCGCGGTGTACATCAAACACATACTTGATCGACGGATATTTTTCAAGGTAAGCCAGCACTGTAGCAAGCGATTTTTTATATGAGTCTTTGTAGGAATCCTTGTCGTGCATTATTTCACAATGCAGCGCCGGAATTCCGTTTGCCAGAAATTCGTCCCGCATGGCTTTGCCGACTGCAATGATGTTCTGAGATGTGTCCTCCGAGCGGGGAAGGTCGTCGAGAGAATACGAAGTCGCGCCGGGCGGTGCGAAGCTCTCGGTTCCGTGTGTATGTACAATCAGCACAAGCGGTTCGGGCGTAATAGACAGCGAGGTGTAAACGGCAGCCGGTATGCTTTCTTTGCCGTACTTTGCAAGCAGGGCGTCAATGTCGGGCTTATACCGCGTTTCGTTGAACATGTCATACACTGACGATGCCGCGAGGTTCTTAGACACAATGGTGTATTCGCCCTGAACCGGGATTTCTGCCTCCCCGGAATAAAACTCCATGTCGTAGAATTCAAGCGCATACGCCCCGTCCGGGTCGTATATCAACTCTATAAAAGGGTCTGCACTTCGCGTTTCTCCTGCGTCCGGCCAGGCTCCGTCAGTTTCTGCATGCCCGGCACCGTCGGACAGCGCGCCGCTGCCTAACCCGAATCGCGCTGCCGCTGAAGCGAGTGTCGCCGTTATAAGCAGCGCCGCACAGCATAATATTGCGCAAACGCTGAAAAACTTTTCCAACACCTTATACCTTTTCATCGTATAACGCCTCCGAACGCGCCGGATAAAGCTGATTTAACATTAAAAGCCATATGTGCATACTTTGCCGGCAGCACCAGTGCACAACCCGCTTCAATTTTCTAAAAATCACCGTTTGCTTTGCTATAGCCATATGCGCAAACTTCCGAGATCAATGACGCACAGCCCGCGTCAATTTCCGAAAAACGCCGAGTTAATTGCATTGGTTATAGCCATAATGCGCAAACTACCGGCGGTACCAGTGTACTGCCTGCATCAATTTCCGAGAAACGCCGTGTTAATCGCATTGGCTATAACAGACGAAAGCGCCTGCACCGCCAGATCGCTGTCACCGCGCGATACAAAAAAGCTGCGCCCGTTCTCAAGCACCTGTTCAAGCTCGCGGGGAATGTCGTCAAGTCCTGCTTTCTCAAACGCATCGCATATCAGCGTCGAGGAATCGACGATTGTCGGCACTCCTATCGCAATGACAGGTACGCCCAGTGTTTCGGCATTGATAGCTTTGCGTAAGCCGCCGATGCCGGAGCCGGGAGAGAGCCCTGTGTCGCAGAGCTGTATAGTCGCGGCAAGCCGGTCGGTCGAGCGTGAAGCCAGTGCGTCTATGACCACAACAAGCGCAGGGCCGGAATTCTGAACGGCGCCGCGCACAAGCTCAAGTGTTTCAATTCCTGTCTGACCAACAACGCCCGGCGCAATTGCCGAAATCTCGCGGGCGCCCAGCAGCTCGAAAAGTTTGGCGTCGCTGCCTTTTATATGGCGTGTAACCGTGATGTCACGCACGGCAAGAGGTCCGACAGAATCGGAGGTGATTTCGCGGTTGCCTAGCCCGCATATAAGAATGCCTCCGCCGCCGGGAATCAGCCTTTCCGCCATCTCGCGCAGCGTACCGGCGATAACATCAACCGCCGCATCGATCTGCTCGTCGGACGCAAGCCACAGCTTGCCGACGGTTATGGTAACGTAAGTTCCGATCGGACGTCCTGTTACGGAAACCCCGCGCTCGTTGATGATCTTGAGCGTTTCTGTCTTGTAGCCGGACTTTGTTTCTTCGCTATACAATATGCCGGAGGCATCGGCGTTATTCGCATTCTCGATGGTTTCGAGAGAAGGCACGCTTTCCGCAGCTAAATCTGTTCTGATGTATTTTTTTGCAAAACTCATATATATAATTTTCCCCTGCGAATATAAAATATGCGACAAATTCGGATTTTTTTGCTGTGGAAAGAAATAGCTACGTTTGTACATTATCTACAAAAAACATTAAAATATATTGTGCAAGCGTCTAAATGTTAAAAAAGTCAGGTTTTCGGACGTTTTTGCCATTGATTATATTTATGTTTGATGGTATAATATGTAGGTAAATTCGGCACGCATAATATGTAGGAGGAGCAAACCACATGAAGAAGATCCTGTGCCTGCTGCTGAGTCTTGTGCTCATCGGTGCCGGTGTCGTTTCGTGCGCCCAAACCACCGACTCGGACAGCACCGATAAAGGAGCCATAATTCCTGTATATCTTACAACGGAAATATACGACTTCGATCCCGCCACAGCATACACCGACGAAGCGGCTACAAAAATCCTGGGCATGATCTATGAGGGGCTTTATAAATTCGATGCCAAAGGCAAGGTCGTGGAAGGCATTGCCAACGGTCATAAAATCATCGAAAACCCCGAAGATGATCTTTATATGCTTGAAATTTACCTGAAGGAGACTGCATGGTCCGACGGGCGCTCCGTCCAGGCGGCCGATTTTGTTTATGCTATCAAACGTGTGCTTGAGCCCGAATTCAGAGGCGAAGCCGCTGCGATGCTCATGGACATTAAAAACGCAAAAGCAGTCAAAGCCGGCGATATGTCGATCGACGACCTGGGCGTAGTGGACGCAGATACGAAGGTCATCCAGATACAGTTTGAGCAGAAGATCGACTACGAAGCGTTCCTCGGAATCCTTGCAAGCCCGCTGCTTTACCCAATCCGTGAGGATGTTGTTGCGAAAGCGACCGACTGGTCATCCAACACCTCGATACTGGTCTGCAACGGCCCGTTCGTCGTGCGCACCTTCCTCCCCGGCAAGTCGCTGATCCTCGAACGCAACATATACTACTTCCGCAATATTGAGGACGATCCGCTGACAAAATATGTTATCCCGTATCGTCTTGCAATCAACTTTGCAATTACGCCGGAAGAGCAGCTTGCACTGTATGAGGATGATGGCAAGCTCGTGTTCAACAGCGAACTTCCGCTGTCAAGGCGCGCAGAGTATGCGGATAAAGTCACTGTAAGAGATACGCTCTCCGAGTGCGTGTACCTGTTTAACACCAGAAAAGCGCCTTTCGACAAGCCTGAGGTACGCCGTGCGCTGTCACTGGCGATTGACCGCAAAGCCATCGCGGACAAGATCGTATTTGCCACTCCGGCAGAAGGCCTGATTACAAAGGGCGTTTTCGAAAACGGCTATAAGGGCAAACAGCAGTTCCGCGATGTGGGAGGCGCTATACTCTCCTCGTCTGCAGACCTCGCAACCGCAAAGTCCCTGCTTCAGCAAGCCGGCGTGAGCGGCGGCGATATCACCATCACGATCCGCAACAACGAAGTCGACATTGCCACAGCCGATATGGTTGCCGCCGCATGGGGTCAGCTCGGGTTCAACGTAACGGTAAGAAAGCTCGGCTTTGAGCTTTACAAAGAAAACGAATATGACCTCGTCGCCGACCAGTTCAAGAATGCTTATGCAGCCGGTGATTTCGACGTAATGGCGGTCGACCTCACCATGTTCTCGACCGACCCGTTCGGCAACCTCGCATCCTTCGCTCTCGAATTCTCGGGCGGTGCGCTCGACCTTGCGTCCGGTAATTTCGACCTTGCTCCGGGCGTGACAGGTTTCAACAACGCCGACTATAACGCCATCATAGCGCAGGCGTTTGAGGAAAAGGATCTGGCAAAGCGTTCTGAAATTCTCCACAACGCAGAGAAAATGCTGCTTGAACTGGCGCCCGTTGCTCCGATATTCGTATATCAGGATGCATACATTGTTGGCGAAGACCTGAAGCATACTACGGCTATCATTATTTCGCCAAGGCAAAGCTGAAGAATTACCTCTCGTATCAGGAGACCCAGCCGCTCGAAACCGAAGAGCTTGAAACCAGCGAGAGAGAAACCTGATACGGTAAGTAACTTAATAATGTAATAAATCGGAATGGGCAGGCACATGTACTGCCCATTCCCGGTTATGGGACGAAAAAACGTAAATGCCCCCGATCACCGGTATAATAATTATTTCAGTGAAGGGAAATGTATCAGATGCAGGCCCCTCTAAAAGATAAAAACGATATAAAAATCTTCATTTTGTTTTTGCTGCGAAATATCCACTATCCGCTTGACTATGTAAATATAAACGATATCGTTGTTCAGGACGGCGTTGTCAGCCCGTTTGACTTTGCCGAGTGCTTTGCCGAGCTACTTGAAACAGGCAATATAGAGGAGTTTACTGCAAACGGTAAAACGCTGTATTCGATTACCGATCAGGGTATAGAGGTTGCGGATACGCTCGACTCGCGCCTGTTGATGATGCTGAAAGATAAAAGCCTGAAGAGCGCGATGCGCCTGCTGTCGTTCAAAAAACGCGGCTCGGAAATCAAGTGCGACGTAACGCCGCTCGAGGACGGTACATATGAGGTGCGCTGTGTGATTATAGAAGCGCGCAGGGAGCTGCTGAACGCCCGCATAGTCGTCGAGGATAAAGCGCTGGCTGAACGCATGAAGTATAATTTTATGGATAAGCCGGAGGTCGTGTTCCGCGGCGTATACGCGATTTTCTCAGGCGATATAAACTATCTGATAGAATAGCCTCCGGCGGCAAAGCACGTACGTTTGATGCTGGCAGGATATGGCAAATTGTAGTGATGAACAATTCCGAATGCCGGTAACCCTTGTGGTAATATTCCAAATATACAACAATTATCACTAAACAATAAAATTTTTGTTAAAAAAGCCTTGACAAAAATTAAATTGCTGTTATAATATATAACTGTACTGAGGAGCTAAAAAGTGGACGACGGCATATTACAACGCGCAAAAGCGGGCAATAACGCAGCGTTCAGCGAGCTGGTTGAAACGTATTCGCCTCTCATAAATTCAATGGTCGACCATGTCCTAAGCGAAGCCCGACAGTACAGCCTTGACCCTGAAGATCTCAGACAGGAAGCGGTTATCGCGCTGTATGGCGCGGTGAAAGCTTATAACACCGGACAAAAGGATGTAACCTTTGGTCTGTTTGCAAAAATCTGTATTCGCAACCGACTGATCAGCATACTCCGCAACCATCGCGGCCGCACCGGAAGCGAAACGCTGGATAGCGATGCTGACCTGGCTGCGGGTATTTCCGAACATAAAGGCAATCCCGAACAATATATAATCGACAGGGAAAATTACGAGCGACTTACAAAAGTGATCGATGAAAGCCTGACAGACTACGAAAAGTCCGTATTCAAGCTTTTTATCCTCGACAAGTCGTACCGTGAAATCGCTGCCTTGCTGGGTCGCGATGTAAAATCCGTGGACAACGCCGTCTGCCGTATCAAGAAAAAGCTGAAACAGCGTATATAAGGATATATAATATAGACCGCGTGCGTTCTCAAGGTTGTTATTTTTTATATTATATAAATTAAAATATGCCCGAGTAGCTTAAGAGCAGAGCGTTGACCAGTCAAAGGTGGCGGTGTCAGTCCGTCTTGGGGCAAATAACCAACCTATTTAAGCGAGGTAAAAAGCATGTACGAGGACAAGAAATTAAAGTGCAAAGAGTGTGGTGAGGAGTTCCTCTTTACCGCCGGTGAGCAGGAGTTTTACGCTGAGAGAGGCTTCCAGAACGAGCCGCAGCGCTGCAAAAAGTGCCGCGATGCGAGAAAAAATGCCAACAAACCTCAGCGTGAAATGTTTACCACCCTTTGTGCAAGGTGCGGGAAAGAAGCGAGAGTTCCTTTCCAGCCCTCAAATGACAGACCGGTTTATTGCAGCGAGTGCTACGCTGTTTTAAAGCAGTAAGTACAGCTTCGCACCCGCTCCGCGAAGTTGCCAAAAGTTGCGGGCGGGCGGGACTGTCATATAATTGCAAGGTCAAAGTCATGACAAAGAGCGCCGTCGGCAATCGCGGCGCTCTTTTCATGTTATTAATGTAAATACCGGATGAATAAATTATATTTATTTAATGAAATAAGCAGGCAAAAATAACAGGTGCTGCATATGAAATTTAATTATCCGCGTACGCTGCTCATCGGTTTTGCGTTTATGTCTATAAGCGCGTTCTGGCAACTTTATGAGAATATTGTACCGTTGATACTCACCAACGCTTTCGGCGTGGAGCCGACAGCACGCGGCACTATAATGGCGATGGATAATTTACTTGCGCTGTTTATGCTGCCGCTGTTCGGTGTGTTATCAGACAAATGCAACACAAAGCTGGGAAAGCGGATGCCGTTTATCATTTTCGGCACCGCTGCCGCTATTGTATCGATGATATCAATGGCGCTGGCAGCAGACGGCGTAAAATTCATAGTCTTTATTGTATCACTGGGGCTTGCACTTGTTTCGATGGGAACCTACCGCTCGCCGGCGGTCGCGCTGATGCCCGACCTGACGCCGCCTCCGCTGCGTTCGAAAGCAAACGCGATCATCAATCTGATGGGCGCGCTCGGCGGAGTTTATACACTTGCCTTTATAAAAATGCTGGTAAAGGATGACGGCAGCTACATACCGATATTCGTCTGTGTCGCGGCTTTGATGGCGATATCCGTAATTATATTGACATTTGCCGTAAACGAGCGTAAAATAAAAGCCAGACTATTGTCAGAGGGCGTCAGGTTCGACGATAAGCCTCAGTCGGAGCAGACAAACGGGGGCGAGCCGGGCAAAACACTGCCCCGGGATGTTAAGAGAAGCCTGTGGCTCCTTCTTGCCTCGGTTTTCCTGTGGTTTACCGCATATAATGCAGTGACCTCGGTGTATTCGGTTTACGCTCAGCGAGTATGGGGACTGAAGGACGGCGATTTTGCGTCCGGTATGATGGTAGCGATGATTGCTGCGGTGATAGCCTTTGTACCAATCGGCTACATTTCGTCGGCGATCGGACGCAAAAAGGTGATACTCGCAGGCATTGTTATGATCGCGGCTGCTTACGGCGGGATGCTGTTTGTCAAATCCTACAGCGGACTGGTATATGTGCTGCTCGTGACTGTCGGCGTCGGGTGGGCGTCGATAAACGTCAACTCCTATCCGATGGTAGTGCAGATGGGAAGCGTAGGGGACATTGGCAAATACACGGGAATATACTATACATTCTCGATGACGGCACAGAGTATAACGCCGATCCTGTCGGGATGGTTCATCGAGATGTTCGGCTATAAAGTCCTGTTCCCGTACGCTCTGTTCTTTTCGCTGGCAGCCTTTGTGGTTTTCTTCTTTGTAAGGCATGGCGATTCAAAGCCTGCAAAAAACACATCACTGCTTGAAAATTACGAATAGAGGATGATGGTTTCTGGATAAGCTCATTATCGTTGTAATTGCTTTACTGCTGTTTGTCGCAGTACTGTACATAATCGCGATTATGCCGCGCATTTCGCCCGCCGCAAGACAGAGGGCGGCGAAATTCAAAGGCCTTTATATCGCGCACCGTGGGCTGCACTCAGACGAGATAAAGGAGAATACCGCCGCAGCGTTCAAAGCGGCCGTCGATGCCGGCTATGGTTTTGAATTCGACGTCAGGGTATCGGCTGACGACGTGCCGGTAATAGCGCACGATTCGAGCCTCAAACGCGTTTTCGGTGTCGACCGCAGAGTGGAGGAGATGACGGCAGCAGAGCTGACAGAGCTGGGTGTGCCGACACTTGCCCAGACACTGGAGATCGCGGGTGGGCGCGTGCCGCTGGTCGTTGAACTTAAGATGGATGACCCGTCGTCAAAGGTCTGCGAGGTCTCGGCTCCGCTGCTGCGTGAATACAAGGGCGATTATTGCCTTGAATCGTTCCATCCGGTTGCGCTTATGA
>JAPXNL010000019.1:0-1575 GCA_033808535.1 Clostridia bacterium
TTTCGCTGCCCTGAAATTTAACTGAAAGGAGTAACACAAGTGAAAAATCGCGCACGAATCGCAGCTTCGTTTTTATCCTTGCTTATACTCATGCAGACAGCCTACAACAAAGATACTGATGCACCGGTATCAGACACGCAAACCGATACAGCGCAGGCAGAAAACTGCAGCATCCCCGACATCGATTGGGACGGGCGTGAGTTTAACGTGCTCGGGTACGGCAAAGAGAATTTTAATGATATGATGATTCAGAATTTCGAAATATTTGCCGAAGCAGAAACCGGAATTGGTGTTAATGATGCGGTATACAGGCGCAATAAGAATATTGAAGAAATGTATAATGTCAAAATTACACAAACGTTAAATGACGACAACGGTTATTTTTTTGACCCTGAACACATACGTCTGATATCCCATGCTCAGGAGAATAAGTTTGATCTCGTTTTCTGTGGTATTCAAACCATAGGTCTTCTTGCGCGTGAAGGATTTTTTTACGACTTGAATAAAGTCGATTACATGGATTTTACGAAAAATTACTGGTATCCGGAAGCTAATAAATTATTATCGTATAATAATCAACTCTTTTTTTCTCAAGTGATTTTTCACTTCGTGATAAAAATCATATAAATATTATTTTTTATAACCGTGATCTGGCTGCAAAACATGGGTATGGCATTGCAGATCAGGTTCGAAACGGCACATGGACGATAGACACAATGACTGAACTTTCCAAAGGTGTTGCAAGCGACTTAAACGGAAACGGATCAGTCGATACTGAAGATATGTTCGGATTGGCTGTAAATTCAATATTTTCTTTACTCCCTTTATTGTAGCGTGTCAGAACATTACATTATCGAAAATAAACGGAGATATTTTCGAGATTTCGATGAACAACGACCACACGATACAATCGATTGATAAGGTGCTAGAGCTCTTCGCCTCCCCGAGCGATACAATTTTGAGCAGCGACTGGGAGGGCAAAACAGAAAATCCAGGGCCTGTCGCCCAGTATGTCTTCAACGACGGACGCGCGTTGTTTTCTGCGGGCAATACCTTTTCTTATCGTTCATCAGATTTTGACAGCGGTATTTTACCCTACCCTAAATATGACGAAAAACAGGAAAACTATTACACATTGGCAGACAATTATTATTCTATGATGTTTAGCATACCGTCTGTATGTCCCGACCCCAATTTCTCCGGATTTATGCTTGAAGTGCTTTCTTCAGAATCTACTGATACATCTCTGCGGGCTTTTTATGATTTTATTTTTATATATAAGCCCTGACGAGAAAGAAGATGACGCTGAAATGCTCAAGTATATATTTTCTAACATCGTTCACGAACCATGTGTGGTATATAATTTGGGATTCCTGTTTGGAATTTACAATCAAATTGCCATGGATAAGCAAAATAACTTTGTACAGCTGTACAAGGAATGAGAAGAGTATGCTGTTGCAATGCTTGATTCTCTTAAAACATCATTCGGCGCAGCAGGTTGATTTTTGAGCGAACAGCACGACGGACTTTCGGCGCACTTTGATAACTTATAATAACAGAAAAAACGGCTTGCAG
>JAPXNL010000019.1:1585-17640 GCA_033808535.1 Clostridia bacterium
GGGTAATTCCCTTCCGCACGCCGTTATTTTTTACTGCTATTTATTATCAGGGTACATCCTTCATTTTCTCAGATATTCTTTCAAGCACCTTATGGGCGGTTTTTTCGTTTCTGCTATAAAGCGATGAAAGATCGGTGCTCTTGCCCTGTGCTATCAATTGCGGAATCATATAAAACAGTGGGTTAAACCCGCCCTCAAAACCGCAGTAGTTCATACCGTAATCGTATACGACGCTTGAATAGATAATATTAAGCATATCAACTGATTCTTCGTCGCGCGCAAATTTGCCGGTCAGCAGCACGTCGTAATAAGCCGGTATTGTTGTACTCAGGCTTTCATACGCCAATAGCTCATTTGTCATGCCGATCAGATCAAGGTTTACTGCAGTGGTTGGTATGCACATCAGTCCGCCCCAGTCAAGCGTGATGTATTTCTCCTGTGCTTCATCGTATTTCGGGAACGGGAGTATGCCGAAATCAACTTCGCTCTGGCGGTATATCTTGCAGGTATGTATCGGAATGATATTAAACAGTACGCGGCCAGAGTTTATGCGCAGAATATTATCTTCGGGAGCGCCATAACTCCACAGATAGGTCTGGTTGCCGTTGTGGAACAGGTTGTAAAGCTTTTCTGTAATCGAAAGCATCTTATCGTTATACATGTCGAGCACATATTCGCCGGTTTCATCCCGTTTTACCATAAGCTGGTCGCAGCCGTACATGAAACTGATAAGCATCCAGTCAGCTTCGGCAGCCAGCCCGTACAGGTCTTCTACAGTATACTTCCCGTCGCCGTCAAGGTCGCCGGACACTGCCTGTGCCATTTCGTTTAGTCTGTCAAGCGTCCACTTCCCTTCCTTGACCAAAGCGTATGGATTGCCCAGATTATATTCTTCGACCATCTGTTTATTGAAGAGAAAACCGTTGGGGTCGGCAATCATATAAGACGAAGCAGCATAATACAATCTGCCGTATATCGACAAAGTATCTTTTATTGTCTGGTTCCAGTACATGGCGTCCCAGTTTATATGCGGCACCTTATTCCAGTCAAGCAGATACCCAGATATCATCATGTTTGAAAGATCCTGTATGCAGTGGGTGAGCACAAGCTGATAATCATCCAAGCCGCCGAGCACGCTCGCCTTCACTGCCGGCATAATCTTTTCTATGTAGCCCGGCGTGAACGTATCAATATCTATGCTGAGATACTCCTCGACGTTGACGGTGCGCTTGTAAATGGCATCATTCATCTGCTCCCCCGTCTGCTCTTCCGCAAAAAAGTAGTCGTTATAAAGTCCCCACCCCGGGTAGAGTATAACGAACTTCTCGCCGCCGAAATCGGTTTTTGGAATATCAGGCCGCGGATATGTCGTTTCTTCTGCTGAGGCGGATTCTGTTTCTTCCACAATATCTGTTGCCTGTTCATCAGGTTCTGCGCACGAAACGCATAGGAATGCCATAATAAATGCCAGTATAAAAGAAGTCAAACGCTTCATCTTAACTACCCGTGCGCCGGATGCGGCAAACGCCGCCGATACGGTTCCGGCTTCCTTTCTTCTAGTATTATTACGAATATATGCTATCAATATTTATTTATATTGTCAATTAGCCGTTTTGTAGTCATTTTATTTTTGGCATTATCAACAAATATTTCACAGGCTCAAAACTGCAGAAAAACCGCACATAAATAAAAAACAGGACATTCACAGTTGAATGTCCTTTTGACAGGAATCGTAGCAGATATCAGATAACTTTTAGAGATGGAAAATTGGGCAACGAGCAGAACAAACCGGAAACATCCGATTGATACTTACGCGGTGGTATAACTCCCGCTTCATTGGTGAAACTTATTATCCGTAAGGCGAAAGTTGTTCTCCTGCAAGAGAATAACTTTACTTTGAAAATGCGTCAATTCCCAGTCAAGTAGGCTTATATTTGTGAAAAATAAAAGCAGGGTGCTCATTTCTGAACATCCTGCCCGATTGGAGCGGGTGACGGGAATCGAACCCGCACGGCCAGCTTGGAAGGCTGGAATTCTGCCATTGAACTACACCCGCGTAACGCGATATATAATACCACATCGGAGCTTTTTTGTCAAGTGTTTTGTTGGCGCTGACTTTATTTTTATTGTTTTTTATGCTAATTTTGAATACTGCGTTATAACTACATATTATTTGTGAAAACTATATATTGTATGGCTTTATTTCAGGTGCTTTTTCTGCTATCTTGAAAAATTTAGATATAAAATGCGATTTTTATTGACAATTTATTTGCTTTATTGTATAATGACTCGAAATGCGCAGATTCTAAAAAAATCTTACGCGAGAGGATGACGCTATGAAAAACCAAATTGTTGGATATCTCCCTGATGAACGACCTGCGTTCGGCAAGCTTCTGCTATATGCCATTCAGCAGGTCATTGTTATGTTTCCGGCCACTGTTGCCGTGGCGCTGATAACAGGATTTCAGGTTTCCACCACAGTCTTTGCCAGCGGTCTTGCAACCATTTGCTTCATACTCGTAACCGGCCGCAAAATCCCGATGTATTACGGCTCGAGCTTCGCCTATCTCACGGCGATATACGCGCTCGTTACCAGCAAGTCGATAATGGAAAAGCTGTCGCCCGATTCGCTGGCTCAGCTTCAGGCATGGCAAGACGGTGAAGTTGCTACCCTCCCTGCCGAGGCAATCCAATATGCGCAGTTTGGTATCGTAATGTCGGGTCTCGTCTCGATAGCTGCCGGACTTATCATTCGCTTCAGCGGACAGAAGGCTGTCGAAAAACTGCTCCCGGCCACTATCACGGGTCCGGTTGCGATGATAATCGGCCTGACGCTTGCGGGAGTCGCGCTGAACGATGCATTTACGCCTTCGTCCACATTTTTACCATCGGTTCTGCCCGACGACCCCAAGCAATACAGCCTGAAAATTGGTCTGATTTTGCTCGTGTCGATGGCGACGCTGCTTTCAACAATCTTTTTCTCGCGTTACCTGAAAGGTTTCCTCGGGCAGCTGCCGCTGCTTCTCGGTGCGGCTGTCGGATGCCTGACCGCGGGGATTGTATATCTCGTCGGCGGTGAAGGTTATAACCTTTTCGACGTAATGCCGGTTGAGACAGTTGTCTCTGCATCGGTATTCAAAATCGGCGACGGCTCGATCTTCGCACTGCCCGCATTCACGTTCCCAAAGTTTTCGATTGAATCGCTGATTGCCATAATGCCGATTGCGATTGCAACCATACCGGAATCCACCGCGCATATTTACCAGCTTGACATTTATGTAAACGATATCGCCCGCCGCAAGAAAAAAGGCGATTACGGCCTCGCAGGTATGCTCGACCGCAACCTTGTCGGCGACGGTATCGGCGATATGATCACAGGCCTGATCGGCGGCCCCGCCGGAACGAACTACGGCGAGAACATCTCCACAATGGCTATTACAAAGGTGTTTTCCATCCATGTGTTGATAGCCGCATCTATAATTGCAATGCTCGTCTCGTGCTTCACGCCGCTCATTCAGATAATATACGCCATACCGACCGCAGTTATCGGCGGACTTGAGATATACCTGTTCGGCGCAATCGCCGCTCAGGGTATCGCGATCATGATTGACAAGAAGTGCGACATGTTCTCCGCTAAGAACATCGCCGTTATCGCGACAATCATGGTTATCGGTATCGGCGGTCAGTACGCTTTCGGCGGCAACATCCCCTTCCCCGGAATTTCGGGCGGTATTCCCTGCATTGCCGGCGCCGCTATCTTCGGCATCTTGCTCAACCTTCTGCTCAGCATCGGCGAAAAGAAAAATTCTTCGGACAACGACTCTCAATAACATATACACAATTCGCCCGGCATATATGCCTATATGCCGGGCGTTTCCGTGCATTTGCCATGTATTTGTTGTGCGATACAAACAATTATCGCACCCGGGTTACGGTTTATAAATGTTTATAACTACGTTTTTTCTTGCGCCGGTTGAAATTTTCAGCCGATGTGTGCTATAATTGACAAAATACCGGACAGGGAGAATGACATGCTAGACGCGAAAAAACGCATATACGGCATTACGATTGCCGCACTGTTGTGTGCTGTTGGAATCTTGATTCCGATTGTATCTCCGATAAAGATACCGCTTGGTTTCACCACATTCACGCTGGCAAGCCATGTGGCAATCTTTATAGCAATGTTCATATCGCCTCTCACGGCGGTGTTCGTGTCAATTGGTACGACGATCGGTTTCTTTTTAGCCGGCTTTCCACCCGTTGTAGTAGCCCGTGCGGCAACGCATATCGTGTTTGCGATTATCGGCTCCATAATTCTTAGACGCAAACCTACGATATTAGGCTCGTTCTGGAAGGCTACAGGTTTATCGTTCTTTTTAGCAATTGTACATGCTCTATGTGAAGTTATTGTGGTAATACCCTTCTTTATGTATGACCTTGACCCTCAAGCCGGTTTCATGAATAGCCTTATAACGCTGGTCTTACTGCCGGTAGGCGTCGGCACTATAGTCCACAGCATGGTAGATTTCTACATTGCCTATATAATCTGGCGTCCCATTAAAAAGTCAACCAGCGCGAAAACAGTAGCTGAATAGGTAAATGCAATAAAAAACGCGCGTACGTCAAGTTACGCGCTTTTTTATATCCGTATTAGAGCCATCTGTAATTTTCGTCGCCGTTTATATGCGCTGATCTGAACGGGCATTCCCTTTCGACCCGCTCACGGCATCCTCTCTGATATTAAATTTCCGCGCAAGCCTTTGCAGCGCGATTGAAACGGCGACACCAGCAGCTACCGCGGCAAGCGTCAGCAGTGCATCGACCGGCGTTTCGGGCAGTCCGGGAAAAATGCTGACCAGCGACCCGCTCATGAACCCGAGCACCATAAGATATCCAAGCCCCCGCCACCTGCGGAACACATATCTGGTCACACGCGAGAACAGAATCATGCCTCCGAGAAAGCAGAGAGCAACGGGCGCTATCGTCAGTACATCAAACTCGGCGGCGGCTTTCAGCAGCGGCTCATAAACGTCGAGCATCATCAGCATCATGGAAATGCTCATGCCCGGTATCATGCTCGTTATCCCCGCAACCGCGCCGGACATGGGGTAATACAGCATTCCGGGCAATCCCTGCGCTGAGGTGTCAACTGCAAGCGCTATGTCATGCTTTGCCATAAATCCCACGGTCAGTGCCGCGGCAAACGCAATCGCCGTGCCTGACAAATATACGGGCTTTGCCAAACCCGCCTTGGCTTCTGCAAATACGGTCGGAATGCTGCCCGCGATAAGGCTTATAAACAGCATGTAGGCAGGCACGGTGAAGTGTTCGAACAGCAGGCGCAAAAGCTGCAGCAGCGCTATCACCGAAAGTCCTCCACCCAGGCAAACCGGTAGCAAGTAAATCACGTTTTTCGTAAAGTTTTTAAACGGATTTGATATGATTTCGATCAAATCGTCATATATGCCCATGACGACAGCCATAATGCTGCCGCTGATGCCCGGAGCGATTACGCTGGCACCCAGCAGGACACCGCATAGCATCCTGTAAAAAAAGCTTTTCTTCGATCTATCAGCCGCTGCGACTTCTTTCATCCCCGTACCCTTTGCTTTATTCGGCGGTTCCGGCAAGATTCAGCCGGGTAATATCGTTGAAATTGACAAACGAGTCAATGCTGAATAAAAACAGCACCCTGTCAAATTCGTTTATATCAAAATAACTGTCAAATCTCTTATTGACATACCTGAGGTCGATTAGCGTTACCTGCGAGTAATTTTCAAGCAACATCGGCGCCATGCAGTGCGCATATGAGTCTTTGAACACGAGCAGCTTGCCGCCGTCCCCGCTGCCGTAAACAGTTACCGCCGGCTGGTTCTGGCCGAGAAAATACGCATACTTGTCCTTTTTGGCAAGAAACTCACTAAAATAAATGCTGTCGTATGAGGTGACGGTTACACCGTTTGAGATGTCACAGCGCGCCTTGCCTGAATATTTGTAGGCATCGATGGAGTCGCTTTTTATAAAACGCACGCCGGAGGTCGAGTAAAGCGTGCCGTTGAAGGTGTCGCTCACCCTGTTTACCCTGTATTCGGCAGGGGTAAGCTGCACTGCTTCGCAATAGGCTTTATATGCCAGATACGCGCCCCATGTTGTCCAGTGATGGTCGGTGCGGTAGAATATATACTCGTATTTATGCGCCTTGAGCACGTCGCTTATAGGAATGCAGACGGCATTCTCTATGTTTGAGTAAATCATTTGAATCTCCGCGCTCTGGTTCCACGGCGAGGCAAAACGCGGCAGCTTGTATGACTGAACCTCCGATGCGCTCGGAATTATCATAAGCTCAGCCGGCAATCCGGTGACTTTTATGAAATTGTTGATCGCCTTGATATTTTCCGCGACATATTCATGATTTGGTCCGTCGATAGAGCCGATAAGCGTATCGGAACAAATGTAAACGCCGTTGCTCTCGCGTTTGCCGGACATATATTCGAGCACGCTCTGCATGCTGATCCAGTAGTCGCGCGCGATAAAGCGGTCGTTAACATAATTTTCGACGCCGCTCATGAATTTCCCTTCAATCAGGTCACCAGCCGAAAACTTCGGAAACTTTGCCAGCCAGCGGTTTTCGTTTTCCGAAAAGTCATCGCCGGGTTTGACCACGTTAAATACTGCTGCGGATATCCACAGCACAATAAACGAGGCGAAAAAGATTTTATTGAATGTAAGACTGAATTTTTTCATTTCTGTGTTTATATCAGAACCTGAAATAAAGGAACGGATTGTAGGTGCCGTTGACCAGATATGCTATGCAGCATACGAAAACCGCCAGATATGCGGCGGTCGCACTGATCCAAACCGGCTTGCTTTGGCTTGATTCCGTGCGGTCGATAAACTTTTTGAAGTGCGGCGTGGAAAAATAAGCGGCTGCAAGGAAGGTGAGCCCATAGCCAAGCAGGTAATACAGCGACTGAGAGTTCCACAGTGGAGCGCCGTCAAGCCCGAACATTCCGCGCAGATAGCTGCCCATCGTGCCGAGGTCCTCAAAGTAGAATATGACCCAGCCAACCACAATAAGCAGCAGCGAGTACAGATGCTGGATCACAGCCGGCAGCTTTTCAAGCAGCTTGCCGTACAGGTACTTTTCCGCAATCAGGATAACCGCGAAATACAGACCCCAAATCACGAAATTCCACGATGCGCCGTGCCAGAATCCCGTCAAAGCCCATACAATCAGCAGGTTCAGGATATGCCGCTGTTTCGAGCATCGGTTGCCGCCAAGCGGTATATACACATAGTCGCGAAACCATGCGGAAAGCGTGATGTGCCATCGCCGCCAGAATTCGGTAATACTGCGCGATATGTATGGGTAGTTGAAGTTTTCGTCAAACGTCAGCCCGAACATACGCGCAAGCCCGATTGCCATATCCGAGTAACCGGAGAAATCAAAGTATATCTGAAATGTATACGCAATTATCCCTATCCAGTACAGCAGCACGGACGGGTCTCCTGCTTTGCCTTCGGAGATTTTACTCCAAATAAAGCCGACGTTGTTTGCTATCAGCACTTTTTTGGCCAGTCCTATAGTAAAACGCCGCATGCCCTGCGACAAGCTGTCATAAGTCAAAAGATGGTCGTCAAGGTCGTCTTCGACGGTTACATAGCGCACAATCGGCCCGGCAATGATTTGCGGGAACAGCGTTGTATAAGCGAGGTAGTTGTAATAGCTTTTTTCGCAGCTTGTCGTGCCGCGATAGACGTCGATAGCATACGAGATCGACTGAAATGTGTTAAATGAAACGCCGATGGGCAAGATGATGTTTATCTTTAAGTTATCCCAGCCGGCAAGCGCGGCGACATTCCCGGCAAAAAAGTTGGTGTATTTGAAAAAAATCAAAACTCCGAGATTTGAAAGCACGGAAATGAGCATGAAAATACGGCGCCGCTTTTCATCGGCGCGGTATTTTTCCATCAAACGCCCGCAGATGTAGTCCTCGACTGAGAGCAGCAGCATTATAGGCAGAAACCTTATCTCGCCCCATGCATAAAACACGAAGCTGCCGACTATCATGACGAGGTTTTTCAGTTTGTTCGGTGCGATGCGATAAAGAATTACAAGGGCCGGCAGAAAATAAAACAGGAAAATTACGCTGCTGAAAACCATATGTTGTTACTTATCAAAGCAGCCGCGCACCGGACCTGTCCGTCCGGCAAAAATAACAGTGAAAAGTGTATGAAGTTCTGCCTTCCGCCCGGTTATCGTTTTTTTCATTCTTTATTTCCACAAATGCGCATATAAAAAATTTATGCGCGTATCAATATTCAATATTTTTCGGTGCCTGTCGCCGCGAACGGTTCTGATTAAACTGCTTTATCAAAAAAAAACAAAGCCGGTGGCAATCATCCGACGTTGCGATATAACTGCACTATGATACATTATTGCGTGAAAAATGATAAAAATACCTCCCAAAGTTTGCGGAGGATTTCACATATTATATTATATAATACTTTACCCCATTACACAAGGAATATAATGTAAACATTTACGCATGTATTTCATAAAAAAGCATTATATTAGTACAGCCAAATCAATTTTAGGTTTTTCGTGCATTTTTTTAAAAAACGAAAAAAGCCCGATTTTCATCGGACTTTTCATTTTGCGTTATGGTGGGGACGGTTGGGATCGAACCAATGACCTCATGCATGTCAAGCATGCGCTCTAACCAGCTGAGCTACGCCCCCGTGGCTAGGTCATTATACCACAACGCGCCGAAAATATCAATTGTCAATCATGCACAAATATTTTGTGCAACTTTGTGCACTATATACCGCGGGATTTAAGAATTCGCGATATTTCTTCAAGATCCTCCGGCGTATTAACGCCCCACATCTCGGTTTCATCGGGTGTTATAAAAGCATCGACGCACTCACCCGCCGAAATCAGCGCGGAAATGGTATCGGTCAGATAATACTCCCGCTTGGGATTATCGTTTTTGATCTGCGAGAGCGCATACCTCAGCTTTCGAGCATCGTAAATATATACCCCGACGTTCAGTTCGCGCACAAGACGCTGCTCCGGCGTGCACACAGCATCTTCGACAATCGCGATGACATTACCCGGCTCCGGTTTTGATTTGTCGCGGATAACACGCCCGAAAGGCAGATCGCGCTGGCTGACGCATGATAGCAGCGTGCAGGCGCAACCTGTGGAGCAGTGCCGCTCAAGCATGCGAATGACCGTCTCGCGGCGCACCAGCGGCATATCGCCGTTGAGAACCAACACCTCGCCGTCATAGCCTGTAAAATCAGCCATGCCGCACATAACGGCATAACCCGTGCCATAGGCAGCGACGCCTTGCCGCACGCATTTATAATCCGGAAACGCCTGCTCCACTTTTTCAGCCATGTATCCGGTTACAATAACTATGTCTTCCTTTTTGCAGCATGATGCGGTGTCGAGAACATGCGCGAGCAGTGATTTCCCGCCTGCAGTTCGCAGTACCTTGGGCAGATCGTCGCCAAGCGATGCGAGCCGCGTGCCCTTGCCGGCAGCCATGATGATTGTTTTCATTGTTATAACCTCGTAAATACCTCTGCGGTCATTTTGACTCAGCAAGTAATATTATAGCAACTATACCGCTCTATATCAAGGGGAATAATGCAGTTTTACCGCAGTGCAGTCCGCCCGTCCATATTTTTTACGGACGGGCGGCATTTTTATTATCTAAAGTGTCTAACTGCAAATGCAACTCTACATTTATCAACAAACGTATATATTATGCGCTTTCGTCGGTTTTCTTCACCGCCGGGTTCATGCGGCTCATCTGGCGCTGCGCCATGACTAAACCGTAATAAATCCCCTTGTTACGCATTAACTCATCGTGCGTACCGACCTCGGCGACAGTGCCTTTGTCGAGCACAACGAGCCTTGTTGCGTTACGCAGTGTAGACAGGCGGTGCGCAATTGCAAGCGTCGTGCGGTTTTTCGCGAGCTTCTGCAGCGCGTCCTGAATCTGCTTCTCAGTTTCGGTGTCGAGCGACGCGGTCGCCTCGTCTAGTATCAGTATCTTCGGGTCGTGCAGCAGCGCGCGCGCTATCGCAACACGCTGGCGCTCGCCGCCCGAGAGCGTGTAGCCCTTTTCGCCCACCTTGGTATTATATGCGTCGGGCAGCCTCATAATGAACTGGTGCGCGCCCGCCAGCTTGGCGGCGTTGATAACCTCATCGCGGGTGGCATCAGGTTTGGCATATGCGATATTCTCGTATATAGTACCCGAAAACAGGAAGGTTTCCTGCAGCACAACGCCTATCTGCGATCGCAGCGACTCCTGCGAGATGTCGCGCAGGTCGTACCCGTCGATTTTTATGGAGCCGTCGTCCACGTCATACAGCCGCATGACAAGGTTTATAAGCGTCGATTTGCCAACTCCCGACTTTCCGACGATGCCGATAAACTCGCCGGGCTTTACTTCCAGGTTGACATGGCGAAGAACGTTTTTTGCGTCGTCATAACCGAAGGAAATATTGTTTATGCTTATGTTGCCTTCGATTTTCAGGTCAACCGCATCTTCCTTATCGGCGACGTCGACTTTTTCATCGACTATATCAAAAATCTTAATGATGCTCGTCATAACCCTGACAAGCCGGCGCGGGAGCCACGCCATCCAGCGCAGCGGGCCGTAGATTATCGACACATATGCCGAGAATTGCTGCATTTCACCAAGAGTCATTTCTTGGCCCAGTATCTTGGAGCCTACATAGTACAGCAGGAAGAACTCGCCGACGCCCATGAAAAAGCCGAGGATGGGCGATATAATCGAATACGTGCGCTCGTTGAACATCGATATATCGCGTTCGTCTGCTATCACCTTGTCATAGCGCTCCATTTCGGCTTTCTCCATGCCGAACGCCTTGACAACGCGGATTCCGCTGAATATGTCGTGCAGGATGGAGTTTGACTTGGCGTTGAGCGTCCACTGCTTGTGGTAGTGCTTATGCAGAAACGACCACAGCATCCGATGCCCTACCATCAAAAACGGCGCGGGCAGCAGGATCATCAGCGCAAGCCGCCAGTCGTATATGAACAGCACGACGGTGATGGCGACGAATATCAGAAGCTGTTGTACAACGTCGCCGAGCTGGTATGTGATGAAATCCTGCAGCGTTTCGGTATCGCCGGTCACCCGATTCATCAGCTCGCCGGAGGTGCGGCGTGACACTTTTTTAAGCGACAGTATCTCGATTTTGTTGAACACCATCGAGCGCAGCTTGACAATAACCCGGTTGCTGGCCTCTATCATTGTCAGCGAGCGCAGTATCGTAAGCAGCTGCGATATTACACTGACGCCGAAGATACAAGCGATCACCGTTATAAATCCGGCAAACTCAGGCATATGCTCGGCTTTTATGTAATCGTCGACCAGCACGCGGTTGAAATAGGGTCCCAGCAGGTTCAGCGCCGATATGATGAAATACAGCGCGACCGATATAAATATGAAGCTCCTGTAGGGTTTGGCTATTTCCCAGACCCTTTTCAGATACCGTTTTTTGTCCGCGCAGTGCGGACAGAGATTCGAGCCGGGCGGGTACGGGATCAGACATTTGGGACAGTAAATGTCAACCTCCTCCTCGTAGTCGGTGTCAAATACACCCGACTCGAGATAACGGTTGAGCCGCTTTGAGACCGTGGCATACAGCAGGTGCATCGTCATGTCGCCACGGCAAAGCAGTATGTCGCGTTCGCCTGTCTCAAGCTCAATCGTCGTGCAGCCGATGCCCGGGACACATTTTATTTCTTTTATATCCTTGAGTTTATACTCTGCGGTTAGTTTGCCGTTTATATATACCTTAATATCTTCCCTTGTCACACCTGCCAGTCCGTCGACTGGCTCTTTACCGGCATCGGGCGGCAGGTCGAACGGGAGTACGACAATCACATCACCGGGCCCGACTGTGCCGTCAAGCTCGGCGAAGCGCTTTATAAGCGCCTCGCGTGATTCCATTACTTGAGTCACCTCCGATTTATGGTGAGGTCGTCCGGCTGAATTTACAGATACAGCTCAATCAGCCGGTAGCTTTTGCGGTCGAGTGCCTCCACATCCGGGATCTCGTAGCGGTTGCCGTTCATATCCACGATAAAAACGCGCGTGGGCGTGACCCGGAGTATGCTGCGGTATGTATCCTGCAGTGTAAACTGAATAGGCCCGATGTCGGTTTCAACATTCCAGTAGGAAAACCCGTAGCGCTCTTTCACTTGCTTAATGGCTTTAACTTTCGGCGCGTAATATTTGCGGTCGAGCTCACTCTCAAGCAGTGCGCGCGGTTCGGGGGGCATATTGCGAAGGTCACCTATAATGCCGATTTCGTTCTGATCCTTATCAAGCACCGAAATATATCTGTACGGGTCGTCGAACGGGAAGGCGCGGTGCAGAAATATACGCTCCCACGATTTTTCTTCACGCTCGCCGTTTTCGTTTTCGAGCTTTGCTTTAAGTGCAATAAAGTCGTTGTTTTTATAAAATTCGGCGTTGCCCGCTGCGACTTCCTCATCAAGGCGTATGATTTTTATAACGTCGCGCAGCGATGTTGCCTGAGTGTTTGTTTCACTTTTCTGGTTATCAGCCAACGTGCCATCACTCCCAATCGCACGGGAACGGTTTCCGTCCCGTTGTTCTCTGTTTTTACTGTTAACGTTTTATTCGGCTATTCCGATACTCTTCAATGCTTCGTACTGCAGCCTGTACAGGTTGAAGTATATGCCCTTTTTCGCTATCAGCTCCGCATGCGTACCGAACTCCGGCATCTTGCCGTTTTCTAAAACAATCAGATAGTCCGCGTCGCGCAAGGTGGAAAGGCGGTGTGCGATCATTATCGTCGTGCGTCCCACAACCAGCTTTGAAAGCGCCGCCTGAATCTGACGCTCGGTTTCGGTGTCCATCGCTGCGGTTGCCTCGTCGAGAATCAGAATCTTCGGGTTGCGCAGGACAGCGCGCGCTATGGATATGCGCTGGCGCTCGCCGCCCGACAGGTCTTTATAGCCAAACCCTATACGCGTCGAGTAGCCGTCGGGCAGCTTCATAATAAAGCTGTGCACACCCGAAATCTTCGACGCCTCGAGTATCTCGTCGTAGGTGGCGTCCGGCTTTGCATATCGGATGTTATCGAGTATCGTGCCGGCAAACAGGTATGTTTCCTGCGAGACAATCGCAACATTGCGCCGCAGATCCTCAAACGCTATGTCGCGCACATTGATGCCGTCAATTAAAATCTGGCCCTCGGATGTGTCGTAAAGCCTGATAAGCAGGTTCGCAAGCGTGCTCTTTCCCGCGCCGGTGCGGCCGACGATGCCAATCACATTGCCCGGCTCGATGTTAAACGACACGCCGTCGATTACCTTACGGTTTTTATCATACGAAAACGCCACATTGCGGAATGTCACCCTGCCCTGCATTACAGGCATACGTACGGGGTTTTCGCGCTCCGCCACCTCTGGCACCGCGTCCATTATCTCCATAAGGCGCTGCATCGCGTTCATACAGGCAGACGCCCAGTTTGCCATATCCACAAAGAAGAACATGGGGTTCCATATCATATTCATGTACGATACAAACACTAGCAGCGTGCCATATGTCATATCGCCTGTGACGACTTTCCAGCCGCCGACAGCCCAAACAACTATGTTTCCCAGATACAGCAAAAATCCTGCCGCAGGGAACGCGATGTTTTCAAACCGGCGCATCGTGCGGTCGGCGTTTGCAAGCTCTTCGGAATGGTGCTTGAAACGCTGCATCTCGCGCTTCTCCTTAGAGAACGCCTTAACCACGCGCACGCCCGACAGCACGTCTGACAACATGGAGTTCAATTCGCGCGAGCGCGAGTACTGGTGGGCCCACAGCTTTTCCATCTTTCCGAACAGCCAGATGATGAGCAGCACCATAAACGGCATGACGACCACTGAAAGGAACGTGAGCCAGAAATCCATGATAAACATCAGGATTATAACCACGATCGCCTGCACGATATTAACCATGAAATACGGCATGCCGTCAACGAAGAACCAGTATATCATGTTGGCGTCGCGGTTGACCTGAGTCATAAGACCGCCTGTCTGACGTCCGGTGAAAAACGAGATCGACAGCCGCTCAATTGCGCCGAATATAACTTTTTTAAGGTCGTATACTACATTTGCGGCAATGGACGCGCCGACCCAGCCGCTTATCATCGATACAAACACCGACAGCAGCCGCGTTCCGATGATTATTCCGAGCACCAGCATTAGCTCGCCGTAGAATTTGCTGCCCGGGTTCAGCACCTGGTCATAGTAAAACCCCGAGCTTATATACGGCGCCAGCACGCCGAGCGCACTGGTGATGACGAGCATTGCCACCGACAGCCCGACGTAGACCTTGTACTTTGAGAAGAACATGGCAAACCGGGCGATGATCTTGTTTTTATCCATACAGCGCGGGCATATTTTCCGCGCAGGATCAGCGTACCGGTCACCGCACTTGGGACAGAAAAGCTCCTCTTTTTTGTCCTGCTCGTCAAACTCCATCTCGCCGGTATCGTGGTATTTGTTTAAGTATTTTGCAAACAGCCGCATGTCGGCTTTGCATGAATTGGAAAACAGCGTGATAAGTACAGGCTCGCCCTTTATCTCCGGCGGTTTTTCTGCGGGTTTGCCTGCCTCCTCGTTCTTTTTATCTTCCGGTTTAGGCTCAGCCGGTGCCTCCGGCATCGACCTGCCTTCCTCGATTGCACGACGGATTTCCTCTGCCGCGCGTTTTTCTTTCTCTTCCCTTTCCTTGATTTCGGCGCGCATCTTCTCCACACGCGCGGCCTCAAGCGCGGCATTCTCGTCGTCCAGTTTCAGTGCTGACAAGCGGCAGGTTGAAATCAGCTCCTCCACTGTAAAATTTTTCAGATTCGCGAGCGGATAATAATCGTAGGACAGCTGCTCAAAATCGTATATCACGCGGCTTTTCGACTCGGCGCACTTGCGCAGAAAGCGCTTCGCCGCCCCGATTATACCGCCTTTTTTGCTGTCAGCCGCTGCGGGTGAGCCAACCGGCTCGAAATACATCGCCGGTGCCGCTTTCATGCGTTTTTTGGGGGTTGCAGTTCTGATTCCGCCGATGATTATCAGGTCGTCCGCGGTTCCAATCAGCCAGTTGTCGCAGTACACACCGTCAGCGTTCATATCGGATCTTACGCAGATCAATATATCACTTTCGGTTATGCCCTTTTCGGCGAGCTTTTGCAGAAGCTCGCGCGGCATTTTGTTGAGTTCGATCAAATCCATCCCTCCTTTATTCGGGAGTGGGGTGTCCGGGGCTGAGCACGCTGCGGATCTTTCAACGCATTCAGCCATTCGTTTCTTCTCGCGTTTACCCGTTAAATACCGATTATAACACCCGGCAGCCTGTATGGCAAGCAACATCCTGTTGCACGGGGCTATAATCGGTAAAACATTACGCCTGTAAACACGCAGCCGATCCGTGCCGTTATATGGCGCGGAGAGTATACGGCGCAATGTGTATGGAGAACAAGCTTTTGCATGTAAAAGCTACATTCGTCAAATTGCTAAAGCGCACATAAGGTATTATAATGTTTTGCATAAAATTTGTCAATAAATAAAAGTGTTTTCTCCCGCAAATGTAATATAACTGCAACATATGTTGCACCTGTTTATAATAATTACACATATAGTTTATCTTCGATTGCAGTTTTTTCAGCATTATTGACAATGCGCTTCTATTTATATATAATGTAAGCACCTATTTAAAACAGGAGGTACCATATGCACAGCATTCTTGTAAGATTTTTGTGCGCGGTTCTTGCTGCCGCGACGATTACGGCAGCTGCGGCTTGTTCGGACGCTGACGGCGGAAAAACCGGCACAACCAAAACCCAGGTTGAGGACACAACAACAGAAGAAGCTGATACACGCATATACCCCGACCTACCCAACGAGAAATTCGACGGGTACAATTTCAGAATGGCACACTGGATAATAGACACTTTTATAATGATTTATGATCTGTATTCGGAGGAAG
>JAPXNL010000019.1:17650-21670 GCA_033808535.1 Clostridia bacterium
GTGCATGACGCCGTTTATAAGCGCAATCTCGCGATTGAAGAAAGATACGACATTCAGATATCCGCCGATTACCTTACACATTCGGAGATTATAAACACCTGCGTTAAAAATGTTAAAGCGGGCGATTTGCCGTACGATGTGTATTTCCCCCGCACCTATGAAAGCACGCAGCTTGTCGCGCAGGGAGTTCTGCTCGACCTCAACACATTGCCGTATATCAACTGGGACAACCCCTGGTGGGACTCTCAGTCGGTTGCAGAGCTCTCGCTCGGCGGCATACTTCCGATGGTCGAGGGAGATATAACCCTTATGGACAAGAGCGCCACAGCCTGTGTTTTCTATAATAAGAATGTGCAAAACGACTACTCAATAGGCAGCCTGTACCAGCTTGTCTACGACAACGAATGGACGCTTGACAAGATGGTGAGCCTTGCCAAATCGGTTACGACCGAGCTCAACGGCGACGGCGTGCTCGATTCACATGACCGCTGGGGCATTGTGGCATATGACGACTGGACTTATATAATGCTCCACGGCAGCAACTGCCGGTACGCGGCAAAGGATGAGGAAGATTACCCGGAAATTGCTTTTGAAAACGAACGCACGATAACAGTCGCACAGAAGCTTGTCGACATCATGTACGACGAATCGTTTTTCCTGCACACAAACCGCTTTCAGACCGGTCAGGACGCTATATCACTGATGGCTGCCGACCAGATGCTATTCTATATCGAGCGTATTGTGGTAACCGAAAGGCTTCGCGCAGTGGAAAGCGACTTCGGAATTCTTCCGGTGCCGAAATATGACGAGACGCAAAAGAATTACGGTCATTCGGTATCCATTCACACCTCGGGCATACTGACTGTTCCGCTGAACACGATTGATACCAAACTCCCCGGCATAATACTCGAGGCGCTTGCCGCCGAGTCAAAATATGTGGTTCTCCCCGCATATTACGATATAGTGCTGAAAGATAAATACACCCGCGACGCCGAATCGGTCGATATGCTCGACATAATACTCGACAACCGTGTATACGACCTCGGCGAGTTCTATCAGTTCGGCTCTTTCAACGAACAATTTCTGCGTATGTATACTAACAGCAAGCGCGATGTGGTATCGCTCTTTACCTCCAGCAAAAAGATGATGCAGGCGGGAATCGAAAGGCTTATTAAAACTATAGAAAAGCAGAAATCATGACAATAATAAAAATTCAGCAATAAAATATACGGCACAGCGCAGCAGGAAATAGCATCGCAGGCTGTCGCTTTATTGACAATGCTCCTTATTTGTGCTATACTTTCCGCAACAACTGTAATTATCTATATCCGGAAATAAAATGAAAAAGACATTTAAAAAAATACAGGACAACCTCACAAGAAACGATTACAGGTTTCTCATCGCGGCTTTTTTCATACCGCTGAGTTTAATGTGGATGATATATATCGCGATGGAGGTTTGGCCGTTCGGGAACAGCTCTGTTCTGGTGCTTGACTTAAACGGCCAGTATGTCTATTTCTTCGAGGAGTTGCGGCGTAAGGTTGCAACAGGCGGCAGCCTGCTTTATTCGTGGAGCCGCGCGCTGGGCGGCGAATTTTCAGGCATTTATGCCTACTATCTTGCCAGCCCGTTTTCTTTTATCGTGCTGCTCTTCCCTAAAACAATGATCACAGAGGCGCTGCTGGCGATGATACTGCTCAAGGTCGGCTCGTCAGGTCTGACCATGGCATATTATCTCTACCGCACGCGCCCCAAAGCGCCCAAAACCGGGATTGTGCTGTTCTCGACCATGTACGCCCTGACCGCGTATTCAGTCGTTCAGGCGCACAATACGATGTGGATAGACAACCTGATCCTGCTGCCGGTCATCTCGCTGGGAATAGAGCGGCTCATCGCGCGCGGGCGGTATAAGCTGTTCATCGTCTCGCTATCCCTTGCGGTCATATCCAACTTCTATATCGGCTATATGATGTGCATATATGTGCTTGTGTACTTCTTCTACTGGTACCTGGCACACAGCGAAGACCACGAAAACAATTTTTATTACGAACGCTGGCACTTCATAAAGTCGCTTTTGAGAATCGCGATCGCATCGGCAATTGCGCTAATGATTGCTGCGTTTATCCTCCTGCCGACATGGTATTCGCTCAACTTCGGCAAAACCACATTTTCAAATCCGATCTACGAGTTCAAGCAGAAGTTCGATTTTCTGGACTTCGCCGTTAAATTCTTCTTCGGCTCATATGACACCGTGCGCCCGGAGGGGCTGCCGTTTGTCTACTGCGGCACGCTCGCGCTGATTTTTTTGCCGCTTTACTTTATTGCAAAAAATATCAAAGCGCGTGAAAAAGCGTTTGGCGGGATGATTTTGGCGTTCTTTGTATTCAGCTTCAACTGCGCGCTGATAGATATCGCGTGGCACGGGTTTCAGAAGCCAAACTGGCTGAATTACCGCTACAGTTTCATGTTCTGCTTCCTTATACTCGTGTTTGCGTATAAGGCGTTCTGCGAACGCGAGCATATCAGCATGAAGGCGGTTTACGCCGTGTGCGCCGCGCTCGGTATCATCCTGATACTGATTCAGAAGCAGGACTATGATTTCGCGCCCAACCTGACGATGATATGGGTCAGTCTCGGTCTGCTCGGCCTGTATATGATTTTGGTATATCTCGAGTCGCGCGGCGCATTGAGGGGCGCGGGACTTGTGGTGCTTGGCTGCGCGGTCTGCGTTGAGGCGTTTTCCGCGGGGCTGCTCAACACCATCGCGCTCGACGACGACGTTGTGATAAGCAACCGCGTCGGTTACCGCACGTTTATGGACAACGTGCAGCCGATTGTCGATGCCGTAAAGCAGTCTGACAAAGGTTTGTACCGCATGGAGAAAAACTTTCACCGCAAAACGAACGACTCCATGGCGCTCGGTTTTTACGGGCTTTCCAACTCCTCTTCCACGCTTAACGCGGCGGTTATAAAATTCCTTGGGCAAATGGGTTATGCGTCAAGATCGCACTGGTCAAAATACCTTGGCGGCACACCGGTGTCGGATTCGCTTTTCGGCATAAAGTATCTGATACTCGACGAGCCAACTAACCAGTACCTTTATCAGATGACCGCCTATGACGACGACAACAACTACCGAACGTACTACAACCCCTACGCACTCTCGATTGCCTATGCCGTATCAAACAACCTCATGTCGCTTGACGCCGAATCATACGACTCGCCGATGGAGCTGATGAATGCGTTTGTGACACTTATGCTCGGTGAGGAGCAGACAGTCGAGCTGTTCAAACCCGTACCGGTGACCGACGAGCAGACTTACAACTGCAATATGTCGTACACCACCGGTCACAGGCGCTACGCCACGACGGTAGAGGGCGCCGAGGCGAAGCTGACTTACACTCTAATGCCTGAAAACAGGTATGAGATATTCTGCTACTTCCCTACCGACACAAAACGCGAAGTTGCGCTTTACGTCAACGGCATGGACGAGGGCACAGTATACGGCAACGACACCGACCGCATTATATCGCTTGGCACCATGACTCCGGGCGAACCTGTCGAGGTAACACTCAGGCTAAAGGAAGATGTGTTTTATGTCAAAACGAACGCGACCAGCTTCTGGTACCTTGATATTGAGGTGTTCCGCGACGCATTCACACGGCTTGCGGAAGGCAACGTGACATTTACAAGCCATACCGACACGCATCTTGAAGGCACCGTCAACGTGCCTGAAGGCCGCACGCTGCTGTTCACCTCGATACCCTATGACGAAGGCTGGCACATTACAGCCGACGGAGTGGAGCTTGAGCTTGTTAAGACTGCCGATGCCCTGCTCGCAGTCAAGCTGCCTGCAGGCAAGCACCAGCTTGTATTCGATTACATGCCCGACTGCGTTGTCGCCGGACGCGTGGTAAGCATCGCAGGTTTGCTTTCGTTTATGGTTCTTGCAGTAGTCGAAAAAGTAATACGCAAACGCCGCGACCGACGCTGGGCTGAATCCGTGTCACTGTCAACACC
>JAPXNL010000020.1:0-21297 GCA_033808535.1 Clostridia bacterium
CAATCGAGCCGCCCAAAGAAAGGTAACCACCGTCATTCTTCGAATGACGGCAGAAACGACCCTCAAGGCTTCGCCGTAAGGCAAAGCCGCAGGCATTGACCTTGGAATCACACCGGAGGGGAGCACCCCTCCGGCCACCCCCTCACGGGGGAAGTATCCCCCGAACCCACTCAAGGTGCCAATTCATACGTCCCCCGGACGCCCTAATGACGTCCGACGGTATCGCAAACGCTAGAAACATAACTGCTGGTTAGCTCGCGGTTGACAGCGCTTGTGCGACGCTTGTACGCATGTCGCATATTATTCCTTGACAAGCGTTGTGCGCCGGAGTAAAATAGAATCACTATGAAACAAAATTATAAAAAGAAGGGCAAATCCGCCGCAGTTCCGGTGCGTGTGAGCATCGTCTCGCAGATTCGCGACCTCACGCCCGACGAAGACGGCAGGCCAATATCGTTCCGGCTGACCGAGCACGGCATCGAGCCCGATCCGGACGTTGAAACAATCGAATACAGAACCGACGGCGTGCTGTCCGACGACGGCGAAACGGTTTCAATCACCTACGACGAGAGTGAGGAAATGGGCTTCGAGCAGTCGAGCACCACGCTGTCTTTTTCGCGCAGTATGCCGGGGACGGTGACAATGGTGCGCTCGGGTGACGGCGGAACCGCCTGCCGGTTCAGCGAAACCGAGCCCCGCCAGCACTGCGTATATAACACCGGTTTTATGCCTATCGAGCTGATAATCAACACGCACGCGGTTGAAAACGACTTTTCGGATTTTTCCGGGCGCATCGCGCTTGACTATACAGTCGAACTGCGCGGCATGACGACGGAGCGCAACCGGCTTATGATAGATTACCGCCCGACAGGCCGCCCCGCTCCGAAAACATGAGCCCTCGCGCGCCGAAATCGCCCGCGCCGAATATGCGCGGTGCAATGGGTGCGGCAAAAAACGCCGAGCCGCTCACTCCTCAGGAGCTTGACCGCCATATCAAAGTAGGCGTATCCGGCGCGTATTTCTTTTTCGGCGAGGAGGAATACCTCGCCCGTGCCTATGCGGACCGGCTGCGCGAGGCGGTGACGGACAAAGACGACGTGTTCAACCGCGTCGCCCTGGACGACGACACATATACGCCGCAGACGCTGTCCGTCGAAATACAGACATTGCCGATGCTCTCCGACCGGCGGCTCATCGAGGTACGGAGCGTCGATTTTTCGCGCTCCGAAGCGGTAGAGGGCCTATGCAATGCGCTTGCAGATCTGCCCGACTGCCCGCACGCGGTCGTGCTCGTCGTTGCCATGGGCGACGCCTTCGATGCCGGCGACGAACGCCGCCCGTCAAAGTCGCTTGCGGCAATATCAGCCGTCGCGACGACTGTGCGGTTTGCTCGCGAGACGCCGGCGCGGCTTGCGCGGTGGGTATCGCGCCATTTTGCCGCAGAGGGAGTGGAAGCTTCGCCCGAGGTGTGTGAGGAGCTTGTCGCATTCTCCGGCCGCGGCATGACGACGCTGGCGGGCGAGATAGAAAAACTCGCCGCCTATGTGCTCGCGCACGGGCGAAAGCAGGTTTCGCGCGATGACATACGCCGCGTATGCGCCGCGACTGTCGAGCTCGACTCGTTTGCGCTCGCCAACGCCGTGCTGCGCGGTGATGCCGACGGTGCAATGGAAACATTGACAGAAGCGCTGGCGAGGCGTGAGCGGCCGGAGATACTGCTTGCGTCTATAACCCGCGTGTTCTGCGACCTTTATGCGGTTAAAGTCTGCGTCGACGCCGGCATGGACAAGCGCGCAATATCACAGACGCTGAAAATGCATGAATACAAGGCGGGGCTGTATGTCTCCGCCTGCCGCAGCCGGACGGCCGACTCGCTTGCCCGCGCGGTGGAGCGCTGCCGCGAGGCTGACCTCAAGCTGAAAAGCACGCCACTGCCCGGGGAGGTTATCCTCGCCCGGTTTGCAGCGTCCGGAATCTGACCGTAAATAAATTTATATCGGAAGGGGATATCGCCGTGGCTGAAATTGACGAAAGAACCGAAAATACGGGCGAGGATACCGCCCGCAACCCGGAAAAGAAGGTTTACGATATAAAGGGTGGCTTTAAGGACAAGATGCGCCCGATTTTAATGACCTCCGTGATGCTGGCTGTCACGGTGATAGCCGCCGCAGCGTCGCTTGCCGGCGGCATGGATGCCGGCGTCCCGTCAAAAAGCGGATTTGCACTGTTTCTCAGCTTCGTGGCGCTGCTCTGCTGGATAGGGCTGACCGTGCATTCAGTGATGAAAAAAGACCGGACGCAGTCGATAATCATGATGATAATCTTCGGCGTAAGCTTTGTGGGTTTCGTCGCGCTGATGCTGACAAGCGCCGGCGGCGTCGGTGAAGAAAGTTCGGCGCTCATTTTGGCAGCGCTCGCGCTGCCCTATTTTGCGGCGTTCCCGCTGTTTGAGGCTATGAGACTTTCGGCGGGCGGCGTTATGGCGTTTGTCTATATCGCAATAATAGCGGTGAACGCCTGGAATTTCGTGCGCCTGCTCAAACTGCGCAAGGATGCGGTAGAAAGCGGTATGCTCGGCTATATGCTTGGCTCGTTCGGCGACGGCGGCGAGAACAAAAAGGATAGATGGTAGATTCCGATTCGCAGGGTAAAAAGCTGGTCGTCACGCGCCCGGTGATAGTCGAGGGGCGGTATGACAAAATCAAGCTCGGCTCGATAATAGACGCGCCGATAATAGTCACCGAGGGCTTTCGCGTGTTCCGCGAGCATGAGAAGGCGGCATTGATCCGCCGCGCGGCAGAGCGCTCGGGCGTGATAGTGCTGACCGACAGCGACGGCGCGGGGCTGGTGATCCGCAACTATATAAACTCCATCCTGCCCAAGGACAAAATCATCCACCTATACATACCCGAGCTGCCCGGACGCGAGCGGCGCAAAAAGACAGGCTCAAAGTCGGGGCTGCTGGGTGTCGAGGGCATGGATGCGCAGCTATTGCGCGAGCTGTTTCTGCCATATTCGGAGGGCTTCACGACCGCGGACGCGCCTCCGCGCGGCGGAATTACGAAGCTCGACTTCTATCTTGACGGACTGTCGGGCAAATCCGGCAGCGCAGAGCGCCGGCGCGCACTTGCAAAAGCCTGCGGGCTGCCGTCAAATTTATCGGCTCCGGCACTGCTTGCCGCGCTGAACATGCTCTATACCCGGGATGAATACAAAGGAATGGTAAATGGGCAATCTGACTGACCGCGTACGTGCGCTTTTTGCAAAATACCGCGAGATTATCCTGTATGTTATCTGCGGCGGGCTGACCACCGGTGTGGACTTCGGCATTTACTGGCTCTGCACACGGCTTGGCGGCACAGACGAGGTGCCGGCGCAGACCATTGCCGTCGCGGCGGCGATTATATTCGCGTATATAGTCAACAAACGCTGGGTGTTCCTCGACAGCCGCGCAGGGCTGCGCGGGACTTTGGTGCAGTTTCTGTCGTTTGCCTCGATGCGCGTGCTTTCGGGGGCGTTTCAGGTGGCGAGCATCTGGCTGTTTGTCGATAAGCTGGGACTGTACGACATGGCGGTCAAGGTCGCCGTATCGGTCGCGGTGATTCTGTCAAACTACGCGTTCAGCAAGCTGTTTATATTCAGAAAAAAATAAAAAATCCACCCGTGCGGGTTAAATTATATTTATCGGAGGCGTCAAATGTCAAAGATTAAAGTTGGAATAATAGGCACCGGCGGCATTAGCCATTTTCACATGCACGGATATCTGGCTCGGCCGGACGATTGTGAAATTGTCGCGGCGTGCGACATCAACGAGCCGAAGCTGAAGGCATTCGGCGAGAAGTACGGCATAACAAAGCTCTACACCGATTATAATGAAATGCTCGCAAGCGAGAAGCTCGACGCGGTGTCGGTTACGACATGGAACTCCGTGCATTGCCCTGCGTCGGTTGCGGCGCTGAACGCCGGAGTCAACGTGATATGCGAAAAGCCCATGGCGATGAACACGGAGGAAGCGCTGCAGATGGAGGATGCCGCGAAGAAAAACGGCAAGCTGCTGCAGATAGGATTTGTCCGCAGGTTCGGCATGGACGCGCTCGCAGCCGAAGATTTCATAAACAGCGGGGCGGCGGGCGACATATACTTTGCAAATGTTTCGTACCTGCGCCGCAACGGCTGCCCGGGCGGCTGGTTCGGCGACAAGCGCTACTCGGGCGGCGGCCCGCTCATCGACCTGGGCGTGCACGTCATGGATCTTGCGCGCTTCCTTGCAGGCAAACCCAAACCTGTCGCGGCATACGGCGTTACATACCGCAACATCAGCACCATCGGCGACGACAGCCCGAAAGCGTGGACTGTCGACACGACCGGCGAATTCGAGCGCAATGTTGAGGATTTTGCAACCGGATTCATCCGCTTTGACAACGGGTTTGTGATGCATGTTGCGGCGTCGTTCAGCCTCAACATCAAACACGACCACGGCGACGTCGAGATATTCGGCACAAAGGCGGGCATAAAGCTGGGCAATCCGTCCGAATACTACACATCCGACGGCAAAAACGGCCTGCTCGACGACGAAAAGTATAACAAGCCCTCCGGCTTTACAGAGATTTTCGACTATGAAATAGCCCACTTTGTCGACTGCGTGAAGAACGGCACGCCCTGCCACGCACCTGCCGAGGACGGCGTCATGCTCATGCGCATGATAGACGCAATCTACGAGTCCGCCCGCACCGGCAAAGAGGCTCAGATAGTATACTGATTAACATAACAAAAAGCTCCGCTTTACACGGCGGAGCTTTTTGTTATGCTTAATTGGAACAGTTGAGGCGTTGAGATAGGGCAAATGTACCGACAAACTGCCAAACACCATGGCAGTATCGTCGCTCTTATAAGAATGCACCAAGAGGAGCCACGGGGGAAGAATACCCCGCGCCCCCTATAGTTGCAAACCCACACGTCCGCTTGACACCGCCAGTGGTGTTACGACCAGTAATACATATATTTTTCGAGCGCGTCAAGCAGTGCTTTTACATTTTCAAGCGGCGTTCCCGGATACCAGCCGTAGACCAGCATCAGCCCGCCCGCCGGAGATGACAGCTTTTCGACTTCCTCCCTGATAAGCGCGTCGATTTCAGCCGGCGTGCCGAAAACGGTAATCCGCTGCCGGTCGATGTCCAGCTCAATTGCGTGCCTGCCATAGTAGCGCTCTCTGATCCAGTCGATACCGTTGACCAGGTCCTGCAGATTCAGCACATCCACGCCGCCGTCGATCAGTTCGTCCGCCAGCGTGCGTATGTCGCCGTCGGAGTGCATATGCACAATTATACCGGCGTCACGCGCGGGTTTCATGAGCCGTTTGTACGACGGCTTTATGAAGCGCCTGAACAGGTCGGGAGAAATCATCGGGCCGTTCTGCATGCCAAGGTCTTCCGCATAGTCGATCATATCGTATCCGACCTTGACGTAGTGCTCGATAAAAGCGTAGTTGTATTCTTCCAGCTTTTTGATGAGCATCATCAGATTTTCATCTTCGTCAACCATGCCCATCAGCACGTTTTCGTAGCCACACAAATCGGACAGGCGCAGAAACGTGTGTCCGTGCTCCAACCCGGCAATAGTATAGTATCCGCCTTTTTTGGCGCCTTCAACCGCCGCACGGTCTTTTTCCAGATCGAATTTCGGCAATTCGGGGAACTTATAGTCAGGTATTTTTGATAAATCCTCAAGCGGGCGCTTTTGAATAACGCCACGGATTCCGTCAATTGCGCCCCTCCATTCAACGCCGAATGCGTCGTAATAAATACGGTCACAGTCGACCTCGTCCTGACTTTTCGGCACAAGGTCCCAGCGCATCTTTGACTTGCCCGCGACAATCGGATGCGATTCGAGCAGCTCCTCCACTGCGTGAGGGTCATAGTGCGAGAACACGGCTTCACTTGGGCAAAAACTGACAGGTATGTATTCGGGATGCTCGAAACGAATGGTTCTCAGCATATTCTCACGATGAGTCATAAGCAGTCCACTCCTGAGAAATGGTATTTTTGTGTATTCAGATTATATCATTAACAGCAAGTGAAAGCTATTATTTTATGATTTAAGTATTATTTAATATTTAGACTGTCACAGGATGTAAAAACAAGCGTAACCCAAACGGCGGGCGCTAATAGAAACCGACGGGCAGGAATTCTGCCCGTAAGCAATACCGCCGGACACCACTGGCGGTGTCCGGCGGTAACACAAACGGTTAGAACTTCTGCCTGCTGCCGCGCACCCTTACGGTTGACAGCGAAAAATCTAAACCATTGATCACAATGCGTTTATCCTGAACCCCTCATCTGACGTGAGCAGCTTCACGCGGTTCGGGTCGCAGCGCTCGAACAGGCCGAGCAGATGCGTGACAAATATATATTTCGCGCCGGTGCGGGGCAGTATGTCGAGAATATCCGCGATGCCCTCCGTGCCCTCGTTATAGGCGGTGGTCTGGAACGTTTCGTTGAGCAGTAACAGCGAGTGCGGGCGCAGCGAGTCGATGATATGCGCCACAGCCTTGACTTCGCCGTCGAAACGGCCTGCGGCGTCGCCCGCCATGAACTCCTCCTCGGCGGAGGAGAAATGCGAGAATATCGCGCCGCGCAGGCTAAGCCGCGCGCGGACGGCGCAGACGGGCAGCCCCGCCTGGGCGAAAAGCTGGGCGATTCCCACCGAGCGCAGGAACACGGTCTTGCCCGTGTTGTTCTTGCCGCGCACGATGATGCCCTCGCGCGTGCCGTCGAGCGTGACGCTGTTGGGCACGATTTTGTCGGCGTGCTTGCCCTCCACGGCGAGTATCAGGTCGCGCACATCGACAAGCTCAAGGATGTCGCTCTCGGCGGGCAAAGGCTCGGGCGTGCAGAGCACGAGCCCCCGCTCGCGCGCAAAATCGCAGTAATAAAGCGCCGCCTCGTAGAACATCAGCTCGCGTGAGAGCCCGAAAAAGTTTTCGTATATGGCGTCGGTGATCTGCGTCAATGCGGCGTCGATGCGCGTGAGCGCGCAGCTTAGCGCAAACTCGACGTCTTCGCTTGTCATATCCACGGCGTCGTCGTCGGTTTCGTCGGTGACGTCGGGCGAGATCTCTGTCGAGCCGTCCTCGTCGTCCCTTTTGCGCGAGAACAGCTTTGCAAACGGGTTCTGCTTGCCGCCGCGCAGCGTTATATCGCACAGCTCCGCCTCGGCAAGCCGCAGCGTCGCGTCATAGCCGATCGTCACGCCGAAGATATAATCCTCGAGCGTGCGGTACTGGAACAATTCCGCAATGCGCACGACTTCGGCAAGCGAATCGTTTGCGATCATCTCCTCGCAGTAACTGCGCATCGCGGTCAGCCCCTCGGATTTAAGCTCGTATTTGTTCAGCGTTTCAAGAAGCGATGAATAAAACGACACAATCGTGCCGGGGAACATCGCGGTGACTTTCAGCGATGAGAACGTGCGCTCGAGCAGCGCGTCGGGATTGACCGAAACGCCGCCGCCCGTCGCGTTCTGCTTGAGCTCGCGCCAGTCGCTTTTGATTTTGTCATAGCGCGTGAAATGGAGCTGCAGGTCGGCAAAAAGCCCGTCGCATGAGCGCAGGTCGGCAAGTATGTCCTGCCTGTAGACAATATTTTCCGCCGATTGCAGCGGGCGCGACAGCACGTCCATAAAATATTCGGCGCGTCGCCGGTCGGAGCAGAACACCGCCACGGCGCGGTCGACGGAAAGGTCATAGAGCGCGCTGCTGGACTCAATTTCCTCGCGTGTTTTATATAGCAGGCTGAAACTCATTTTTTCGGAAACCTCTCTTCAAGCGCCTCGCGCGTCAGGCCGTATTTTTTGAGCACGTCGTGCGCAAATGAGCCGCTGACTGCGCGCCGCCGCTCGACCTTGAACGTGCGCCGGTTGTCGTTGTCACGGTCAATGACGACATTGAGGTACGGGATGCCGGTATCCGCCAGTCCGTGCTGGTGGGTGATGTAAAGCCCGAAAATCTTTGCGTCATACAGTTTCTGCGCAAGCTGCGAGGTCAGGCGCACCGCCTTCTCCTCGCTGGTTGTCGAGTAGGTTTCGTTGAACAGCGCCATCGAGTTTTCGTCCGCGGCGGCTAAAATCTCGTTCACGCGGTCATCCTCGTCAAACGAGCGCCCCTTGTTTTCAAACCGCTCGTCGCGCGGGAAGTGGGTGAACACGCACGACGGCGGGTACACCTCCGCGGATTTGCAGGGCATCGGGCAGCCCCAGAGCAGCAGTACCGCCGAAACTCCGACGGCGCGCAGATATGTCGTTTTGCCGCCGCCGTTTGCGCCGGTGAGATAGAAAAAAGGCTCATCGGGCGTAAAGTCGATGTCGTTGGGGATGATGTTTTTCTCGTTCTTGGCAAGCAGCGTAATGTCATATGCGTCATGCACGCGGTAAACCCGCCGGTCGGCAAGTTTGGGATAGCAGATCGGTATACCCGCCTCCCGCACGCGGTCAAACAGCTTGCACAGCGCCAGATAAAAGCCCAGCTCCGCTCGGTAGACAAGCACGCCGCGGTCATATTGCCGGGCAAAGCTCTCGCGGAAGCGGCGGAACTCCGCAAACAGCGAGGGGTAAAGCCGCGCGGTCGCGTTGATTATTGCGGGCGACAGGCTGCGCGGCGGGGCGCTTGGCAGCTCGAGCGGCTGCAGCCCCAGCTCGGAGGCGCGCTTTTTGAGCGCTTCTATATAAGTAGGTTTACTTCCGGGCGCGAGCCGGTATTTGTCGGCGTCGATTTTCAGCGTGTTGTACTGAAGCTCGACCATGGCGGGGAACAGTTTGTCCACTGCCGCGGACAGCGACGCGAACCGCTGCGTATTGCACTCGGTCGAAAAATATCCCGTAAACGACGAGCAGAAAACGCCGGTGCCGGCGCTTTTTGCAGCGCCCTGCATAAAGCCGCGGTATTCATACATCAGCGTGAGGAATATCGCGTTGCGCTCGTGCTCGCATTTGGCCGCCGAAAACAGCCCGTCGAGGCGCGAAAGCGTTGTCACGCTTTTGTGCAGCGCCGCAAAGTGCGAGCGGACGGCGGGATCCTCAAGCGAGCGGAACATATCGTGGCGCGCAAGTATATCCTCGCGCCCGCAGACGGGAAACGACACGGATATTGCGTCGCGTTTGAGCAGCTGTGTGAGCTGCAGGTCATCGCAAACATGCGGCGGGAGTGTTTTTCCGCCGCCTTTTCCTTGCAGATACAGTAAACTCGGGAGCATCGGTTAAAATATCGGCTGCGGCGGCAATTCGCCGCAGCCTTCCTTCTTCGTAAATTATGCGTTATAACGGTTCAGCGCTATCAGTCTGCCTGTGCATTGCCGGACGCGTTTGCGCCGATGTCAAGGATGGGCAGCAAATTCCCGCCGCCATAGTACTGCGGCAGCTCGCCGTTCCAGCGCTGCGCCTCTGTGTAGCGGATAAGCTCTTCGGTCAGCGACGCCGCGATTCTGGCGTTAGCCTCTGCCTCCGCCTCGGCTCTGGTTTTGACAGAGTAGGCCTCGGCTTCGGCGGCGATCTTCTTGACGTCGGCTTCGACTTCAGCGGCTATAACCTTGCGCTCGGCCTCTTTCTGGGCCTCCATGACTTTCTGTTCCTGCTCAATGGTCGCCTGCAGCTTGGACTGCTCGGCAACCTGCTTTGCCTCGACGGCATCGGTGAACACATCGGTGAAGTCGATATCCTCGATTGATATGTTAAGCAGCTCAATGCCGTAGGCTTTCATCTCGGGCCGGATCAGCTCTTCGATCTCGTCGGACAAATGAGCGCGCTCCGAAACAAGATTTTCAGCGCTGTATTTGGCAAACACAGCCTTCAGATTCTCAAATACGCGCGGCTGAATAACTGTCATATAATACGCGGTGCCGACATTGCGGTAGAGATTCTGCGACGTTTCGCGGTCGACGCTGAAGTTGACCGAAACGATGACCTCAACCTGCTGGATATCGGAGGAGAACGCCTGGGTAGTGATTGTCTCCTTCTGTGCGCGGTTATCCATCTTTATAACATTCTGCCACGGCAGCTTGAAGTGCATACCCTCGCCGAGTACGAATTCCTCGACCTTGCCGAAGGTTGTGACAACTCCGGTGTGGCCGGTCGGAACGGTGACTATCATCGAGGACGACAGCAGCGCTGCCGCAACGATTATCACGGCTATCAATATGATTACAGCGATAGATCTGCGATTCATTTTATGTATTATGTCTCCTTTGTAAAATTAGAATTCGGTGTGAAATATGTCGTAAAAAATGCCGTTTTTAAATGTGCTATCATTTAATAATAACTTATTTGCGACGTGCTTTCAATAACTTTTTGTAAATTCGGGTCAGATGCGCCCGGGCAGTGTCGTGTTTCGCTTGACATACCGGCATGGGAGGGTTATAATCGTTATGATATATAATGATATTTTTTGCACGAGCTTTAAGGGGCAGAGTTATGCGCACCTTTGAGATTCCATGTGCTCCATTCGAGTTGTCCGGACTGGTATCGCCCCAGCCCGGCAGGTTCTGGCGGCTGCCGGAAGGACTGATTGACCGGATAAACGACGGCGTGGCATATCATGCGCGTCAGACAGCGGGCGCCTGCGTGCGGTTTGCGACAAATTCGCAGGCAATCGGGCTGTCGGTGAGAATTCGCGAGCACCCGCCGTGGACAACCATGCCCGTAAACGGCATGGCAGGCTGTGATGTGTACATCGACGGCAGGTTCGCCGCTGTCATCGGACCGGCAGCTTTCGGAAGGCTCGAATACTCCGGCGAGGTGCGCCTGCCGGCGCGCGCCATGCGCGAGGTGCGCATAAACCTGCCGCTGTTTGCGACGGTTGAAAGCATATCCGTGTCGCTTGAAGACGACGCCCGTGTGTGCGCCCCCGCGCCGTATAAATACCAGAGACCGGTCGTGTTTTACGGCTCGTCGATCACAAACGGCGCCTGCGCGTCGCATCCGGCAAACGCATACACAACCATGCTTGCCATGCGGATGGGCTTTGAGGAGTATAACCTCGGCTTTTCCGGCTCGGCGCGAGGCGAGGACGCGATGGCGGAGTATATCGCGTCGCTCGATATGGCGGCGTTTGTGTACGATTATGACCACAACGCGCCCGACGCGGCTCATCTTGAGGCAACACACGAGAGGTTCTTCCGCACGGTGCGCGCAAAGCAGCCGGATCTGCCGATCATAATGCTTTCCAAGCCCGATTTTGACTCCGACCCCAAAGTCAACGCCATCAGGCGGGAGATCATCAGGCGCACATACGAGCGGGCTTTGGCCGACGGCGACAGATTTGTCCGGTTTATCGACGGCGAGACATTGTTCTGCCGTGACGAGTCGCGCCAGCACTGCACGACCGACGGCTGCCATCCCAATGACCTCGGCTTTTACCGCATGGCCGACGCCGTCATGCCGGTGCTGCAGGAGCTGCTGTCAGGCTGTCGGTGCCCGGGCTAAATGATTTTCCGGCTGATAGATTTACTCGAATCCATCTCTTATAACATAATACGACTTATCTGTTTTATCCATACTCATTACCTCGCAAAAACATTAAAAGCATTTAATCACTATAATAGGTGCCGAACCTGTCATAAAGCTGATATAAACTTTAAATTCATCTTAAATTGTTTGGCTGCCTATAGCGCCCCCGATGCTGCCGCTTGACCCATGGCGGGCTGACCGATGGCGGCGATACGCCCGAAGACTCCCCCATGACGCTCCCGACTTATGACCGATGCCGTCATATCCGTATCGGAGGAGCTGCCGCAAGACGTGATAAGAATTAAACGGAGGATAAAAAAGTGAAAGCAAGCAAATCCAAAAAAGTACCCGATATGATGCCCGAGTCCGACGAGGACAAGAAGAAGGCGCTTGATACGGCGCTCGCGCAGATAACCAAAACATACGGCAAAGGCGCGATTATGAAGCTGGGCGAGGGCGCAAAGCTGAACGTCGTCGGCATACCGACCGGCTCGCTGACGCTCGACATCGCGCTGGGCGTCGGCGGCGTGCCCCGCGGCCGAATCGTCGAGATATTCGGGCCGGAGTCGTCGGGTAAAACCACCGTCGCGCTGCACATCGCGGCGGAGGTGCAGAAGCAGGGCGGCACCGCCGCGTTCATCGACGCAGAGCATGCGCTCGACCCCGTGTATGCAAAGGCGCTGGGCGTCGATATCAACGAGCTGCTGGTGTCCCAGCCCGACAGCGGCGAGCAGGCGCTGGAGATAACAGAGGCTCTGGTGCGCTCCGGCGCGGTCGACGTTGTGGTAGTCGACTCGGTGGCGGCGCTCGTACCGCAGCAGGAGATCGACGGCGAGATGGGACAGTCGCAGGTCGGCGTTCAGGCAAGGCTGATGTCGCAGGCACTGCGCAAGCTGTCAGGCTCGATATCAAAGTCGAACAGCGTGGTAATCTTCATAAACCAGCTGCGCGAAAAGGTCGGCGTCATGTACGGCAACCCCGAGGTGACACCCGGCGGGCGCGCGCTGAAATTCTACGCATCGGTGCGCATCGATGTGCGCAAGACCGAGGTGCTTAAAAACGGCAGCGAGTCGTACGGCAACCATGTGCGCTGCAAGGTCGTCAAAAACAAGGTCGCGCCCCCATTCAAGCAGGCGGAGTTCGATATAATATTCGGCAAGGGTATATCCCGCACGGGCGAGCTTCTCGACCTCGGTACGGAGCTGGGCGTCGTCGAAAAGAGCGGCTCGTGGTTCTCGTTCGACGGACAGCGGCTGGGGCAGGGCAAGGAGAGCGCCAAGAAGTTCCTTGAGGAAAACAAGGAAATATACGACGCCATCGAGTCGAAGATAAGGGAAAACAGCGACAGGCTGGAGCTGACCGCCGAGATGGAGTCTGGCGATGACGACGATTTCAGCATAACCGTGCCGGGGCTCGGCGATGACAACTGATATAGATACCGAAATCCTGCGCGCAAAAAAGACTGCGTATAACATACTGGCATACGCCGACAATACCGAAACCGCGCTTCGCCGCAAGCTCGCGCAGCGCGGTTTTTCCGATGCTGCCATCGATGCCGCGGTGGAGATGATGATAGTAACCGGTGAGCTCGACGAGCGGCGCATGCTGTACAGTCGGCAGATCTATCTGGTGGAAACCAAAAAATACGGCAGGCGCCGCGCGGAGCTCGAGCTGCGGCGCATGGGCTTTTCGCGTGCAGTCTTAGAGGGTGCCGACTGGAGCGGGTTTGACTTTGTCGCAGTCTGCGCACAGCTTTTGCGCAGGACGGGTGAGCTTGACAGGCGCGTTTACGCATCGCTGTTGCGCAGGGGATTTTCGCCCGCCGAAATCAAAGCAGCCGCGGCGCTAATAGCAGACGAGCAGGACTGACACATTCCGTAAAATATTGGTGCGTGTATCGGCTCGCCCCGCATAAAGATGCACACTGGCCGTGCCCGACAGGGAGCATATGCATCACAGCCGGTAATTATACCACGGCACCGGGGTTGATGAGCAGAACTGACACACGCCGTGTATTATAGGTGCGCATCGGACTCATCCGACAGGGAGTTAGCCGGTAATAACACCCCAGCTTCGACACCCAAAGTGCGGAACTGACACACGCTGTTTATTAAAAATACGCATTAAGCGCACCCGTCATGGGCTATGCTTAGCAGGTAAAATCGTCAAGCCGCGGCGTTTGTAAAATAGGAATATTGCACACATATATTCATTAAACACGAAATAAATTATCCAATATTTACAAAACGTTCATCACATTCATTTCTAATTATTATATGCTATAAATGTAGCCATATATTGCCTGCGCAAACAGGTCAGGGAGGTGGAACTGATGAAACGTTTTCTCTTAGCCGCGGTGTGCACGGCGGCCTGTCTGCTGACATGTTCATGCAATCAGGGGCAGTATTTTGCGGTTGCGTATAACCGCTATTCAAGGGTATACGCCGTGCCGAACACCGAAGTAAGCGACGCGGCGTACAGCTATGACTTGTACCAAAACCCGGCATTGCCGCTCAAGCAATACAGCCAGGGCATATATTATTATTTCAGGGAAAGTTACAGTACCACTTACACGTCTCCTTACAATCTCTCGGTAATTGACCCGTACAGCGGAAGCGTGCGCACGCTGTGCACAAACACCTCATGCTACCATAACAACCTCAACTACACCACGCGGTGCATACTCTGCGACATTTATGACGCGTCGAAAATTGTCGCGCGCGGCGGGTACATATACTACGCGCGGGCTGATAAGTCATATTTCAACGAGTATACAGGCACGACAGATTACATTTTCAACAACGACCTTGACGAAAAAGACGAGGTGGAGTTTGAATACTCGCTGATCGAATACGACCCGCAGACCTGCATCTATAAGGTGTGCTATAAAGTCGAGCCGGGCGGGTATATTGACAACATAACCGCGTACGGCGATTACGTTTACTTTTATGAAACAGCATACGAGCTTATCAAAAACCTCGAGTTCAGCCACAGCGATATAAGATATGATGAGGAGCTCGATAATGTATCCGGTGCGTATTATTTTATCGACAGCACAACCGGCAAATATGAACTGTTCGATGCCGCGCTGTTTTACGACCGCGCGACGCAGCGCGACAAGCCTTACCGGAATATTAGACAAAACCGCAAAATGCTGCTCAAGGAAAACCACCCGTATAAAAAGGTTTACAAGCTGCAGAAGCTGAACCCGAAAACCGGCGCGGTGATAACACTTGCAACGCACGATTCACTGCCGAAGGCGTTTGACATTTTCGACAGCCGCATATACGAGCTGCGCGACAGCGGCTACTATTCATACGACCTCGACTATCACACCGAATACGAGTCATCGGCGCAGCCCGGCCCGATTATGATATTAAACGGCTTTTACGCGGCGGGCGCAAACTCATTCCAGTATGACCAGTTTACCAAAAACATCTATTACCTCAAGGACGGAGTGCTGTCAAAGGTCAAGGCGGCGGGCGAATCATTCCATTTCGTCCGCACCATGGATTTGTGCCCGGGCAATATTGTCTGGTATCAACTTTCCTACGAAGGCGTTTATTTCATGCTGCAGGGCGACAGCTCGGTATATCTCGCGAAATATACCGATATAAATTATGCCAACGTGCCATATGAAAAGGTGTTTGAACCGGATCCGGAGCTGCTTTTGGACGACGGTTATATCAGTGCCGTAACCGTGATAGACGACTGGCTGTATTACCTGCATACCAAATTCCAGGAGTTTTCAAAAAAAATCGGGGAAAACGAATTAATTTATGTAGTATCTGAGTCCACCGGACCGTATAGATATTCGCTTGTCACGGGCGAGACGCAGATGATATGGCCGGAGGGCTGGAAACTTTATAAATAAAAGCAGGAATTCTAATTTATTAGAAACGCCATGCTGCTCAATTATAACTAAAAACGTAAACACTGCGCGGCGATGTGCAACTTGCATAAACAATTCGCTGAAATTTTGGGGAATTAAACTCTTTAAATTTCAGGCGGAATTTGATAAAATATACGCGTCCAATAAAATAACTACAATCCATACCGGCAGATACCCGCGGCGGAGCCGTGCAGGCTGCGGCGACGCTCTGTTTGCCGTGATGAAAATCAAGGAGGATCGCCCCTATGGCAAGCCTAACGTTCAAGCATATTTATAAAAAATACCCCGGCGGCGTCACCGCGGTTTCTGACTTCTCGCTGGAAATCAAAGACAAAGAGTTTCTTATCCTCGTCGGCCCGTCCGGATGCGGCAAGACCACAACGCTCCGCATGATCGCGGGTCTTGAGGAAATAACCGAAGGCGAGCTTTTCATCGGTGACAAGCTGGTCAACGATATCGCCCCCAAAGACAGAGACATCGCGATGGTGTTCCAGAACTACGCGCTTTATCCGCACATGACCGTGTTTGACAACATGGCGTTCGGTCTGAAGCTGCGCAAGACACCGAAAGAGGAAATCAAGCGCCGCGTCGAAGAAGCTGCCAGAATCCTTGACATCACCCACCTGCTCGACCGTCGTCCCAAGGCTCTGTCCGGCGGTCAGAAACAGCGTGTCGCGCTTGGCCGCGCTATCGTCCGCGAGCCGAAGGTCTTCCTGCTCGACGAGCCGCTGTCCAACCTTGACGCGAAGCTCCGCGCGCAGATGAGAACCGAGCTTACAAAGATCCACCAGAAGCTGGGCACCACGTTTGTATACGTTACACACGACCAGGTCGAGGCTATGACGATGGCAACGCGCATCGTCGTTATGAAGGACGGCCTGATCCAGCAGGTCGACACTCCTCAGAACCTCTACGATATGCCCGTCAACCTGTTCGTCGCAGGCTTCATCGGCACACCGCAGATGAACTTCATCCGCAGCACGCTCGAGAAGAAGGGCGAGGATGTCTATCTCGTATTCGGCAACAACAAGCTCAAGCTGCCGGCTGAGAAAGCACAGAACCCCGCGCTCAAGGATTACATAGGCAAGGAAGTCATCGCCGGTCTCCGTCCCGAGTGCATCCACGACGAGCCGATGTACCTCTCCAGCATGGCTGATTCCACAATCAGCGCGTATGTCGACGTTACCGAGCTTATGGGCGCCGAAGTTTACCTCTACCTGCTGGTCGAGGAGCAGGAGCTCACCGCCCGCGTATCGGCCCGTTCGACAGCCCGCAGCGGCGACACCATCAAGGTCGCTATCGACGTGTCGAGAATCCACATCTTCGACAAAGATACCACCAAGGTCGTCATCCACTGATAATTGTATATTTAGATGCATTTACAGGAGCGGCAGTTTTGCCGCTCCTGTAAATTTTTTGTGAACAAACCGTATGCCGCACCTACAGCTATAGTATGGTGCGGCACAACTTTTATTTAGGTTGAAATTTAGCGTCACTATATGTTGCGCAATTCGGGCGTGTCCGGTCGAAAAATGGACATTGCCGGCTTAAAATGGGGATGTTATGGGTAAATTAAATAAATATTGAAAATTTAGGATGTTTGTGTTATTATAGTATAAATAAAAATTTAAAGGCGAAATTATCCAGCTGGAGATAATTCCGCCCTGTGAATTATTTTGCCCTGCGATTATTTCGCCGTGGCGAAAACCTATGCCGTGGTTATATTTAGCCGCAGCAAAACTTATCGCCGCGGCGAAAACAAAAGCTTATGCTGTATATTTTTGCCGGTATGTCGGCGTTCGCGCTGTTTTTAATTTACGATATCAACGGTGCAGGGAAAAACCTGCCGGTTTTAAAGCTGCTGTTCGGCATCGGGCTGGCTATACTTGCAGCCTCGACTGCGGCAATATTGATTTTGTCGCGCGGGAACGCTTACACGGCGACACCGCTGTTTCTGGCCGCCGCCGCATTGTTTTTGGCGCTGACAATCTATTCGCTGTTTTTCGCGCTTCCGTTTAAAAGCACATACGCGGACGGAAGACCGCCATTGTGCACGACGGGCATGTATGCGCTTTGCCGCCATCCGGGCGTGCTGTGGCTGTCGCTGGCGTATGCGGCGCTGTACGGCGCGCTGCCCTGCAGCCTGACACTATGGTCGGGGCTGATATTTTCGGCGCTCGATATACTGTACGCGCTTTTCCAGGATGTCTGGACGTTTCCGCGGATATTTTCAGGATATGGCGAATACCGCCGGACGACGCCGTTTTTGATACCTAATCCCGCCAGCATCAGGCGCGCTTTATCCGGGGAGTGAAACAATCTCAGTCACATTTCTGCAGTGCAGCTCTGCGATTTGATTTCTATTTATAATATTAAATTAGCGATATTGTAAATAACGGTTAACGGGTACGATATGAATTTTGAGGAAAAGTTCAGACGCGGCATGAAAAAAGAGCTGTGGAGCGAATACTGCGGCTTTTTGGACCTTGACATAGACAACTATATGCAGATACAAAACCGCCTTATGGAAGAGCAGATAAGGCTCTGGACGGCGTGCGGTCTGGGCAGAAAGCTGCTCGACGGCAAAACCGCGTCCACGGTTGAGGAGTTCCGCGAAGTAATGCCCCTCACCGAGTACAACGATTACGCCGATATTCTGCTTAGCAAACGGGTGGACATGCTGCCCGACGAGCCGGTCATCTGGATTCAGACCACATGGGAAGGCGGCAAGCACCCGATAAAAGTCGCGCCCTACACGCGCGGCATGCTCGACATATTCCGCAACAATGTCATCGCCTGCATGATGATGGCAAGCGCCGAGGGGCGCGCCAAATTCACGCTGAAGCCCGGCGATAAAATGCTGTACGCGCTGGCGCCGCTGCCCTATGCGACGGGACTGTTCCCGGTCGCCATGGACGAGGAGCTTTACATAGAATTCCTGCCGCCGGTCAAGGAAGCAGTCGGAATGAGCTTTTCCGAGCGTAATAAAAAAGGCTTTAAGCTCGGAATGAACAAGGGCATAGACTTCTTCTTCGGGCTGGGCAGCGTGGCATATTACGTCAGCACCTCGCTCTCGTCGCTTTCCAGCAAATCGTCGCAGTCGTCGGGCGACTTGAAAGCGGCATCTCAGTCGAAAACAGCGGTTAGGATGACTCCGGTCGCCATGCTGCGCTGGCTGCGCGCAAAATACCGCGCCTCAAAGGAGCACCGCGAGATCCTTCCGCGCGACCTTTTCAAGCTCAAGGGCTTTTTTGTCGCCGGCACCGACAATATCTGCTACCGCGACGATCTGGAGCGCATGTGGGGTGTGAGGCCGCTCGAGCTGTTTGCCGGCACCGAGCCGTCGTGCATCGGACTGGAAACATGGTCGCGCAGCGGAATTTACCTGTTCCCCGACACCTGCTTTTATGAGTTCATCCCCGAGTCGGAGATGAAGAGAAACCTTGCCAACCCGAACTACAAACCGCGCACATGCCTTATGAACGAGGTCTGGCCGGATGAAAAGTACGAGCTTGTCGTCTCGGTTCTCAAAGGCGGAGCATTCATGCGCTATCGAGTGGGCGACGTATACCGCTGCGTCGGGCTGACAAACCCCGACGACGGCACGAAAATCCCGCGCTTCAATTATATCGACCGCGTGCCCACCGTGATCGACATTGCGGGATTTACACGCATAACCGAAAATTCCATAAACAGCGTTATAGAAGTGTCCGGGCTTGGGATAACCGACTGGGTCGCAATGAAGGAATACACACCTAACAAGCGCCCGTATCTGCACCTGTACGTCGAGATGAGCCCCCACGCCGTCACGAACAGCGCGGTAAGCCGCGAGATACTGCGCGATCACCTGTCGATTTACTTCAAATATGTCGACAATGACTATAATGACCTGAAGAAAATCCTCGGCATCGACCCGCTTGAGATAACCATCCTGCGCTGCGGCAGTTTTGCCGAATATACAAAGCGTAACGGACCGCTCTCCCGGCGCGTCAACCCCGACGCAATTGAAATCAGAGAGCTTACCGAAATCACGAAATAGTCTCTCCATACCCTTTTTGTGTTGAACAGGAGAAGTGCGATGGGAAACTTCGCATATATCCCGATATCTGCGCTCGGCTGCTATCTGCTGCTTCTAACGGCATTCATCGCCTCCAAAAAGAACCGGGTGATCAATGCCTTTATCATCGTGCTCGTGAGCGCCATAATGTGGGTCGGCGGCAGCTTTTTGATGCGGGAACAGTTCTGGCCGGGAATAAAATTCTGGTACGACGTTTCGCTCTCCGGTCTGATGATACTCTGCTGGGCGTTCATGAACTTCCTGTACGAGTTCATCGGCTCAAAGAAACTCTTCGCGCGCACCCTCGGAGCAATAGGAACGGCTGCGATTATCATTATCAACACAACCACAGGGCTGTTGCTCGCCGCACCGAAGGCGATCCCGCTTGAGGGCGGAGGATTCAGATTTGAATACAACGACATAACCCCGTGGATAGCCGTGATGTTTATCATCTGCGGCGCAGAGATTCTGCACATGCTCGTTATGCTTATCAAGCTGAATCTGACGGACAACGAGCATAAGCGCCAGTTCTGGCCGATCATGACCGGTCAGATTATCATCTTCGTCGGCCAGCTGATGCTGCTGTTCCCGGTGTTCAAGGGGATTCCGATCGACGTGCTTTCAGGCGTCATCTGCGTGTTCTTCATGTTCTACGGGCTATACCGCAGGCGCATGTTCAGGCTGACGCTGCTGATTTCAAAAGGAAGCTGCTATCTGATCTCGGCACTGGTCACATCCCTGATATTTGTAAACTATATAATCCCGACTCAGAACTACATAAAGAGAATATATCCAGGATCCGAGAATCTCGCGGTTCTCCTGACCGCGCTTGGTTTTACGACTACGGTAGTTATAATATATTACCTTACAAAAAATATGCTTGACAGAATAGTAACAAAAGATGAAATCCTCCGCAGCGACGCTATCAAGCAGTTCTCGGTGACAGCGTCGACGAGCCTGAGGATTGACGAAATACTCGATGCGCTTGTGAGCACTATATGTGACGTTATACCGGCACGGCGTGTTTATATATGCATATCCCAAACCGCAGGCGAAAGGCACGGGTCTGCCAAGCCGGTATATACAATCACAAAAAGCACCAGCCCGCTTGACAGGCGCATACTGAGGCTCGATTCGGGCAATCCGCTGGTAATGGCGCTTAAAAACTCGAACGAGTGCCTGATGATGGAGGATTTCCGCCACACCGCAGCGTATAAATCGATGTGGGAGGACGAAAAACGGCAGCTTTCCGAGCTGGGTATCGAGTGCGCCTCGCCGCTGCACTGCGACGGCGAACTGATAGGCGTCGTGCTGCTGTCAGGCAAAGAAAACAACGCGAGATATACATACGATGACCTTTCTTTCCTGTCCTCGCTCTCGGGCGTCGCGTCGATAGCGGTCAAAAATTCCAGGATGTATGAAAAAGCCTATCTTGAGGCGCGCACCGACGAGCTGACAGGGCTGCTCAACCGCAAATACTTCTATGAGATGCTGAACAAGCTGTATGCCGAAAACCCGGGCGGAGCGCTGGCGCTTGTAATCCTCAACCTTGACGACTTCAAGCTGTACAACCAGCTGTACGGCAACCGCGAGGGCGATCTGGCGCTGCAGCGCGTCGCTTCGATCATCAAGGCGACGGTCGGCAGCAACGGCTATGTTGCGCGCTACAGCGGCAAGGAGTTCGCCATTATACTCCCGGGCTATGACATCCTCGCCGCGACAAACCTTGCGGAGAATATCCGCACTCAGATTTTCAATATAAACAGGAATCTCAGCAACTCCGAATACACGCTGAAGATGCTGACGGTCAGCGGCGGCGTCAGCGCGATACCGTATTCGGCGAGCAACGTAAAGC
>JAPXNL010000021.1:0-20853 GCA_033808535.1 Clostridia bacterium
TTTTAGCCATTTTTGGCAAGGAAGCGGTCAATGATTTGCTGGCGGTAGCTCTTTGACAGCGAGGCAAAGAACGCCGAATAGCCGGTGACGCGCACAATAAGGTCGGGGTGGGACGACGGATCCTCATGCGCCTCGCGCAGCACGCGTTCTGTCAGGCAGTTGAGGTTTATCAGCGTTCCGCCCATATGGTTGTGTGCGTGTATCAGCGCGATAAGCGCGTCGATTCCGCCGTTTTTCTCAAGCATATCGGCGTCGATGTCAAGATGCAGCGGAGCGGAGTTGCCGTAGCCCGGCTGAGTTTCGGCAACGGCTGTCGCCTTCAGAGTCGGCGAGAAGGTATTCAGCCCTGTGGCAAACCCAGGATCAGGCTCGCTGGAGTGCGATATCGCCTCGCCTGCTTTGCGTCCGTTAGGCGTGGCAGGCAGACGTTTGCCCAGCTCGTATATAGTGCCGTGCGAAAACAGGCCGGGTATGATAGGCAGGTTATACTTGGGCGTACCCGACTCTTTGCAGGTCTTGACAAAGAAGTCGCGCAGCCTTATCGCCCATTTTCTTGCAAGCGAGTCGGGCGAGCCGAAGCGGCTTATGTTTTTGAGCATCAGGCGCTCGTTTTCATATCCCTCGTAGTTTGCGTCGAGTATCTCGAACAGCTTATCCCAGGTGAGCCTGCCCTCGTTTACCACGCGCTGCTCAATAGCGGCAAAGGAATCGGCGACGGTTGCGAGCGCCACGCCGTCGATGTTGAAGTTGACAATATCCACGCCGCCCTCGGAGCAGTTAAGCCCGCGCTCAACGCAGCCGTGCATGAACAGGTTGTAGACAACCTCCGGACGGTTGCGGCCGACGCGCTCATAGTGCAGGTCGTATCCCTGTTTAATCGAGTCGACAATGATTTTCGTATGGTAGCAGGTGCGCTCGAACAGGTATTCAAGCGACCGCTCGCCCGAGCGTACATCCTGGAGCGCATACCAGAACGCCATGCCCATATTGGCGCGCGTGACGTCCTGAAGCGGATACTCCCAGCCGGGGATTGCGCACCAGTTGCAGCCGACTTTGATGCGGCGGCGCGCGATCTGTATCGGGTATCCGTTGCGCGCGAAACCTTCCTCGATGCCTTTGTTCAGCGAGAAGCTGACGCCTGTGCCGTCCTCGAGGATATATTCGAGCGCGCGGCGCAAAAGATCCGGGTGCACCAGATCCGACACGCGCAAGGCTATGTTTATCGGTATCTTGAGATGGTGCATCGCGTCGAGCACCAAAAAGCTCATCCGCGAGGTCATATCGCGGCTGCCGTCGGGTGTAAGACCCGCGATCTGCGAATAGTGGGTGTCGTTGAAGAACAGGCTGGCAAGATACCACACCGCCATGTCGTCATCTATAAGCCCGGCTGCCTTGTCGCGCTCATAGTAGGGGCGCAGCTTTTCATCGAGCTGGTCGAGCGCGCCGCCCACGAAATAGGTACGGTCGATTGTCTGGAAGTGAGCGATAAACTGGCATGCCTCGCGCAGCGTGCGCGGCGGATTGTATATAAGCCACTCGTTTATTTCGGCGATCTCGAGCAGATTCTGCTTGTACAGCAGGTCACTTTCCTCTGCTGCCATGCGGCGCGCCTCTGCCGCGACTCCTGAGATAAAAGCCTGCGTTCCGAGAATTATGTCCTCCTCGCAGTCATAGAAAGCCGTGTCTGCGGGGTTGTTGTACTTGCGGTAATACCTCACCTTTTCCAGCAGACCGCCCCAGCCCAGCTCAAGCCCTATGTTTATATCGCCGGCGCAGTGGTTCATTCCGCCGAAACCCGGATAGGTGTTGTATTTCTTCCAGCACTCGCGCAGTTCTTTCGGCGCGTCGTCCTCAGGGTTCCAGCCGATAGGCATATAGTCGGTTATCGGCTTAATCCATGCGCCGCCCAGCGCGCTATGCTTGTTGACGTATTTGGGCATTTGCTCCAAAAAGCGCCTCATGTTGGTGCCGATATAGCGGTAGCCGTACGGTTTATCGGCGCCGACCGGCTCGAATTTGAAATCCGGGAAATATACAAAACCCCAGTCGTCAAAGTCGAAATTGCCGATCCCGATCGTTTTCAGCTTAAAATCGTTGATAGCCATCTTATCGTCGTGCAGTCCCTTGATGCGTTCGGCATAAACAGGCCGCAGGACGGTTCGCTCCGTGTTAAGCATGATAATTACCTCATGTTATATGGTTTAGGTTTGCTTATGATTTAAACGCGTTGAGCCCTTTGCTGCGCAGGTATAGAACTGCCCGCTCTGTTTCCTCATCTTTCGGCGGCTCGACCCCGTCTGCAGGGTTTCCGATGCCCAGCGCTTCGTATTTGCTTTCGCCAAGCTTGTGATACGCCAGCAGTTCCACCCGCTCAAACGCCGCATCGCGCCCGGCCTGCCGCTTCTCGCTTTCCATCTCGCTCAAGAGTCCGGCAATCCCGGGCAGCTCCCCGTCATTGTATCCGGGAACATACGGAATGCGTATCCAGATGCGCTTGCCGAGAGCGCACAGCTTTCGCAGGTTCGATATTATCAGCCTGTTGTCGGCACCGGTCAGCGCACGGTGAACATCAGATGATGCCGCCTTTATATCGTAGAGGATCATATCGCAAAACGGCAGTATCCGCACAAAATATTCCCACGGCACGTTGCCTGCCGTATCCACCGCGGTATGTATGCCCGCAGCTTTGCAGCCGACAAGCACGGCATAAAGGAAATCGGGCTGCGCCATACATTCGCCGCCGGTTAATGTCACCCCTCCGCCGGAGTGCTCGTAATACGGCATGTCGCTTTTAATCTCGTCAACCGTATATCCGGCAGTCACGGTTTTACCTACGCCCGCAAGTGCGCCTGCATAGCAGGTTTCCACGCACTTCAGGCAGCGCGTGCATTTGCTGCGGTCAATCGTATGTATTGCAGGGCCGTCGTCGCCTGTCACCTGAATTATGTGAGCAGAAACGGGACAGACTTTGAAACACGCGCCGCAGCCTATGCACTTGGCAGGATAAAACTCGAGCGAGGGATTGAAATCTATGGATTCGGGGTTGTGGCACCACTTGCAGCGCAGGTTGCAGCCCTTGAAAAACACTGCAGTGCGTGCGCCCGGCCCGTCGTGAATTGAAAACCGCTGTATATTGAATATTGAGCCGCGCGTTGCCGCGAGCTCGCCGGTGAATTCCATTTGTTTACCGCCTGTTTAATATATTTTGATATCCGTTTCCACGCGCAGCTTTATAAGCAGTTTATCGCGCAGCATTTCGAGTGCCTCGGCTTCACTGAACCCGGGCGACACTATGCCCTCAGCCGCTGCCGTGTAGTACAGCGATTTGAGAAATATCCCGACTATCAGCTCACGCCGGATAGCGGCTGTCAGGTCGGCCTCGAAATCTTTTTCCTTGCGCGCGAACTTCTCCATATAATCACTGCGAAGGCTTTGCCCCTCAGCTGTCTCCAGTGCAGCGTGCAGCGGCGCAAGCGCTTCATCCAGAGCAGTTGAGTCGTATGTCATACCGTTGTCCGCCGCATATTCCGCCAAAAGCGTTTGGTCAATAAGCTCTCGCAATGCATCATCGTCTGACAATTCGTCACCTGAAGTGCCGCTGGAAGCTACCTTCCGCAGCTGCACGCAAAGCCGGAGCATTTCAATGTCGCGCGAATACAGCCTGACATCGCCCATGACGGCAACCTTTTCGTTTGCCAGTATCGGTTTTAATATTCCGCCGAACACGGTGTCAAGCCGGTTTTCAAGTACAGCAGAAAGCAGCACTGACGCAAGCATAAGTACAGCTGAAGCTGCAGCAAATGCCGTTACCAGTCTACCTCTGTGCATGCGATCAACTCCGTAACGATATCAGGTTTATAATAGCATACGCACTGCCCACTGTCAAGCTACGCGGAAATTTTAATAATATCAATCGAAAAGCCTGATTATTTGATGTGTCGATTCCTCAGGGGCGTCTGGTGCATATTATGTTAACGCAATGATAATTGCAGATGATTATCTCGCGGCGGTATAAAACACCGATCCGGATGACAATAATAAATATATCAAAACAAACCGATATGTCAAAACAAGGAGCTGCAATAAGTGATCATCAAACGCGGAGATATTTATTATGCCGACCTCAGCCCGGTCGTCGGTTCCGAGCAGGGCGGACTGCGTCCTGTACTTATTATTCAAAACGATGTAGGCAACCGTTACAGTCCGACCGTGATTGTCGCCGCGATCACCAGCCGGTTGGGCAAAGCCCGCCTACCGACACATATTGATGTTTATTGCGGTCAAAACGGCTCCGGCAGCGAAATGGGGTTGGCACGTGATTCAGTCATACTACTGGAACAGATACGTACACTTGACAAACGCCGGCTGCGCGAACGCATCGGTCACCTTGACGATAATGTGATGCGCGCAGTAAACGACGCAATACAGGTCAGCTTCGGCCTGACCAGCCAGCCGGGTGCCACCGGCACCGGCGGCACAGACGCCATAGGATAATTTATATCATAAAACTTATATATACGTATTTACAGGTAATTTATCATAATGCGGCTTTATGACGACTGCCGGTGCAATAAGTTCAGTATGCTAACTGCCGCAGGGAGATATGCCGGAAGCGTTTTAAACGCCCCCTGGTACGTTTAGTTCTTATTTTATGATTATTTCCTGCCGTTATCAGATTAAAGATTTTCAGTGTTTTGTACCGGTGTACTCATAATCTGCGTCTCCGGCACTAAAAAAAAGCGCGAACCAGAGGTGGCTCGCGCTTTTTTGTATTTTTATCAGCCTATGATACCCGAACGCTCGATGCCCTGTACCAGATAGCGCTGGCAGAACAGGTATACCAGAATCAGCGGCGCTATAATCAGCAGACCGCATGTGTTGCGTATCGCAGAGATATACAGATTCTGACCTGCGTAGTTTGTGTCAAGCTGCTTGGGTGTCATTATAATGTCGGGCATGAGCTTAGGACCGGTCGTCGTGAAGAAGATCTCGGTGTAGAAGTTATCCGTCCACTGCCATGAAAAGGTGAACAGGAAGATCGTGATCATCATCGGCACGGACAGCGGGAGGATTATCTGGAAGAATGTCCTTATAACGCCCGAACCGTCGATGTATGCAGACTCCTCAAGCTCATCAGGCACGCCGCGGAAGAACTGACGCATAACAAGTATGTACATACCGTTCTTGAAGCCGAGGCCCGAGAGCGAAAGCAGGAACAGCGGCCAGTAAGAGTTGTTCAGGTTGAGCGAGGTGAATCCAAGCACTCTCAGATTCTCTATAAGTCCGCCGCCGAGCAGGTTGAACAGTCCCCAGATGTCGAAGTATCTAAACTTCATGAACAGCGAGAGCTGCAATGTCTCGTGCGGAACAACCATCGTAAAGATTACGAGGGCGAACAGCAGTTTCGAACCTTTGAACTTATACTTGGCAAATCCGTAACCGACCGCGCTGCATATCAGCGTCTGGATCAGACCGCATCCCACCGACAGTACAAACGTGTTGAACATCGCCGTGAAATAACCGGACTCTTCAAGAATCGCTTCGTACGTATCAAGCGTCGGGTTTCTCGGGATAAGCTTAACCGTCACGTCCACGAAATCTTCGCGGGCCATGAACGATGAGGCTATTTTCGAGAAGAACGGAAGCAGTATGACATACGAGATGCCGATTAGCAGTATCAATCTAAACAGTTTGAATATTACCTGCCCGAGGAAGCTCCAGGAAAGGTATTTGATCTTGAATCGCGTCCACTTGGAGGTGCGATTGAATTCTACGCGGATCTTGTTCTTGGATTCCTTTAAGATCTTCGGAGCGTTTTCTATATTTGTTGCGTTCATTCAACTTACCTCCATCAAGTATCGCGCTTCTGGTAGAAGATGTACGCCGAGAGTACCGCAACCACCACTGCGATGATGCCGATAACCAGCAGGAAGTACATCCATGACATAGCGGAGCTTACAACCTGCCCGCCTGCCTCCTGATACACAGTGGAGATATAGTTCATGACCGTGTTAGACTGCGATGTGAACGAGTCTATAACGGTATAAACTGTATTCGCCAGTATCATCGGGCTGATCATCGGGAAGGTTATCTTCCAGAAGGTTTCCCATGCGGTTGCGCCGTCTATCGAGCACGATTCGTAAATCGAGGGCGATATCGACTGCAAGCCGGCAAGGAAGATAAGCATCTGGACGCCGGAGCGGTTGATTATGTTGTAAATCTGGTTAACATATGTTGAAACATATGTCAGCAGCTCAGTACCAACCTGCATGTTTCGGAATAGCATCGACAAGTCGGCAGCCGAAACAATTTCCGTAACGGTATCGCGGCCGGTACCTGTATCGATACCCGAGGTCGTGTCACCCATGTATGAAAGCAGTTCGTTTGTCTGGTCGATCTGTTCAATCAGACCCGTGCTTAAAATGACGGGAACGAAGAATATCGCTCTGAATGCCGCCCGGCCAAACATGTTCTGGTTGAGCAGCACCGCCATAAACAGCGAGAAGATTACGATCGCGGGTATGTCGAATATCAGCTGCTGAATGCCGCCGGTAAGCGTGCGGACGAAAGACGGGTCCTCAAACAGTGCTTTCTGATAGTTTTCAAATCCGACAGGCTCAAGTACGTATCCGCCGCCGGGCAATATCTTTATCTCATTGAAGCTGTATTTTAAAGAGTCAATAATAACCGGGAGATAGATTATAAGGAAGCCCAGCACAAAGGGCATTACAAAGATCCATCCGGAACGCGCTTTCCGTTTGTCGAGAGAAACCTGTTTGCGTCTTTTTTTCGGAGGCGCTTGCTTTACGGTTGAAGCGTTAGTCATTTATTCTCACCCCTCTATCTTTATATAGCTAAGTGCCGGGATGGTATAACCTTCAACCGTCACATCGAAGGAGTTGTAATTAAGAATGAAGCTGTTACCGGTTGAATATGTCACCCTGACAATCATGCCGTTGTCCGAGGTATACTTGGTGTACTGATAGCCTTCTTCCTCAGCTTCGCCTTCGGTGGTTTCATCGGTTGTTGTCTCACCGGTGGTCTCGCCTGTGGTTTCGGTATCGGTTGTATCCGTGCCGGCTGTGTCAGTAGTGCTACCGGTTTCACCGGCTGTTTCGTCGATTGTTTCACCGCTTTCGGCTGCTTTACGCTCGGCAAGTTTTGCGGCTTTTTCAGCCTTTGCGGCAGCTTCTGCTTCAGCCTTAGCCTTAGCTTCGGCTTCTGCTGCTGCAGCGGCGGCGTCGGCTGCCAGCTCCTCTTCGGTGGGTATACGCTCGCCGATGAGGAATTCATGGTTCTCTATCGTAGCGTATTTTTCGCTCGACAGCGCCTCGTTCAGCTCTTTATATTTGGCGACCATGTCCTCGAACCATATATCATACGCAACGGAATAGTATTCCGAATATCCGCTTTCCTTAAGTTTCGCGATGTTCTGATATACGAGAACGAAGTAAGGTGAAGCGCCGTTTTCAATGATCTTAAGTGTTTCATAACGCAGGTCGCCTGCCATATTGGTCGGCGTGCCGGCGAAGTCGAGGTAACCGTGATATACAAGTCCGAACAGCGGTATTGATTCACTTGCATATGTGTAGCGGCTGGAGTCAAGCGCTGCGTTCAGAACATGTGTAGCATATGGAATCGCGTATGCGTTGCCGCCGTCGATCATCAGGTTGCCATACTTGTTGTTGAGCTTCTCAAGTGTATCTTTTACAAATCCCTTGGAGTCCTCGCGGTTGTACGGATCCTTCTTGTCGAAGTCGGAGTTGAGGTCGGAGCCGAGAGAGGCAACCGATAATCCAACTACTTCGCCAACCTTATCCATTGAGACTTCAAACGATGCGAAGATTTTCTCAAACACCGAGGGAGAAATCGCTATCAGACCGGTGCGGGTAAAGTACTGAAGCGAAGCGTCGTACTCACGTTTCTGAGTGTAGCGCGAGTCGATTGTCTTAACAGCGTCTCTGCGGTACGAGAATCCGTCAAACCATTTGTCCTCATTTGCATACGAGAAGTCGAATTCAGGGAATACGCCGAACGAATTCTCTTTTGCATAGCTTATAAAGTCGTTGTACCCGTCGTTTCCGCCCAGAACCTTTTCAAACTTGACCTTGTACGGTGTCGTGCAGTCCATACCGCCGTTTGCAAATCCGGTCAGCTTGAAATTAACATTTTTGATTCCCTGTGCGGAAAGGTCCGCATACATCTTCTTCAGATCTTCAAATGTCGTCAGCGGGGTCTTAACCATTACAGGGATACTCAAAATCTTTTCCTGCGTGTAAATGGAGCCCAGCGTTTCGATGTAGAGCGGAATATCGTCGCCCTTTTCTTTTCCGGATTCAGACAGCTTCTGAATCAGACCTTTGCGAACCAGGAAGTCCCTGTACGCTTTAGCCATGCCGACATAACTTGACTCATAATAGTTTGTTATGTTTTTCTCGGCGGCTATATCTTCATCGGTCAGCATAATGTAGCGTATGCGATAGCTGCCGGTGTACTTGCGCTCGGAAACGACTGTCCAGGTTGCGTTCGCACCGACTGAGATGGATGCCGCAAGGTTATACGAGTCTTTGGGACGCGGATAGAACTCTGTGAATACCGAGTTGTACTTGTGCAGCACATTTCCGCCGTGGTCGGTAACAATCTTGGCCAGCGCGTCGCCTTCCTCGATTATTGCCACATAGCCGCGGGTCTCGGTATACGGAGTCTTTACCTCTGTCAGCTCCATAATTGGTTCATCAAGCGGCTGCTCGATGCCGTATTCGTCTATGTATGTTGTAATGGTAGTAACTTCCTGAGTTACTATCTCACCTTCATAGTCTTCCACGACACCGAATATCGGCATGCGCATCACCTGCTGGTGCGCGCCGCTGATTTCATGGTATGCATAGTCCTGACCGTAAAGCTGGCCGGAGATTGTTCTTGCAGTACCGTGCTTGTTGATGTCCTCAAATCTCACCAACGTGCCACTGCCGTCGGGTATAACGGTGTAGCCGGTGAACTGTGACGAGCCGGCGCCCATGTAAGGAAGGATTCTTACATAGGTCAGCGAGTATGTCGCCTCGTTGAACTTAATACCGTTTGCGGGGAGACGTACGGACAGACCGTACTCGTCAAGGTAATACTCCAGAGCCATTCTGAACAGAGCGGGGTCGGTATCCTGACCGGTATACTCTGTCATCAGGTGGTCTTCCTGAAGTGTTTCGTATGTGTAGTTGGGGCAGAACTCTCTGATTATCTGTTCGATAAGGTTGAGCTCGCGTTCAGAAGCGTACGGGTCGAACACATAAACCGCCATTTTCTTGGTGATCGGGAATGTCGACTGCAGCTCCTGCTTTGCGCGTTCCGTCAGTGTAGGATCATCCGGGTCCTTCAGCGTGTAGAACGCGTTAATCTTCTTAAATCTTCCGGAATCCGTTATATTAGCCAGAATCAGCGTCTCAAAGCGGTTCTTTTCGATATACTTCGGGACGAGCTTACGGGTTTCCTGACGGCCAAGTATGTACTCGACACGGAAGCCGTTTTTAAGGTTCTTCTTTTTAATCTGTTTGCGCAGCGCTGCCTCGACGTATGAGAACATCGAAACTTCGCTGTCGTTGTCAGTATACTTGATGATAAGCTGAGAGAGCAGCTGATCCTTTACGTTGTCCGAAGATGATGTGCCGCTGGGCATCGGCGTGGCTACATCATACGGGTTCGAAAACAGTATCATGCCGGTATCAACATTTTTGAGTGCTACTTCACCGGTATAATAATGGTAGTACAGCTCGTAGCCGAACCCGGCAACCTCCAGATTCATGGTTGCAAGTTTGTCTTCAGGCGTTGCGTAAACTTCTGTCCGGTAATCGATTACTTCTTCTTCTTCCTCTTCGGTCGCTTCAGCGGCGAAAACAGGCAGAATCGACAGATTGGCAACCGTTCCGAACAGCATTACGAAGATAAGCAGCGCCGAAATAATTCTGATTTTATTCATTATTTCCATGTTCTCCTATCCTTGTAATCCGGTTACAATCTGTACGAAATCTCTGTTACGATGTTCGAAACGAATCCGACCATCTTAACCACCAGTGTCGAAAGCAGAATCATAACGAACATTATGAACGCCATTCCGACTATGGTGCCGATACTTGTGAGTATGTTTTTACCGAGCGTGTAGTCGTGGGTGACCATCATTCCGAAGAACAGCAGTATACCGACCCAGTACCATGTTATTGAAATAAGCAGCGTGTAGAGGTTTGCTTCCGATGCGGTAATAAGATGTGTCAGCAGCGTTGCCGGAATTATCAGCAGCGGGATCGGAATGAGCGAATACGAAGACGCTATAAAGATGTCCTTGAAGCTGCCTTCACCGTCAAACAGAGTCGTCAGACACCAGTTGGCGGTTACCCACAAAAACAGCGGGACCAGCAGTGAGGTTACCTGCACGAGTATGCTCGCGTACGATGCACGCGGATTGAAAATGTAGGCTCTGCCTACGGCCTGATATGTGAAAGCCAGCACCGAGAGCGCTATATAGAATATCGCGCCGCGGATTGAGCCGCGCTTTTCATGCTTCAGATCCCAGAACCCGTCGAAAGGATGGAAGATAAGGTGGAAGCCGTAGAGGATCTCCTGACCGAATGTGCGTTTCTTTGTGGACAGTGCGGTCTTTTTGTTGACTTTTGCAGCATATCCGAAGAATTTTGCAAGTCCCCAGCATATTACGACGACCGTAATAGGTACGACGATGATGTATTTTGCCACCCATGCCTGACGATACATCTTAAAGGCATTCGAGTAATTGGAGACATCGTATGCGTATTTGAAATACTGCATTGCTTCCGTCCAGTTACCGCTGCGATAAAGCGCCTTGCCTATTCCGACGTATGCGGTATCGAAGTTGGTGTTGCGCTGCAGGATGGCTTTCCAGTCTTCAACCGCTTTGTCATATCTGCGGTTGTTTTCATTGCGCAGTGCGTTTATAAGTGTGTCACCGTAATCGGTGCGGGTATAGAGCGTGAGGTTGTTTGCGGTCTTATCCAGAATTATCAAATCACTGCCCTGGTAGGCAAGCGCTTCGATGCTCTGGATGTTGCCGATCTGCATGCCCTTGTCACCGAAAGCGAACAGCAGGTTGCCGTCGCTGTCATAGGTGAATACCTTGGAGCGCTTTTCGTCGATGATGGACCATGTTCCCTCTTCGCCGAGCGCCACGTCGATAATTTTGGACGGGCCTGTTATATCGGAGAATATCGCCGAGTAGTTGACGTTGACTTCGCCGCCGGGGCCCCAGAAGCCGTTACGGTTCATAATGTCGATACCCGCGGTATTCAGCTTCTTAACAGGAGCGTAAGTCGAAGACCTGTCGCTGATCGAGCTCTGCTGTGCGCCTTCATCAATAGACGATGTGGTTACATAAATAAATCCACGGTCGTCGATTGTGATGTTGTTATACTCAGTGGAAATATACTGAGTGGACAGAGCACGCTGTTCGGCGGTCTGGAAGGAACGCCAGATAATATCAATTATATTGTAAGTAACTTTCTGAGCACCGATGAAGCCCTGGAATTCGCCCTTATCGTTGAGGGACATTATACCCTGGTATGTAGTGGACGAAACGACATATATACGTTTCGCCGCGTCTACCGCGAGTGCGATCGGCTTATAGATCGCGTTGTCCTCGAAGATCTGGGATGTCGGTTCCTCGAGCAGGTGGTTAAATGTACCGTCGAGATTGAAAACAACTATGCGGTTGTTTTCAGTGTCCGCGACATATATGAATTCATCAGTTACAAATACGCCGGACGGAGAGCTGAGTCCGTCGGGAATTCCCTGATCGTTGATGAATGTTGATATCTCGAACTTGAATTTGAAGTACGGGTCAAGCACGTCAATGCGGTTGTTGCCCGCATCTGCGATATAAATGCAGTTGTCCGGACCGACGACCAGGTCGCGGGGATCGGCCATCGGACTGGGCAGACCCATGTACGCCGAGTCGATTTGCATAACCGGCGAGTAGGCATCAGGCGATGCCTGCGGTCTGCCGTTTATTTCGTATGTGTATGTGGCGTATGCTGCTGCATACGTCGGGACGACCGAGGCGACGATCATCAAAATGACCGCAGCGGCAGCCGTTATTCGTGAAATCATTTTCTTCACTTTCAACTTGCCCTCCTCAGTCTTTCATGCCCGACGAGGCCATCGTCTCGACTATCTTCGACTGGTTGATGATGAACACCGTAATCGGCACGCTCATCATCAGGACGATCGCGGCGCTCGAAGCGCCCGTGCTGACGCCCGATATCGTTGCAATAGCCGTGTTGAAGGTCTTAAGGTTTTCGCTCCAGACATATCCGGATGCACCGGTGTTCCACACGTTCTGGAATGTCGTAACCATAAGAGTCAGCCATGCCGGTTTAACCAGCGGCATAACTATGTCCCAGTAGATCCGAAGCTCTGAAGCACCGTCTATTCGGGCTGCTTCAATCATTTCGTCAGATACGTTACCGTCGATGAACTGTTTCATCAGGTACAGACCCAACGTAGATGCCCATACGGGGATAATCGAAATCTGATAGGTGTTAAGCCAGCCGAGAGCAACGAAGATGATGAAGTTTGTGATGTTCGAAACCGTCGCCGAAATCATCAGAGAGTATCTGATAACCGCGAATATCGCATTCGAGCCCGGGAAACGGATCTTGGAGAGCGCGTAAGCGGTCAGCGATCCGAGAACCAGACAGCCGAAGGTCGCGAACACCGAAATAACAATGGTGTTGAAGATGTAGCGCGAGATGGGGACCCATGTCGAGGTCATGTTCGTGAAAAGGTCGATGAAGTTTTGCAGTGTCGGCCTTATTACGTAGAATCGCGGAGGTGTGATGTTGCGTTCGCCCAGCGGTTTCAGGGAGGTTACAAGCAGGTACCACATGGGCAGGAACATGAATATGCCCATAATTGTGAGTATGATTGTAATACCCGTGTCTCCGCCAACCGAGCGGTTAAGGACGACCCTATGCTTTCTTGTTCTGAGTTTTGCCATATTACTGACCCACCTTCGAAAGCAATTTTTGCACCAGCACGTTGGCACCAATCATTATGAAGAACAGAACCAGCGAGATAGCGGAGGCGTAACCGAACTCGAAACGCGTAGTCATGTATTCCTGCAGGTGGTGCTGCAATGTCCATGCTACATAGTCGGTTGAAGGATAACCGCAAAGCGCCGTAACTATGCCGCCGAATCCGAATGAACCGGTTATGGAGAGCACCGCGCCGAACAGCAGAATCTGACGCATTGAGGGGAGTGTTATATACCACAGCTCCTGCCAGCGGTTTTTAACGCCGTCGATAGCACCTGCTTCATAAAGCGAGCGGTCGACACCCTGAAGTCCCGCGATAAATGCAAGGAACGAGGTACCGAGTGATGTCCACAGCGCGACGATTATACAAAGCGTAACTATATACTTCGTGTCCTTGAAGAAGACGATAGGTTTTGTGATAAAGCCCATCTTGAGCAGCCATCCGTTTACATAACCGTATATGTCGCCCTGGAATAAGAGCTGCCATACCAGATATGCGTTACCCGAAATGGACGGTGCGTAGAAGATGAACGTAACGAATGCTCTTACTTTCGGAGAGAGCTCGTTGATAAACCATGCGACCAGGAAGGATATGATATACGAAGCCGGTCCTGTCGCAATAGCGAAGACCATTGTGTTCTGGAACGCCCTGACGAACAGGTCGTCGTCAAGGAACAATCTTATGTAGTTGTCCATGAACACAAAGTCCGGGAACTGGAGCATGTTGAAGTTCGTGAAGCTGAGCAGTATCGAGAGCACGACAGGCACTACGGTGAAGAGCGTGAACATTATAAGGAAGGGCAATACCATTACATACCCGACCCAAGTACGCTTCATCTCAGACCATATGTACTCTGCCTTGGTCATGTCCCGGCGTAATTTCGGTTGCTTACCGGGCGCCTTTTTAACTGCATCGTTAGTCATTTGGCGTTTTCTCCTTTACAGAATTTTATTGGCGGCCGGTTGTTACGAAGCGCTGTCTTCTGTGGGTTCACCTTCCACAAACGACCCGCCGTAGGAGATCTCAAGGTAATCCATCTTGAATTCCCTGCGTTTGCGCGATATTTCCTTGTTGATGTCGAGGATACGGTCGAGCATCGCGCTAATGGCATTTGTACCTTCGTTATATACAGACATGAACGCGTTGTTTACATAGACCGGAACGATGTAGGAGCCCGGATATTCGGGTATTCCGACAAGGTTGTTAAGCTGAGTTTTTACCGCCTTGAGCTCGTCTTCGGTCCATGCCAGCGAGAGCAGGGCATTCACGTTTGCAGTGTTATACTTTGTAGTCGGGTTCGCAGCAACGTTGAGCTGTTCCTTAGCCAGCCTGATCTGGGTCTCCTCACAGGTATACCACTTCATGTATTCCCATGTGGCGTGGGGATCCGATGCGCCTCTCGGGATAACCATCGCGGTAACCGTGGTGGGAGATGTCACGTTGAGAGTGCCGTCTTCGCGCTCAAAGCCGAGCAGCGGAGCCATTTCCCACAGACCGCGCAGTTCGGAGAAGCCCATCAGCGTGTTATATGTGCCGATTGCGTCGGCGATAAGAATCGGCATCTGCGCTGTTCTGAACCACGATATGTCGTATTCGACAGGGCAGCTGTATTTCTTGAACATATCGGTCAGCAGCTCGAACGCCTTGAGTCCTACGTTGGAGTCGAGGTTTATGCGTCTGCCGTTCTCGGCATACAGTTCGCCGTCCAGCTGATACAGGAATATGTTTGTTCCTACAAGGGAGGTCGGCAGACCGATCTGCATGTGCTTGTTCTGGAGCACCGGCAGGATGTCGTAGAGGTCATTCCATGTCTTGGGTATCTCGAGGTCAAGCTCGGCAAGTGTGTCGACGCGGTAGAACATCATGTAAAACGCCATGACAGTGGGCAGACCGTATGTGAGAACCTCGCCCTTCGCGTTCTCCATCGTCAAAGGCGTTAACGCCGCATCGTCAAACCATGTCTTGACCTCGTCGAAGCCTTCTTTGTCGTTCAGCGGTTCAACGGCTTCGCGCAGGCCCCACGTTATGGTATCCATGGAGCTCATGTTCGCAACGTCAGGTCCGATGCCTGCCAGAATCGCTTCAGTCAGGCCCGCTGAAATAACCTTTATATTAACCGCTATATTAGAGTTTGGCGTGAAGTAGTTGTCTATCAGGTAACGTGTAATCAGAGCGTCGTCGCGTCCCAGAATGGACACGATCCACATCTCAACCTCGCCGTCGTATTCATGTTCCACGCCGTCAACGCTTTCATCGCGGTAACCGATGGTGGTGTAGTCCATCGTAAAGCTCATTATGAAAGCCCTGATTTCAAACCAAGCAGCCTGGAAGAAGTTGGCCTTGGAGGGGGGCAGCGACTCGTCTGTTCCCTGAACCGTGAAGTAGTCGAGCTTCAGCGGCTGGTCGAGCGAAGCATACAGCCAGTTGGATGTTGCGATTATATAGTTTTTAAATGTAACGAAGTTGGGCGCTATCTCATATTCGTCCTCAGCCATTGTCTGGAACAGCATGGCGTGAGTGTTAAGCGTCGCAACCTGGTCGCCAAGCTCACCGGTTATCTCGGAAAGTTCCTTGGCGATGTTATAAAGCTCCTGCGCAGCCTTGCCTATTGTACGAACGGCATCGGGCGTAATGCGGGTGAAGCCGTAGTCGCGGTAGGCGTCGGGTGTGGGACCGGTCAGCATGACCATTTCCTGATATGCCATGTTGAGTTCCCTTATCAGCTGGCCGATGCGGTATACGTAATCGACCATGTCGCCCAGCACGACTTCAAATTCGATTATGTTCTCGCCTTTCTCAAGGTAGAACATGAAGTTGGTTTTGCCGTTGTTGAGCGGCAGGCTCTGCCAGTCAGGCGAATACTTGAAGCGGCAGTAGCTTGCCTCGCGGAACGGTATTTCGCCGTTTATTCTGATCCTGCGGGAGGTGAACATACCGATGAGGGAGTTCTGACGGAAGCGGGTGGCTATCGTGTAGAACCCCGACTCGGGCACGTCAACCTTATATCTCATCCACTGTCCGACAACGGAGCTGTTGAGGATGTTGAACTTGATAACGGCTGGGTCCTGCGGCTCGGTAAGAGCGGAGGTACGGTCGTTTATCGGGTAAAGGCAGGCGTTTGAAACCAGCATGGGGGCCTCGGCCTGAATTTTAATCGGCTCGATTCCGGTGACTTCCTTCGCGCCCTTGGACTTGTGATATTCGATATATTCCTCGTAGCTTATTTCCTCATCGTAGCGGTAGAACTCGATTGTGGAAATAACAATAGGTTCGCGGGCGCCCACAAACGTGATCGTGTGTTCGCCCTCGGTGAAATAAAATTCAAACGGATCGATTGTATAGCCAAGCCAGTCGCGCAGATAGTATGTATTCCATACCGGGTTCTGCTGCCTTATCGGACGGATGTCGTTTCCGATAATGTCTATGTCAAACGAGCCGTCCTCGTTTGTTATATACTCCCATGAGCGCGGGAAATAGAAATAACGCGCCTCAGAGAAGGGCAGCTTGTCATCTATGTACAGCATGCGCTCGACGGTCGTGATGGTGTCACCGATCACGGGAATGTAGGTGATGCGCATTGCGTATCTTCCGGTCTTCGGAATGTTTACATGCCAGGTAGTTTTACCTGTCGGGCCCATCTGCAGAGACCGACCCGGCATCCCTTCGTAATCATTTAAAACCTTTACGTCCGCAGTCGTATTTTCCGGATCGTAGTCCGCGGCGTTTATTGTGACGGTCTGCTCCGCCTTCGGCACATCAGCGTACTTCGAGTTATAATCATTGTATGAGATCGCGTTTATCATATCCTCGATTTCCGCAAGTGTCCGGTTGTACGTACCGTAGATTTCCAGCTCGGCTTCGGACGCCTGGGACGACTCGTCATACGCCGCGTCCTGCGACGAATCCGCGCTGTCCGTTGCCGCCGAATCGGCTGCCGAAACAGGTATAACCGACAGTGCGCCGAACATCATCGCAATCGCCATGAAAATGGCAATCAGCTTTTGTGCATGCGATTTGTTCATGTGGATGATTTCCTCCTACAAGATTTTGGGAATAAGTGGCGGCTTTTTTGCTCCTCTGAACCGGTAAGCGCCGCAACCGTTCCTTAACATGACACCGGGTGATTATAGTGCGGGTATGAGTCCCGAAGCAGCCAAAACAGCCTGTTTTGTGCAGGGGGACACGCCACTCGTGCGCTATGCCGCAATATACTTTTAACCGGTCGGTATCGGTACAGGAAATTCTTTGTTTCTGCTGCGACTGGGCTATGAACGCCGGTTAGCGTTAATAATCCGTTAAGAATTTATTATACTTATTTATAATACAACCGTCGTCGTACCCCAAAATTCACTCAATTATAATAACATAAATACGGAAAGTTGTCAATAGCGACGAACCTCGGCTCAAATTTACGCACTGTATACACATTGTATTGCTATGGTTTAAAACCCTGTTTTTATTTGTTCATATTTATCCCGTATATTGGTGCACCTTCAAATTCCTTCGCGCCAGACACGATGCCGTAATTATTATTTACTATTACCGGCCGTTATAGCGTGTATTTTCCTGCTTTCAGGCGACATATCGAGCCTGCATTGATCGGTTGTAATTATTATTTACATAATACAGACAATATAACTATGGGTGTAGTTTAGGGTCGAGAGCACTTTTGTTGTGCACTATTCACATATTTCGGCCCTCAATTTCTACGCATGCGCATTTTACACAAACTTTTCGAGCCATTTCTCTGCTGATAACTTTGAAGCTGTTTGCCCTGCATGTTTTGTGTATATTTACGTTTTTTGCCTTGACGCAGGGATGCGTTCGGCGTTATAATGTACGGTGCTGGGGATGTGCGCGGTTATATGCGCAATGATGTCAGGAGAGCAGACTTATTATGGCATACAATTTTTTCGCTATTTTATTCAGGCAGAAATATATCGAGCGGTGGAGCCTTATGCGCAACGTCACTCCCGACACGCTGGCGGCTCACAGCGCCGAGGTGGCAGCGGTCACGCACATGCTCGCCCTGATCGGCAACAAGTATTTCGGCAAAAACTACGACTGCGGGCGCGCCGTCCTGCTGGCGCTTTATCATGACTCCTCAGAGGTATACACCGGCGATATGCCCACGCCGGTGAAGTATTTCAACTCCGGCATGCGCGAGGCTTATTCTGAAATAGAGCGCAACGCCGGCCGCGTGCTGCTGTCAAAGCTGCCGGACGAAATGCGCTGCGAATATGCGCAGCTTATCGCGCAGGAGGGGACGGAGGCTGACGCAGAACTCTTTCCGCTTGTGAAAGCTGCGGACAAGCTGTGCGCATACATTAAATGCATCGAAGAGGAAAAATGCGGAAACTACGAATTCCGCGAGGCAAGAAAGACTCTTTATTCCACTCTGCTTTCAAATCCCCTGCCTGAGCTGCACCGGTTCATGGAGGATTACCTGCCGGCGTTCGAGCTGACAGTTGACGAACTCTGATAATTTATTGTCTATAAAAATATATACAGATCAATTGCTTCATGTATTAAATAATTAAATAGGATGGTATTTTTTAATGGGAACGTTTCACCTTATCGATCACCCGCTCATTGTGCACAAGCTGACAATCATGCGCAAAATCGAAACGGGGCCGAAGGACTTCCGCGAGTTGCTCAATGAGATTTCAATGCTGATGGGCTATGAGGTCACGCGTGATTTTCCGCTTACGGAAGTTGATATCGAAACGCCCATGCAGAAAATGAGGGCATACGAGATCGACGGCAAAAAAGTGGCAATCGTGCCGATCCTCCGCGCGGGTCTCGGCATGGTCGACGGTCTGCTCAGCCTTATACCTGTCGCAAAAGTCGGGCATATCGGGCTTTATCGCGACCCGGAAACGCACAATCCCATTGTATATTACTGCAAGCTCCCCTCCGACATAGAGCTGCGCACCGTCATCCTCTGCGATCCGATGCTTGCAACCGGCGGCTCTGCCTCCGACGCAGTGTCAATGCTCAAGGAGAAGGGTGTAACCGATATCCGCCTGATGTGCCTTGTCGCCGCCCCGGAGGGTGTAGCCCGGATTCAGAACGATCATCCCGACGTAAACATTTACGCTGCCGCGCTCGACGAACGGCTGAACGACCATGCGTATATACTCCCGGGCCTGGGCGACGCGGGCGACCGTCTGTACGGCACAAAATAAGTATAATCAAAGCCGGAACCTGACGGAACCGGCTTTTTACCCGTAATTTTATAATCCGGAAGCGTGCAGACATTATGATAAAAGTTTCAAACGCTGAAATTCTTTGCGTCGGCACCGAGCTTTTGATCGGTGATATTGTGAATACCAACGCCGCCTTTATTTCAAAACGGCTTGCCTCGCTTGGCATAAACCAGTATTACCAGGCGTGCGTCGGCGACAACCCCGCGCGCATGGCGGCAGCCGTAAACGGCGCGCTCTCGCGCTGCGATCTGCTTATCACCAGCGGCGGACTCGGGCCAACATACGACGACCTGACAAAAGAAACTGTCGCCGCGGCGCTTGGGCGCGAACTTGTGCCTGACGAGCGCACACTTTGTCGCATACGCGAATTTTTTGACCGGCGCGGCACGGAAATGTCGGAAAATAATATCAAACAGGCGATGATACCGCGCGGAGCAGTCGTTTTCGACAACGACTGGGGCACCGCACCCGGGCTTGCCGTGGAAGATGAGGAAAAAGGAAAGGTTGTCGTAATGCTGCCCGGCCCGCCCCGCGAGCTTGAGCCGATGTTTGATACCTATGTGATGCCGTATCTGCGCAAATTTGCGACCGAGATACTCGTCAGCCGGAATGTAAACATCACCGGAATGGGAGAGTCGGCTGTGGAGGCGCGCCTGCGCCCGCTTATGGAGTCGGCGCTCAACCCAACCGTCGCGCCTTACTGCAAGGAGGGCGAGGTGCGGCTGCGCGTCACCGCCAAAACCTCCGACCCGGACGAAGGTCTGAGGATGTGCGACGAAATGATCGAGCGCATACGCGCCACGAAGATCGGGCCGTATATATACGGCATCGACACCGACCTCGAGCACGCTGTGGTCGATACTCTGCGCGGGCACGGGCTGACGCTGGGCATCGCCGAATCGTGCACCGGCGGGCAGATCGCCTCGCGCATCACCGATGTCGCGGGATGTTCCGACGTGTTCCGCGGCGGCATCGTGGCATATGCAAACGAAGTCAAGGTGTCTGCGCTCGGCGTCAGCCCGGAAACTCTGCGCATGCACGGCGCGGTGTCCGAGCAGACCGCGCGCGAGATGGCTCTCGGCGCACTATCCCGGCTCGGCTGCAGCGTCGGGCTTGCGACAACCGGCATTGCCGGTCCGGGCGGCGGTACGCCGCAAAAACCCGTCGGGCTTGTATATGTCGCCTGCGCATACGGCGGCTCCGTGACCGTCGACAGGCTCACGCTTTCGGGCACGCGCGAGCATATCAGGCGGCTCGCCTCCAACCGCGCATTGAAAATGGCGCTAGAGGCTGTCAGAAAATAATAAATCGCTGCCGGTACCGCGCTGCGGCTGCCGGCAGTGTATGATTTATTACGGGCGAATTTTTATGCCCGTTTTTGTTATAGCTTTAATATCAGTGCGTTATCCGCCGGTGGGGGTTAAGAGCCTTACTCCGGCGGTATATTTTTGCGTGTATTGTTGTCGTATCGTTAGGGCATAGGGCTTATTACTCGTTACTTATGGTATCCGACTGCATGGCGGTGCGCACCGCGGGCGTTGTTATATATTGCGTCTTTCTTTGCTTCGCTCGATTGTCAAGTCAAGTGCAA
>JAPXNL010000022.1:0-5507 GCA_033808535.1 Clostridia bacterium
CACCTGAGGTAAGCGTAAGCGTACCGTTGCCCTTGAAAATAGTGGTGCCGGTTGTCAGCAGCGCCACTTTCGCAGCCGTTATCTTGTTGTTGCCGACGAGCACGACCGTTGCGTTGTCGGGAATCTTCAGACCATAGTCGTCGGTCGTGTTGATATTTAGCCCGTTTAATGTCAGCGTGTCGTTGATGTTATCCCAGAAGTATCCGGGTCCGGACTGGTTTTTCCTTGCGTTTGCAAGGCTGACGGTTTCGTTTATCTGCTCCGCCGCCGCAACCGGAAACGAGGATAATAGCAGTATCGCAATCGCAATAGTCACTGCAGCGACAAGTTTTGCCGCATAACACAATATATCAGCCGGGTGCGCGTGTATTATTCCCTTCGGTTCACGCATTTTGGTTGTATCTCCGTTATCCGTTAATAATTCATTGAAATATTATCACAAATTTATATACCGTATATAAAACATATGTTAATTTTTTACCCGCGTTATGTGATGATTAGGTGTCGGATAAATACCTTTTGTGCATTTAAGCGCCATCCCTCTGAACCTGCCTGAGCGTGTCCACCTGCGCCGGGGTGCTGTCGTACTCAGGAACATACTCGCAGAGCACTTTTTTAACCTCCGCGTCGCTTATATGGATTGCTGTCGAGAGCTTGCCCAGCATCTCAAACAGCCGGGCTTCATCCAGACCGGCGTGCTTTTCTATAAAAATCAGATTGTTTTTCGTGCGCGCCATGATATCGCGGTCGATAATCAGCTCTTCAAACATTTTTTCGCCCGGGCGCAGGCCGATATACTCAATTTTTATATCTTTGTCGGGTTCATAGCCCGCAAGCATTATCATGCTGCGCGCCAGATCTGTGATTTTTATCGGCTTGCCCATATCCAGAACGAATATCTCTCCGCCCAGGGCAAGCGAGGCGGCTTCCAGAACCAGTGATACCGCTTCGGAAATAGTCATGAAATAGCGCTTTATTTCCGGGTGGGTGACCTGCACAGGACCGCCGCGCGCGATCTGCTCGCGGAACAGCGGAATTACGCTGCCGTTTGTGCCGAGCACGTTTCCGAAACGGACAGCAGAAAACCTCGTTTTTGAAATGCGGCTGTAAACCTGCATGAGCATTTCGCAAACGCGCTTTGTCACACCCATCACATTAGTCGGCCTGACTGCCTTGTCGGAGGAGATCATCACAAACCTTTCGACTCCCGAAGCGTCTGCGGCGCGTATAAGGTTCAGCGTGCCGAATATATTGTTCTTTACCGCTTCGATTACATTGTTCTCCATCAGCGGCACATGTTTATGCGCCGCTGCATTGAACACGGTATGAGGCTTGTATTCTTCAAATACGCGCCCGATGGCCTCGCTGTCGCATATATTGGCGATTATAATCTTCAGATTAAGGTCGGGATAATCGCGGCGGAGTTCTTGCTCAAGAATGTATGTTGTATTTTCATAAATATCGAGCGCTATCAGCAGCTCCGGTCCGCCCGCGGCAATCTGCCTGCACAGCTCGCTTCCGATGGAGCCGCCGCCGCCTGTAACCATAACCCGCTTTCCGCGTATAAACTCGTGAACCCGGTCTTTCTCGAGCCGGATAGGGTCCTGTCCGAGCAGATCCTCTATCCTTACCTCGCGCAGCTCGCCCAGCCTGACTTCACAGTTGACCATATTGTATATATTGGGCAGTATCAGCAGCTTTGCATGCGTTCTGACGCAGTGCATGACGACCTCGCCGCGCTCTTGCGGCTTCATGGACGGTGCAGCAATGATTAACTCACCGATATTGTATTCTCTGACGGCTGACTCGATCATCTTTCGTCCCCCGATAACAGGAACGCCACAGAGAAAAGTGCCATGCTTTCGCACATCGTCGTCGATTATGCAGACTACTCCACGGCGCGTCACCGGTGTCCGAGCCTGGATAAGCCGCAGTATCTTTTCACCGGCTTCACCTGCGCCTATCAGCATGATACGGTCAGTTGACCTTCGCCCGTATTGCGGCGTTTTAGGCTTTATGAATAGCGCAGATACTCGGCGGAAAAAGCGCAAGGACAGTGTAAGCCCGCACAAAATCTTGAAATAAATTATAAAAACACCAAATTCAAGCCCGACACCTGCAAAAACGGAAAACAACGCGAAAAACAGCGTTGACAAAACCGCAGCTGCCAGCGCCCGCAGCGCGTCTTCCAATCGGGCGCCGCGTCGCCAGAAATTGTATGCACCGCATACGAAATATAACACCGGGGTAAGCACCGAAACGGCAGCGAGCAGAAGTACCGGTACTGCAGAAACGCATTCGGTAAAACTCCGCCCCTCGGGTATGTATATCGCTAAGGCAGCTAGCCATGCCAAAAGCGGTGAAAAGATCAGATCCAACCCCGCAAACAACACGGTTTTAACAGCCGCCAAGCCGCGGAACCCACCCGGCGTGACGGCAGACATCTCTGTTTTCACTCTCTGATTTCCCTCATTATTATTTTGGTAATTAAATATACCACATATTGCCATAAATTTCAAGATTCATTCACGAAAATTTTAAATTTTTTCTTCATATCTGCAAAATTTATGCATAAGCTATATTTTATATGCAACGCATGAAAATAAATTAGATGACTTGACAATTAAAGGTGATTATGATATTATGAAAGTACTTTAAAATCAGTAATCAATCTTTCACAGGATAAAAACAAAAAATATTTCAGAAAGTAGGATTATTGTATGCGACGGGTTAAAATTTCTGATGCCGAATGGGAAATAATGAAAGCGCTTTGGAGCAATACCTCCGACCGTGGTATGACACTTGGCGATATAGTCCGCGCGCTTGACGAAGATAATATGTGGAGCTACACAACCATTCGCACACTGCTGGTCAGGCTTATCTCCAAAGGTGCAGTTACTGCCGACCGCACGACAGGTGTGTATCGCTACTCGACTGTATTGAGCAAGGACGAGTGCATCACAAACGAGGTTAGATCGTTTGTTGACCGCATATTCGACAATTCTCCTTCACAGTACATAGCCGCACTGGTGCGCGACGGCAAACTCAACGAGCATGAGAAGAACGAGATTATGAGGATTTTAGCTGAAATTGACAAGGAGTGAGCCGTTTGATCGCAGTCTCGACGTTCGCCATGCTGGCGATAATGTCGGGTATAACAATAGCGCTGATTTTTCTTTTTAAGAAATTGGCAGGCCGAAGACTGTCGCCTGTATTTCATTATTATATATGGCTGCTTTTAATCATCAGGCTGATGTTTCCGGTGCTGCCGCAAAGCCAGCTGTCACTTTTTAACATTTTCGACAGCTTTGCTTCCTTGTCTTTTGATATAAGCGGCGTAAAGTCACCCGATTTTTACGTTTTACCGTCACACGACGCGAACGGTGATGAAACAGGTCTTTCGCCTGACGGTGCAGACTCGCCATTATCCGGTGACGTGGTATCCGATGATGAGTCGTCTGCCAGCTCGTATGGTGTTATCGAAACAATTGATACGGTTAGCGAAAAGGACTTTGGCACCGCTTTAAAATCAGAATCTGATATTACTGCTGCAGAAAACGCACTGGTATACATAGTCTGGGCTGCCGTATCCGCACTGCTTTTAACGTTTGGTCTGGTAAAATACAACATTCAACGGCGGAGCGTTCTCCGCCGCGTTTCGCCTTGCCTTGATAAAGACGTGCTTAGCGAGGCGGAGTTTATACTTGCCGCGTACCGCATCAAAAGAAATGTAGAAATTTATTGGGGCGACAAGTCCATGCTACTCGGCATCTTTTCGCCGGCAGTTATCATTGACCGCGCAAATCGTCCCAGGAGACTGCCCGACGGCAGCGTCAGCCGTGATTATGAGCTGGTGCTCGCGCATGAGCTGACCCATCTGCACCGGCACGATAATATTAAAAATTTCTTTTACGGTGCACTTTCCTGTCTGTACTGGTTCAATCCGCTCGTTTGGTTTGCATTTTCACAGATGCGCGACGACGCGGAATTGCTTTGTGATTATACGGCGCTGACGCGGTTCAGACTTTGTTCGGGTAAATACGCCGGGCTTCTCTGCGCATCGATCCGCAGCACTCTCTCGTCTGCCTGCACACCTGCAGCTGCACCGGCGATGTCAAGAGCCGGACGCCAGCTCATCCGCAGGCTCAGTTTTATAAGCGCCCGCGACCGCCGGACATGTATGCCGGTTCGGATTATAAGCCTTGTCATTTCGGCAACTATCGCAGCGCTTTGCCTGACGAATCCGATCGCGGCGGTCAAATCCGACGAAATCCACGACAATTACCTTATTAAATACCGCGAGCTTTTATCCGATGCAACAATTGAATTCCCCGACGCAGATACCGCGCTGACCGTGCGCGGATTCATCGACTCCGTGCTTCTGGCACTCGACTCGGCTGAACTGCCGCTTGCGGTCAGAACCAGGATTGGAGCAATGCGCTCCGCCGGTGCGGAGTATCTGCTTGAGGAAATGATACAGTATTCCTACCGCACGCTCGCACCAAAGCTATATAATAACTTCATAGCTTCCATCACGCCGGACAGCCCCGTAACCCGCGAGCAGGCGGCTTTTCTGCTCAACTCGATGCTGCTGCTTGCGGAGCGCGACCTGCTGGTTACCTCCGACACCGTGCCTCAGATTCTGTCGCAGACAGATTATGAATATACAATTTCATCGCTTGACAATGCGGCGGCAAAACGCAAGCTAAACGCGTTTTTCTCACTCAAGTCCGTTTTTACAACTGACAGCAACGGCAACCGCTCATATCACAGTGACGAAGCGGCACAGGCGATGATCAAAAACTCCCCGCTTTGCGTTATTTTCCCCTTTTACTCTTTTGACCCGTACGCCAGCCGGCGTGAGCGCATCATGCTGCTCGATTATCTGGGAAGCAGCACCGATTTCAACGCTTATCAGCAGCTTGCAAGCATAATTGACTCTGACGAATATGCAAGCTTTATTGAGACCGTACCTCCCCTGCTGCCACAGGTGCTGCCAGCCGACAGCTTTAAAGATGACCTGCTGGGCACAATTACCGACCCGGCGCTGAAAGCCGAGATTTCCGCGCTTTACGAGCCTTATTCAGACCCCGATTATCCGGACACCCCGATGTACAGACTTGCGGTCAGACCGGATGACGCATATGCCTTTAAGCTGACCATCCGCATACTTGAGAATTCGTCATATACACATGCGAAGATGGCGCGCGATCAGGCAAGCTGCGGGTTCGATTACCTTTCCCTCTCGCGCAGCATACTGCCAATGCGTGAATATTCGTTCACGCGCGACGACGGCAGCGAGGTGGTGTACTCGATTATGGGCAAAAAAGAGTACGAATATCTCTACAGCCTTGCAACGCCTGAGGAACAGCGGCTACTGCGTGCATACTTTATTTTAAAGGATCCCAACGACCAGAGTCTTGACAGTGCTTCCCGCGAAAGTATAGCACAGACTTTCCGCATTGATACCGCCGTTTATATATTCGATCCCGACGCAACTGCTCACG
>JAPXNL010000022.1:5517-13034 GCA_033808535.1 Clostridia bacterium
GCTCACGAGCGCGCTGAAATCGACGCGTTGATTGCAAAATACGAAACCGATTACACCTCCGTATACGCGCTGCCGGTGCGCATGTACGAGGCATACCGTGACGAGAGCGAGATCGACAGTGCGGCGCTCACCGCCGTGCGTTGCCTGCAGTCCTACGGCGTGTTCGACTCCGGCGACTACTTCTACCCGCACGGTGCAGTTACATTTGCCGACGCGGTCGAAATGATTGTCCGGCTTTACTCTGTGCTGATGATTTACTAAGTTGCATACAAACACAAACAAAAAGGGATACGATCTGTTTGTCGTATCCCCTTTCTTATTCCTTATCAACTATCTCGACATTCACGCGGCGGTTTATCGTATTGGCGGCGGCTTTCATCACCATGCGTATAGCCTTGGCAATACGTCCGTGCTTGCCTATGACCTTACCCATGTCGCCGTCTGCAACGCTGAGGTACAGGGTGATTTCATCGCCCTGTGTTTCCTCTTCGATTGAGATCTCCTCCGGCTTATCCACCAGCGCCGACGCGATATCAGTTAAAAGTTGTTTTAAGTTTACCATTTTAATTGTATCGGTCAGCTGCCGATAATATTCTGCTTTTTAAGCAGATCGCGCACGGTTTCTGTAGGCTGAGCGCCGTTATCAAGCCACTTTTTGGCTTTTTCTTCGTCGATCTTTATTTCCGCCGGTTCAGTGAGGGGGTTGTAATAACCGATCTCTTCGATAAACCTGCCGTCGCGGGGATAACGCGAATCCGCGACTACGATTCTGTAAAAAGGCGCTTTCTTTGCGCCGATGCGTCTGAGTCTGATTTTAACTGCCATGTGTGTTCCTCCGAAATTTGTTTATATATTTTTATTTATATTTTTATAACAGATATCTGATGTAATATCGCAGCGCTTTACCGCAGCCGGCTTATTAGCGCTTTTTCTTTTTTTGCTTTTTCTGCGCTTTTGACATCGACTTTGAGATTCCGCCCAGTCCTCCGGTCAGCCTTCCCAGTCCCTTTGGCATACCGCCGGAGAGCTGCTTCATCATCTTTTGCGTCGCCTCGAACTGGCGCAGCAGCTTGTTTACCGTTTCAACGGAGTTACCGCTGCCCATCGCTATGCGCTTTTTTCGGGATGCACCGATAATCTCGGGTTTGTTGCGCTCCTCAGGCGTCATGGAGAGTATCACCGCCTCCATGCGGTCGATGGCGCGCTCGTCGATTTTCGAGCTGTCAATATCGCCCGGCTTAATACCCGGCATCATGCCGAGCAACTGCTCGATCGAGCCCATTTTACGCAGCTGCTTGAACTGGTCAAGGAAGTCTTCAAGCGTGAACGACTGCTCGCGCAGCTTGCGTTCCAGCTCCATCGCCTTTTTTTCGTCGTATGCGGCTTCGGCTTTTTCAATCAGTGAGAGCACGTCGCCCATGCCGAGTATGCGCGACGCCATGCGCTCCGGATGAAATTGCTCCAGCTTGTCAAGCTTTTCGCCTGTGCCGATAAATTTGATTGGCTTGCCCGTAACATGGCGTACCGAGAGTGCCGCGCCGCCGCGCGTGTCGCCGTCGAGTTTTGTAAGTATCACGCCCGTTATATCGAGCATGTCGTTGAAAGTCTGTGCGACGTTCACCGCGTCCTGTCCTGTCATCGCGTCGACAACGAGCAGTATCTCCGTGGGATTGGTCGCCGCTTTTATTTCACGCAGCTCGGCCATCATCTCCTCGTCTATGTGCAGGCGGCCTGCCGTGTCGATGAGCACATAGTCATTGCCGTGGTCGATGGCATTCTTTATGCCCGCGCGCGCGATCTCGACGGGACTCTGCTTGTCGCCTAGCTGGTAGACAGGCACATCTGCCTGTTCGCCCACTATCTGCAGCTGCTTAATTGCAGCCGGACGATATATGTCGCAGGCGACGAGCAGCGGGCGTTTGCCCTGCTTTTTAAGCATCGCCGCGAGTTTTGCCGAGTGCGTGGTTTTACCTGCGCCCTGAAGTCCGGTCATCATTATGACCGTCGGCGGCTTGGGAGAAACGTTAAGTTTCGACGCCGTTCCGCCCATCAGCGCAATCAGCTCTTCGTTGACTATCTTGACGATCTGCTGTGCCGGAACCAGACTCTCAAGCACTTCTGCGCCGACCGCCCGTTCGGTGACCTTCGCGACAAATTCGCGCACCACTTTGAAGTTGACGTCAGCTTCGAGCAGCGCAAGTTTAATCTCGCGCATACCCTCGCGGACATCCGCTTCCGTCAGCTTGCCCTTGTTTCTGAATTTTTTAAGGGCTCCGGCCATTTTATCGACCAGGCCCGAGAACATACCGTTACCCATGCGCTATTTATCCAAAAGGCCTTTTGCAATATCTATAATTGCACTTATTTCTGCGGGGGCGAGCTTTTTTATACGCTCAAGCTTTTCGATTATGCGCGCCACGTCGGCTTTCATCTCGCGGAACCGCTCGAACAGGTGCAGCTTGTCTTCAAGATCAGAAATTATACGTTCACTTTTCTGAAGCCTGTCGCGGACGCCCTGACGCGATATTCCGGTGTTCTCCGCGATTTCCGAAAGCGAAAAGTCGTCATTGTAGTACATGTCCATCGCTTCGCGCTGCTTATCGGTCAGAACGTCGCCATAAAAATCGAGCAGCATAGCCATCTTAACCATGTCCGCCATTGTGCCACACCTCCTGTAAAGCATATTACCGTACAGCGTATTATATCATGCCGGTATTGTTTTGTCAAGTAACGTTTTTAAATTTTACAGATTTATTCGGCATCGGCTGCCGCATGCGATGTCATTTCCAGATAATCGTCGAAAACCCTGCGGATTTTCTCTTTTGTCGCCGCACCTTCGTGCAGTTTGACATTACCGCAGAAGAAAGTCGGGACGTAATAATAATCGTAGCTGTTTGCAAGCTCCGGCTCCGCGCGCTCATCGATGAGCATTATTTTGATTTTGGCATAATCGGGGTTCTCATTCATAAGCTCGTCGCACCATCTGCGCGCCTCGATGCAGTACGGGCAGTTTTTAAGGATAAAAAGTAAAAGTTCCATTTGCGCATTTTCCTTTTTAGTATTATTTGCTTTCAGTATATAGCCTGCTATGCTTATTATTCTACCATATATTTGTTAAATTACGCTTTTTCCGCATATAATACACGCAGCAGACAGATATTCCCAGAAAAATATCTGTCTGCTGCGTGTATTTTTTTCTATTCTTATAGGTTATTTGTCTTGCGGCAGTGCAGTGTATGACCGGCTGGCTTGACGGCTTTATTTTTCTTTTTGCGCTTCTTTTTAAGGGGTGTCGTTGTTTTGCTTGCATCTGTATTATCCTGAATTTTGATTTCGCCTCTGAGGAACTTCTGAACAATGCCGGTATCGTCGTCGGCAAAAGTCCATTCCACTTTAGATAAATCGCCGTCCCATATCACGGGTTTTGCTTTTTCTTCCTCAACTGCCTTTACAAAGTTGTCTTTGTATTTGGCATACTTATCAGGTTTTTCTTTTTCCATGGCTGCCCCCTGTTTAATTTTATTTAGTCAGACCGGTTACCATGTGTCCCTTCACTTATAGTATACTGCGTTATATCATGAAATTTCTACCTGTATTTGTTAATTTGCCTCATAGCACTTTCTTTTCCGGATTTTGATTTTCCGCCATGTCTTTTGGGCCTGTATCGCCCGTTTACAAACGGCGGATCATTTATCACAAACTTATAAAGAATATATATTAAAAACCATGTAACCGCATACAAAATTAAACCGTAAGCGAAGTAATATGGAAAGATAAGGTGACCGGTGTCGCAAGCATTGTATTATTTACCGGTTGTCTTATGCATAAATTTCACCTTGACTTCAGTGTTTTTGTGTTTGCCGGTTAGTGTTTATTAGACCATTGTCTGCTATGGTTTGATTATACCATACAATTTATTGATTGTTAATAACATTTATTATAATTTGGCAGTCAATAGAAAAGCGCCGGTTTATCCGGAGCTTTTCTATTTTACTATGGCAGAATTTATTTCACCAGTGTCGGGTATTGTGGATTGCCTATAAGTTAACCCTTGTAAAATCTCCACTTCTCCACAGCATCGAGTATTGACGCTATGTTTTCAAGCGGTATCTCATAATTGAGCTCTACGTTCAGCGCGAGTCCGCCCTGCGGCAGGTAGAGTGCTTTCACGCACTCCTCAACATGCTCGAACAGCTCGGCGCGCGATGCAAACGGGAACAGCTGGCGGTCGAGGTCGAGGTTAATCGGTATGATCTGCTCCTTGCGGCAGACGCGCACAAGGTTGTCAAGCCCATTGGCACGGTACTGCGGGTTAATCATATCCACGCCGCAATCGATGAGGTCGGGCATAATCTCGTAAATGCAGCCGTCGGTGTGCATGTAGATAAGCAGGTCGGGCTTGGCCGCCTTCAGCATTCCATACATTATGCGGTAGCACGGTTTCATATATTTGCGCCACTTGACGGGACCGATGGCAAGCCCCTTCTGCATGCCGAGATCGTCTCCGAAATACGCCACCTCACCGAGATGCGGAATTATGTGCGCAAACTGATAAATATTGTACTCCAGCACTTTGTCGATCAGCACACGGATGGCTTCGCCTTCCTCGGCGAACATCATCATGGCGTTCTCAAACCCGCAGAGGTCGAGCAGGCGCAGGTACATGAACCCGTGCGGTATCATGCCGTTGCGGTTCGGAGGGATTTGCAGCGCAAACACATCATCCTCGTCTTTAACCGGATGGCCGGTAACAATAGCGTTGCAGCCCTCGTCGATGTTGCTCCAGACACAGCCCCATTCGTCCACGCAGCCGCCCAGCCGATAAAAGGGGTTGAGCTCGTCGTTCACTTTTGACAGATCGACCTTTCTGCCGCCGAAAAACTGCGGGTAACGGTCGATAAGCTTTTGAAGTTCCTCGCCGTATTTTATCCATGCGGCGGGAAGGATATTTACCCAAACAGGTATTGTCTCCGGATTTTGGAGTTTTATTGCGCGGATGAAGTCAGACATTATTATGCCTCCCGATATTGATTTAAACGGTTTTATATATTATAATGAATTTATTATAGCGCATCGGGCCGGTTTTTTGCAATCAAAATAATATTTAGTTATTATCTACTGTATGACGGAGGCGCTTAAATCATCCAAAACCGGTTTACAGCGATATACAAAGACGCTGTTTGTCGGAAAATCCGGATTTATGGAGAAATGGAATGGCTGAATTATCGATAGCAGTGATGCAAAGATATTTAAAGGATATATACACATCCGAGCCTATTACGGAACAAGGGCTTTTCATGAAACTGGTTGAAGAAGTCGGAGAAACTGCAGAAATTTTGAATATCCGCTCCGGAATAAAGACAGGTGGCGGTGACATCACAAGTGCACTGGCTGCAGAACTTGCGGATATTATGCATTGCATCGTGGCAATTGCCGCAATCAACAATATTGACCTGTCAAAGGCAATCATTGAAAAAGATAAAAAAGCCACGCTGAAATATCGCCGGAATGTTAGCCTGGAAGAGTTTATGTTGAAATAGAGCGTGATGCTATCCGTGCATTACTGACGCGTCACTCAGTCCATTTGGAATGCCATGTTGCCCTTTAGATGTTTTGCAGCAAAAGATTTATGGAAAGAGGAGAACAATAATGATAACAAAATTTAAAGGGATGAACATTTCCTCAAAAGACCCGAAGCGGCTGGCCCTTTTTTATCGGGATGTTCTAGGTCTTACAATGCTGAGCGAAGACCCGAATTATGACGGTGTAACATTCGGAAATGATGATAATGAACCGGTTTTCTGGATCTGGGATGAAAACAAGTGGGGAAAGTCAAACGAGGGAGCAGTTTGCATTGTACTTGAATGCGACGACCATGACAGGACATATGAAGAGCTTAAAGACAAAGGCGTTTCCCTTGACCCGCCGATAACTGCCGTCTGGGGCGGCAGAGAGCTCTATGTCCGGGACCCGGACGGGAATGTCATCCTGATACTGTAGCATTTATAAAAAAAGAGCTGCAATCAATCCAGCTTCAACCATTTTCTGTCAACACAAGCAAGACGAAAGGACGGCGCGTCGACACCATGTTCGCGCCTGCGGGTAAAATGCCTTATGGAGCGCAATAAATGGCAGACTTTCGAATTGCCCGAACTTGCCGAGATCGGAGTTCCGTACATAGGCAGCTATCGCTTTCTGCGTCCGCTGCCGGGACTCATCGAGCACGACCACGGCCCGGCGACGGAGATATGCTATCTCGAAAAGGGCAGTCAGACATACTCGGTTGGCGGGCACGATTATACAATAGGGGGCGGCGAGGTGTTTATAACCTTCCCTCACGAGCCTCACTCAACGGGTAAAGCGAACCAGTCGCGCGGATGCCTTTACTGGGTACAGTTCGATCCATCCTGCAAGCGCCTGCTCGGTCTGCCGCCCGACGACGCGGAGATGGTGGCGGAATGCCTGCGCTCGATTGTCGCGCGCACCTTTAAAATATCAGCCGAAACCGGAAGGCTGCTCGTCTCCGCGTTCGGCGACATAGCAAGCGGCAGCCCGATCCGGTTTATCGAGGCGCGCTGCAAGCTGGTGCTTTTTATATTCGGGCTGGTGACCGACATGGCGGCATACGACCGCGGTGACGCTCTTTCACCCGAGATCAGGCGCGCACTGGTGCTTATAGACAACGGCATACACGGCGAGCTGTCAGCCGCTTCGCTTGCGTCGTCACTCAATTATTCGGAATCGTATTTCAAGCAGAAGTTCAAGCGCGAGGTCGGCATACCGCCGCGCGAATATATATTGCGGCGCAAGGTCGAGCTGTCAAAGAAATCGCTGCTCGACCCGGCAAATACTGTGACCGATACTGCGCTCGAGTTCGGGTTTTCGTCCTGCCAGCATTATTCGCGCGTTTTCCGCGATATAACGGGCATGTCGCCAAGCGAGTTTATACGCGAAAACACATAACCGGATGTTAAACTTTCACCAAAACAAAACAGCCGTGACAAAACGGCTGTTTTTTACTGTTTAAGCTGTTGCTGCCTTTATGGCGAGCGCACATTCGACGCGCTTGCGCTCCAGCTCGCAGGTTATTTCATACGGCGTTTCCACCGCACCCTTGTATTTGTAGTTGTTGGCAGCGCATCCTCCGCCGCAGTAATATTTCGCCCAGCATTCGCGGCAGACCGGATTTGAGGTTATATTGCAGTCAGCAAACTTCTTCTGCATTTCCCTGTCGAATGTGCCGTCCCACACGTTGCCAATCTTCATGGGCATAAACTCGACGAACTGGTGGCAGGGGAAAATGTCTCCGTCGGGCGTTACCGCGACATATTCGCTGCCCGACCCGCAGCCCTTGCAGCGCTTGTATACGCAAGGGCCGTTATCGAGATCAATCATGAAGTGGAAGAAATTGATATTCCGCCCTTCGCGATTGCGGCGGATCAGCTCGCGCGCCAGTTTATCGTATTCCCTGAATATGCGCGGCAGATCCTCGCGGCGGATTGCGAGCGGGTCGTTTT